>CAIWTN010000193.1 GCA_903915625.1 uncultured Pseudomonadota bacterium | reverse complement strand
GGTAGCCTCTGGTGGAATCAGAGGATGGCACACTTATTCGGATGGAAGTTACGGCGGCGGGGTTCAATTGCTGTACACTCCCGCGTCCTCTTCTACACTGACCCCTGGGCTCACCCTTCAGCATCAAGGCAACGTCGGGATAGGGACGACATCGCCGGGAGCGAAATTTGACATAGGCGGGAGCAGTGAGAGCATTCGGTTGAGTGGTGGAGCAGCCCAAACTTTTATGACGTTTTACAACGGCTCTACGCGAAAAGGTTATGTCGGGACCGGAGCGGGTGGAACCGATATGATTTTTAATGTCGATTCTGGAGCAGTAGTACTCCAAGGCGGCAACGTCGGGATAGGGACTACGTCCCCGCGAACCGTGCTGGATGTCGTAGGTCCGTTAAGGGCTCAAGATAATGGCACCTGGCCATCAACCGGCGTCGGAATGGAAATGATCTACAGAGCAGGCACCGGCTACCTCCAGGCCTACAATCGAACTGGATCGAGCTGGTTACCGATGCAGATCAACGGCAGTACGGTCACCGTGACCAACATGTCCGACGAACGCGTGAAGAATAACATCGAGGACTTAAGATCAGAATATGGTCTAAGCGGGATCCTCAAACTACACCCCGTCAACTATAATTGGCGGGATTCCGAGCGCGACCGTACCCAAGGCCTCCAGGTCGGTTTAATCGCACAGGAAGTGCAGCAGGTGTTCCCTAAGCTAGTCACACAATTTGGCACCGATGACACCATCACTTATACCGATGGCAGTACAGAAACGGTAAGCAACGTGCTCGGGCTTAACTACAACGGCTTGATTGTGCCGCTCGTAAAATCAGTCCAGGACATTAAGGCTGAAATGGACGCGGAGATCGCTGCCCTAAAGGCCGAAAGTCAGGCCAAGGACGCAGCCATCAGGAAACTTCAGGCCGAGTCCGCCCAGCTCAAGGCGTTCCTATGCAGCCAATTCTCCGATGCGCCGATGTGTCGCTGAGGCGGAGTTGCGGACAGGGTTGGGGCTGGTGATAGGGACGACTAATCCAACGTAGCTATTGCAGCTGGTCCTGCTGAAGACTTTCCAAAAATCACCTAGACTGCGTCGTAGCCATTTCAGCTGTTCCTGCTGCGGAATAGCTGAAATAGCTACGATGCTCGTTCATGATCGGAGTAAATCCACTTAGGCAGCCGGTCTCTTTGCACACTTAACCGTTTTGGCATCCCGATAAATTAAGTCGGCGCAATTATCGAATCCATTCGGCCAAGTAGGCGCGCCCATTTCTAGGAAGACTCGCTTGAAAAAGGCTAATTTCCGCAGTGGTTCGAGCATAGGGCCACTCTCTTCAAAGAGGACCTTACAGTCGTAAAGCTTAACTGCATTGTCATCAAACGTACAAATTAACTCAAAATTGGCATTTGGTGCTAGATGATCTAGAAGTGGGAAATTGTTAAACGCTAACGATTCGAGCTAATCGATCCAGTTTCTTATCCAGGGTCCATAGAGTCGCGCCACTTAGTAAGCAAGCCGATAATAGATGAGCATCTATCCACCCTATGCCTTTGCCGAATAGCTCGTAATCATCAATTAAAGTCAGTACCTCCGCATCTGAAGCGACCTTTGCTCGTGGTAGTAGAGGCATCAGACTTAGAATCTGTTGGCGCTGACGATGACTACCGCAAGCGATTTCACCGATGACATGAGGATGGGTTAAGACTTGGCCTTCGGCAAGTAAAGTGACCAACTCGCTATTTACAGTCCTAAAGTGTTCGATCCAAACAGAGGTATCAACCAAGATCATGCTGTCCTCGTTCGCGATAAAGTAGCGCTCAGTTAACTAACGCGACGCCGCTTGGGAATCTTTGCTGCCTTGTCGCTGCCACCTAACGCAGCGAGCCGCTCGGCGGCGGCTCGCGCGATTAGTGCCTCAAGCGCCGCGTGAACCAATGCTGTTTTCTCACTTATGTTGGTCAACTCCATAGCCTTTTTTATAAGGTCGTCTCTCAAGATCATTGTTGTGCGCATAGGGTTCACTCCAGGTGATATGCATATACATCATATGATATCATATGCATCTTTTATGCACAATCTAAGGCTAGCAGCGGTAACGTCGGGATTGGCACCACTGCTACAGGGCAGAAAAAAGCGCCTTAACCACCTGCCCGAACCAACTTCATCCCAAGACGCTCGAAATGTGACGCAATGCGGTCGCGCATATCGCCACGAAGCTCAATCGTACCATTTTTAAACGTGGCACCGCAGCCGAGGCTGGTTTGCATCTGCTTCATGACGGACACAGCTTCTGCTTCGTTAGGAAAGGTCAGATTGAACAAGACGGTCACCGCTTTACCGCCGCGACCTTTGGTCTCCAGGCGCATTTTGCAGGGACCGGCGCTGGGCTTATACGATGAGGACCCTTCAGTAGCGTCACGCCGGCTGGAGCCCGTTGCTGTCGAGTAAACAGGTTTTTCTTTAGACATGAGGCTTGCCTTATCGCTTTAAACCAAAGAACTCTAAACCGAGGGAACAGATCGAATAAAATCAAGATTACGGCTACGGTCGCGCACCTCACGAATAAATTCTAGCGCAGGAAGAGTCCGCCAGCCAAACCAAGAGCAAGTCTTGCCATCGATCTTAGACATACTGCCGGTGCGGACGCCCTCATCACGCAGTTTCTGTGCGTGGCGATTACGAAACGGAAATGGCTCACTACTTAGCAAGATTTCGTCTACACCCAAAGCGGCGATCTCTGCAGAGCTCAATGTAGGATAACGTTCTGTCCCCTGATAAGCATTCTCCCACCCGGCACACTCTAAAAGACGGGAAATATATGTATCTGGTCCCGCTGCCATATAAGGCTCGCGCCAAATCAAGTAGAGGAATCTGACGCGGTGTTCTTGTGCATCGTCTGTCCGCCTACACCATGCCAACTGAGCTTCAATGGCCTGGCTTAGTTGCTCAGCAACATCCGAGCAATCAAGAAATCGCCCCATATCCCGCAGCATCGCAGGCACATCTGCCGGGCCTTTGGGAAAACTTACCAAAGTCGGAACGCGACTTGCTAAGGACTCGACTGGCTCTCTTGTGTTCTCTTCTTGATTAGCGATGATATGCGTGGGATGCAGCGCGAGAATTTTTTCGACGTCAAAATCTTTGGTGCCACCAACAATCACGACATCCCGATGTAAATCAGGTGGATCGACACAAAACGAGGTGCAAGCGACCAACTCAGACCGCAGGCCCAGGTGCACCAAAGTCTCCGTAAGACTCGGGACCAAGCTAACAATCCGGCGTCGAGAGGGAATCCGAGAGGAAGTCATGGCATTTATAGCCTAACTCTAGTGTTTACCGCCAAACTGCGCGTCCACTTTCCAGTCGCCAGTCTCATAGACAGCCTCTGCCCATGAATCGCTGTCCAGATTCATCACCACTGCTTGGCCTTTGGAAAAGCGAAGGTCACGTCCCGTCAGCACACTCGCTAACTCAGAAATGCTAGGATTGTGTCCGATCAGCATAATCACGGGATGCTCTCGGCCGTCTTGCTTGCCGATCAGCGTGCATAACTCACTGACCCCGTCAGAGTAGATCTGATGGAGATTCCGGAGCTTAACTTTAACGTCATTCTTGGTACCAAGCCATGGCTCAGCATGCTCCCAAGTACCCAATGTCCTAGCCGCGTCACTCACTAAGACGAGGTCAGGATGATAATGTGCTTTAGCTAAATGCTTAGCCGTTTTAGCTGCCTGCTCTGTCCCGTGGGCCGTCAGGCGGCGACCGTGGTCGCTACCGTCTGGCCCTACATCTTCTGCTTGGGCGTGCCGGAAGAGTATTAACTGGAGTTTCATAGGTCGCACCTAAGTGTCACCAAGCCACTGATCGCTTAGTGATGCCGCATATGCGGTGCATCGGTGGCGATCAGATCGTCACCGTGCGGATTGTGATCGGTGGTAAAGTGCTTAGTATTTTCTTCTTTAACGCTGGTGATACCACCATGGAGCTGGCCGCGATCAGCCAGGTAGTCTTTCGTATAGACCCATTTATCGCCAGCAGCACCAGCCATGGCATATTCAGGTCCCAGACGAATCGCATCCACAGGACACGCTTCTTCGCAGAAACCGCAGAAGACGCAGCGCAAGATGTCGATCTCAAACCGCACCGGAAACTTTTCAATCTCATTGGTCGGGTGCTGACCGGCAACAATCGTGATGCATTCCGCTGGACATGCGGTAGCGCAAAGAAAACATGCAGTACACCGCACCTGACCATCGTCACGGCGAGTGAGGAAATGCTTGCCTTTGAAGCGCTCACTGTAGGTGGCTGGTTGCTCCGGCCACTCTAGGGTGTTGGTCTTCTCACGGCCAGTGATTTGCAGGAAGAAGATGACGCCCGTCTTCCACATCCCAGCAAATATGGTGCTCGCATAGCCATAAGCCATTTGAAAGAGGTTTTTGTCCTCTGGCGGCGGCGCTACTTTAATGATTCCAGTTGCCATGTTGCTCTTCCTCTCCCGATAAGCTCACCAATTACAGTGCGTGGGCCCACACATCAGCGACGGCAGTCACTACTTCCACCACATCATGAGCGTCGTCAACCGCCGCTGGGAATGGGTGTGCTAGCTCACCGACTTTACCTTGGTAATTAAGGAAGCTGCCGCGCTTCTCCGCGAAGCCCTTAAGCGGCAGCAGGTGCTTGAACCCTTGCACATTGTAAGCGGCAGCAGACGTCGTCCAGACGGAAACAAAGGGCAATTCCGACAAGCGTTGGAACTGCGAGTCTAGACTAGGGAACTGGAAGCCAATTTCTGGTGCCAAGGCAATCACCAATTTCGCACCGCTGTGGGCCAAGTCGTCAAAGCCGTTCTTCACGTCTTTCGGCAGGCCTACTTTAGCTAAAGCTTCGCTCAAGCCGAAGGTATTCGGATTGTGGTCACCGCGGTAGAGCAGACCGTCAAATTCTTCTAGTTTTTCCGTCGGTTCACGCCATTGGAAGACTTTGGTCACGCCGAGTTTCTTGACGAAGAAATCGAAGAACGCCGCATACTCTTCACAGGTGTACTGAGGACTAACCAGCAAGGCGACGTCCTGCACGGCAACCGATCGCAACTGTGCCACCAGACTCGCAACGGCTTCAGCTGTGGATACCCGTTTACGTTTGCCAGCACTATCAGTCGCTACGGGAAAGCGCAGTCGCTGATCCTGATTCAAATGCTTGTACGTCTTACGACCGGTGTCGCACATCCAGAAGCTGTTTACGGCAGATTCGCGCGGTTTAACGCGGTAATAAGTGCGGACTTCCGGCTTTGCATACACATTTACATGACAGCCGGTCGAGCATCCTGGACATACTGCAGGTTTATCCTTGAGGAACCAAACCCGTTGTTTAAAGCGGAAATCGCGCGAGGTAAAGGCGCCAACCGGACAAATGTCGACCAGGTTGTCTTGGTAGTTATGCTCGATCTTTTTGTCAGGAAAGGTACCTACAATAGCGCGGTCGCCGCGGTTAAAGATACCGAGTGCGCCAGTCTTGGTGACTTCTTGTTCAAACCGCACGCAACGATCACAGAGGATGCAGCGTTCAGTGTCGAGTACCAACTCAGAGCCGACATTGAGCGCCTTTGGCTTCAAGACCTTAGGACGATCCATCTCGCTCTTGTACTTGCCTACTTCCATGTAGAAGTCTTGCAATTTGCACTCACCCGCCTGGTCACAGATAGGACAGTCGAGTGGGTGATTCACCAAGTGGAACTCAAGGGCCCATTTGTGGGCTTCTTTAACTTCCGGTAGCAGTGTCGACACCTTCATTCCAGGTGTTGCCTGAAGGTTACAGGCAATCTCCAGCTTCGGCCGGTTGTCGACTTTAACTAGGCAAAATCTGCACACGCCAGCAATGCTGAGCCCCGGATGCCAGCAAAAATGCGGAATGTAGACATTATTGCGATGAGCAGCTTCCATCACCGTCGTACCCTTGGGCACAGTGATGTCGCGATCGTTCAAATTAAAAGTGATCGTTTCCTTGGGCAACTGGGTCACTTGGCTCTCTTGGCTCACTTGCTATGACTCCCCGAGCCTGCAGCCAAATAGGCTTGCAGCTCATCACTGAATTTCTGCACAAATGCCATCACCGGCATCGCACAAGCGTCCGACAGCGCGCAGATGGTCTTACCACCCATGTTGCGCGACACCGTGCGCAAACGCTCGATATTATCTGGCTTAGCACTGCGATCGAGAATGCCGTCCATGATGTTATTGAGCCAACCGGTGCCTTCACGGCACGGCGTACATTGACCGCAACTTTCATGGGCGAAGAACTCAATGGTCACCTTGAGTAGTTCAGCAATGCTCTGACGATCATCAATGATCATAACAGCACCGGAACCAAGCATAGTCCCCCGCTGAGCCATGGCCTCGTAGTCCATGGTCAGGCCTTCGCACTCGGTCGGTGTCAAAACTGGGGCCGATGCGCCGCCTGGGATCAGAGCCTTCAAGCTACGTCCAGCCTGCATCCCGCCGCCTTCGTCATTGAGCAATGACGCAAACGGGTACCCTAGCGGCACTTCATACACACCTGGCTTATTCAAGGCTCCCGAGATGGAGAACAGCTTAGTGCCCGGGCTTTTCTCCGTACCCCACTGCCTGAACGCCTTGGCACCGTGATTGATGATCCAGGGCACGTTAGCCAAGGTCTCGGTATTGTTAACAATGGTTGGGCGTCCCAGATAGCCTGAGACGGCTGGGAATGGGGGCTTAACCTTGGGTTGACCCTTTTTACCTTCGAGTGAGCTAATCAGGCCAGTCTCTTCCCCGCAGATGTAAGCTCCGGCACCCGAATAGTGGTCGAGCTCAAAATCAAAACCAGAGCCAAACAGATTCTTACCTAAGAACCCAGCCTCGTAGGCCTCTTTAATTGCGGTCTCCAAGTAGCCAATCTCTTCCTGGAACTCCCAACGCGTATAGATGTAGCCCTTGTTGGCACCGATCGCATACGCCGCAATGATCATCCCTTCGATGATTTGGTGCGGGTTGACCGTACAAATATAGCGGTCCTTGAACGTCCCCGGCTCGCTCTCATCGTTGTTACAGATGAGATACTTCGGCCCAGGCATATCCTTAGGGACAAAGCTCCATTTGAGACCTGTAAGGAAGCCTGCGCCACCGCGGCCACGCAGTCCGGACTGCTTCACTTCTTCAATCACTTGTTCGCGACTGAGACCACCAAGCACCTTCCGCACAGCGGTGTAACCCTCTGCCTTGTCGACATAGGTCTTGATCGACCGTTGGTCAGGAAAGCCTTCAGTCCGCAGGATAATTTTTGGCTTCGCTTCAGACATGTCCGGCTCCCTCACAGCTTCGGTAACGGTGCGTATTTGGCGAGGATTTCGTCTACCCTATCAACCGTCGCATGCTCAACACGTTCTTTATTTACCAGCATAACCGGTGCCCCATCACACTTGCCAAGGCAAGGGAACTCTTCCAGGGAGAACGGTCCGTCTTCGCCCAACTGTGCATCTAGAGCCGTGATGTGCTCCTTGATCCGACAGATCGCCTCGCGCGCGCCCAGCATATGGCAGGTAAGGTTTTTGCAGTACCGGATCTGGTACTTGCGAACAGGATGGTCTTTATAGATATCGTAGAAAGAGATGACCTCTTTCACGTGCACCCTGTCGAGACCATAGGTGTGATGCAGTTCTTCGATCTGGGGCTCGGACACCCAACCGTGCTCGTCCTGAATGGCATGAAGCACAGGAAGGATGGCACTGCGCTTAGTCTCGTAGCGCGTCAGAAACGATTGTATTTTTGCTTGTAACGATTCGCTGAACACGCTCATCGGTCGAGCTCTCCCGCGATGATGTTGATACTACCTAGTGCTGCAATGGCATCCGCCAGCATCTGCCCTTTGAGCATCTCTGGAAAGGCCTGGAATATTGCGAAGCACGGAGGACGACATTTAACTCGGTACGGACGGCCGCTACCATCGGATACGACATAGAAACCAAGCTCACCGTTGGCACCCTCGTGGGCCCGGTAAATCTCTCCCGCCTTCGGCTTAACCCCATGAATAACCAACATAAATTGGTTCATAAGGCCTTCAATATTGCCGTAGACATCAGCCTTCCGCGGAAGACGAATCGATGGGTCATCGACAGAGATCGGACCGCTTGGAATGTGCGGCAGCAACTGCCTAAGAATCCGGCACGACTGACGAATCTCTTCCATCCGGACCATGTAGCGATCGTAGCTGTCGCCACGAGTACCGACTGGAATATCGAAATCAACTTGATCATAACTGTAGTACGGATCCCACACCCTAGTATCGACCGCAGCTCCTGCAGCGCGAAGACACGGACCAGTGAAACCCCAGTTGATCGCCAAGTCGGCATCGATTGGCGCCGCGCCGACCATACGACGGACGAAGATCCTGTTCTTCGTTAGCAGCAGATCCAGCTCGTAATGCGATTTCTCGATGTCTTCGATGGTCTTCAGGGCCTGCTCAACCCAGCCGGCTGGCAGGTCAAAGCCCATACCACCAACACGGGCTAACGAAACCGTCAAGCGCGCGCCGCAAAGCTTCTCAAATAGATCGTAAACTTTTTCGCGAGCCTGAAAGCCCAGCCAGAAGTTCGTCAACGCTCCAAGATCGACCGCATTGGTCGAAATGCAGACAAAATGATCAATAATCCGTGAGAACTCATCGAGAATCATGCGCATGACTTGGGCGCGTGCCGGCACCTCAATATTGAGCATCTTCTCGACCGTACGACACCAGGCGTGATTATTGATCGGGGCCGAGCAATAATTCAGACGGTCTGTGTACGGGATGATTTGGTTGTAATCGTGCGATTCACACATCTTTTCAAAGCAGCGATGCAAGTAGCCGATCTCAGTATCGACTTGCTCGATGTTTTCACCGGACAAAACCGCCATGAAGCGCAGCGTCCCGTGTGTCGCAGGGTGAGCCGGACCAATGTTGATCCAGACTCGGTCGGACAGGTGATCCTCTTCTTCCGCGCGCATGCGCGCCCGGTCCTTAGCATAGGTATGATCAACTGGAGTTAGCAGCGACTGATTGCGATCGGCTGGGTAGTCCTTACGCAACGCATGGCCGACAAAATCCTCATGGCAGAGAATGCGGCGCAGATTAGGGTGCCCATCAAAGCGCACACCGTAGAGGTCGAATGCCTCCCGCTCAAACCAGTTGGCAGCCCGGTAGACCGAGGTCACCGACGCCAGCGATTCACCGTCGCCTACCGCTGTCTTGAGTCGCAGCCGACGGCGGTTTACATGATCGGCAAAGTGATAGACTACATCAAAACGCTTAGAGCGCTCCGGGTAATCCACTCCGCACACGTCCATCAGGAATGGATAATGACGCCGTAATTCCCGCGTCACTTCAAGCACAGCATCAGGTGCCACCAAGAAGGTGTCCTCGTCGCTGTGCTCCGGATTACTCACGTAGGTTAACCCGGCATTAGGAAATTTTGCAGAGATCTCCTGCCCCAGGCCAGCATTAAAACTCGGGGTTGCGGCCACACTAGCTTCTGTCATCGGCTTGGAACTCCCGCTAACAAACAGGAACGGTAATCAGATAATCCAGTCATTTTAGTAACTTCCCGTCACAAGACGGTATCATCGAGACCCAGCACAGGCAAGGTCAAAATAAGCCCAGGCCGTGACTAGCCCGTAACGGACATCACACCTAGCGCTGACCCTTTCTCTTGCTGACTCGACTTAGGCACAGTATTTCTAGCGAGCGCAAAACTCAAGGCCACATGCCGCAGTTCGCACAGGTTCACGCGTTATTTTTTGCCACAGGTCCGAGGGAGAGACTACCAATGTCTACCGCTAACCGTTTTAATTCGTATCCGATGGGCCCCCAATTGCGCTCCTACCTGGGCATTAGCGACGAAATTTACGCCGGCGATCAGCGACAGACGCCACCGAGCCAAGAGGAGTCAGAGGACCTAGAGGCCTACCTAGCATCTTACCGCGGCCAGGCACCCGAACTGAGCGCGACCGGCCTCGTGGACCTGATTGACGAACTAGTCACGATGGACTTGCCGCGGGCAGCCCTCTTGATCGCTTCGCAGTATCCCTCAGAGATGATCTCCGATGATTTTCGCGCCCGCCTGGCCCTAGGTGTCGCAGCCATGTTGAGCGCCGACTTCAGCGTTGCCGAAGATAATCTACGTGCCGCCCAGGCTCTGCTCCCAGCGGAACCTGCACCATATGTGAATCTCGTCCAAATCTACCTAGAGCAACAGCAATTCGAACTTGCACAGACTTGGTGTCTTGCCGGCCTGGATGCTGAGCCGAATCATTTGGGGCTTTGGGATTTATTGGCGGAAATCATGCGCGAAGAACACGGCGAGTATTTGCCCGAAATGCTGATGATAGTCGCCGAAAAGCGTTGCTCTTGGGCCGGGCTGTCACTCGCAGCGAACCTAACGACCACCGGTGACCGTTATCTGAAGGCACACCTTCTAGAACGCAACTATCAGCAAGGCGAGCGAGATCCGCAATTCCTGATCGAACTCACCGGCGCTTACGGCATTGCCAGTGAATTTGCCAAGATCCCACCTCTAGTGTGGCAGGCGGAACGGCTGTCCAGCAAGGGTTTGCCGTGGCAATTACATGTCCACTGCGCCCAAGCGCACCTAGCTATGGGTCAAGCCGGTGATGCCCTCACCCGCCTGAATAAGGCGGAGGCTGACGCACAATTACCGGACGAAGCTCGCGGGGCCTTGCAGGAGTTAGCAGAGGAAGCCCGTTCTTCACTAGCAACTACTGTTGCCGACGCCTTGCATTGAACTACATTTTTTGCAACTATTCGTGATGTACCAATCTGGAGTTGCAAAATGACTAAGTCAGTCGTGGAAACCACCAATGCACCCGCGGCCATCGGCCCCTATTCTCAGGCCGTGCGCGCGGGCTCACTACTATTTGTCTCAGGCCAAATACCACTCGACCCCAAAAGTGGTCAGCTGGTTGCTGGTGGGATCGAAGCAGAAACGCGTCAGGTCCTAGAAAATTTGCGTGCGATTCTTCACGCCGCCGGCAGCAGCTTTGAACACGTAGTAAAAACTACAATCTTCCTCCAAGACATGCAGCAATTCCAGAAGGTCAATGAGATCTACGGCAGCTACTTTAAGGCACCGTTTCCAGCGCGTGCCACTGTCGAAGTGGCGCGGTTACCCCGCAATGTGCAGGTCGAAATAGACTGCATCGCTCAAGTTATCTGAAAGCCAAACCGAACAAAGCAGCAATAGGAAATCTGGAAGACGATTGCTGCCCAAAAAAAAGTCAGCTTGGCAGTAGAATGATTAAATGGGCTATGCTAACATTTAAGTATAGCCATAAATAGAGAATCGTTAACGTCAAAAGTGGGTGTCACGAGTGCAAGCGTCGACAAATAAAACTAATAACTGGTTCGTGCGCGCGATGTTAATCAGCGCATTCCTAGTGCCAGTTGTAGTCACCCGGATGTCGACTGCCGGTTTCTCCGAACGTGAGCTCCACTCCCACGTTGAAATTGACGGCATCAACTACGGCGTTTTCGACAAAATTGACGGCTTAGCCGAGATTCCACAAAATGGTGGCGATAATTCTGTTCACAAGGTGACTTTCCGTCGCGATTTTGTGACAGATCCATCGCTGTACCTGTGGGCGAAGAATGTCATGCACGGACGTTCGGACCTCAAAGACGTAAATGTGGTGGTAAAAGATCATGATGGCGAGGAAGTGTCTCGCTATGTACTGCGTATGTGTCAGCCACTGTCGTGGACAGTGGAAGCGGCGAACCCGGCTCTAGGCGGCTTTCATGAAAAGATCGAAATGGCAGTTCAAGAGATTGCGGTTTATTAACCCCTCGTTTGTCCGCCATGATCTACCCTTCTTGTTCGCGATCGCGACTATTGTCGTTGCGGCTAGTTGTCAATTAAGCCGCAAATCTGATGTCGACGGTGCACAGGGAGCGCTGGAAGGTAGCGCGTTTAGCCACGCGGCTGCAGGGCCCCTGCATATAAAACCGCCATTAATGCCTGAAGATCCGCTGCCAGCATCACCCCAGTCGATGCTGGCTATGGTCCGCAATATTGGCAACAACAAGCACACTTCGTTTCGTGTACAAGTCGTGGACTGCGCCAGCTCCCTCGAGACCGCCGTAGTCCAATTACAAACACGGGTGGGCTCTGATTTTGGTACTCAGACGATAAACCTCACCCTTCGAGGTGATGGACTCGCCGAAGCCGTCCGGGCCGATATCGAAGCCTACAGGCTGAGCTTTGCTGTTACTGCGCCAGTCAAGGCAAGTATAGTGAAGCAAGTTTGCGCAGCCAATAAATCGGGGATACGTGAGTTCAGTCCTGAGCTGCCCATATTTAAAGAAACTCAGTCTTGGCTAAGCCAGATCGCCCCGGACTGCACAACGATCAAGCCAGTTTTCGAACCACAGACCGAACATACTCAAGCTGAGCCACAAGCGAATTGGTATTGTCACCTACCAGAAGTAGACCCGGCCAAAGCCCACAGCGAGCTTGTATCCATACGGACCACGATGATTCGCCGCTGGAGTCGGCAACCGTATCTTCTGGCCCGGCGCCTCGCTGTGGGCGTCGAACTCGCTGAGACCCTACTAGCGAAAGATCCAGAAAAAAGACTCGATGTATTTTGCCGGATCATTAAAGGGTCACTAGCAGTCGAACTGCCGGCGACGGTGGCCTCGAAACGCTGGCAAGATGCCGTCTGCAATACCCAAGGGGATCAACGCATCAGTGCCGCGCGCTTTGGTCTAGGAAAGACGACTGCTGAGATTAGTTTCATGCGCCAACTTTTTGATCGGACCAGTCGTCTGGGATTTTTATCGCTGCGCATTCCGGCCTCTGAGGCCCCAGGTCGCGATATTCTCGTAAGCCTAACTCCGATGGCTGATGTAACTGACAATGTTGCGAGAGAAACCACACGTCTTTGGCTTGGTGAAAGACCTAATAGTAAGATCAATTTTGATGCGGAATCACCACGCTCATGCTGGCATCCAGTCTATGCAGAAGATTCCGGACTCATGCGCCTTGCGCGCTACCTAACCCTCAGCGGCGAGGCGAAAAAGGTCGCTTGTGAGGAATCAGACATGGTGCCCAACGAGGCCTTTGCACCAGCTCGTTATTTTGCTGAAAGCATTACCAGCGAGACTGAGTTCATAGCTACCAATGGTCACGCGAAAATGCTCCGCCTCCCTAGCGGCCGTTATTCGTATAAATTGCGCGTCCTTCCCGAGAACTTCGACGACTGGGACGACGCCTCGCAGGTCAGTGAAGGTGCCACTGGAGAGATCACGTGGGAAGCTAAACGCCCACGTCCCACTATCAGCAAGTGGTAATCAAATAGTAATGTGATGCTCAAATAGTTGAATCTAAGTCAAAGATAGTTTCTGGTGCTTTCGCCACAGAAACTATCTTTGACTTAGCGCTTGAGTAATCACTGACAGTTGTCTACACAAAAATTAATTTAGTAGCTACTCATGCCGTAAGACTGTCCGCCATGAGACTGATTACCGTAAGGCTTCGGACCATAGCCGTGGTCAAAGTTGATGTAGTGAACACTCTTTGTGACTTCGACATCGACATCCACTTTAACTTTTATTGGCACGTTTACGACCGGCTTAGCACCGTAGTCATCTCCTTTTGGGTAATCAGGACCTGGAGCTGGATAGGTAGGCTTGTCATATTTGCCATCATCCTTTGGCTTCATGTACCCCTTCTTCTTCTCCAGCTCATGTTCCCACTCTTTCCGGCATTCCTCGCGCCGATTTTCATACAGTGCCCTGCAGCTTGAGTCATCTTTTTTGAGATCAGTGCAAGCAGCAGAATATTGCTTTGTCATTTTTTCCGAACGATTAGATAAATTTCGGGTGCGCCATCCCAAGATTTCATCGTCAGACAAGACACTGTCACTGTTCATATCGATTTCCTGAACCTGCGCTTTTTTATACTCATACTCGCCTTTTACTAATTCATCATCCAGTAGCTTGCCATCTTTGTTGTCGTCATAGGTGGTAAGCAACATAGCGTAATATTGGTTAGCATTCTCGCAGGATCCGACCTTATTAACTACAGATGCATCAGCCGAAGTGACCTCGCTATTATCGACAAGCTTGGCGGAGATCTCATCGAAATTGCACCCCAAGTCATATGACTGAAATTTAGTGCTAGTGTCATCACTTGCAGCAGGATTTCCTGAGCCGAATTTTTTGTTGTCCGACTTGCAGTTATAGGTAGCGGCTAGGAGGATCGCAGTAGAAATAAAATGTTTTGCTCTCATGATACATTCCCTTCAGTTAAATTTAGATTTGTTTGTTTGTTTTTTAGCTACCACCCGGTAGCTTTGTATGTAAGGAGTCAGAAACGGAGTCAGGTTTTGAGTCGCTCGTGAAAACATCGACGTGCAACGTCAAAGTTAGAGTAAGAGCTGGAGCCGGGAACCGGAGGTGAAGTTTGCCGTTTCATGTTGCCGCCTTTAATTTGGAGGTGGAGCTATTAATCATCAGCTTGGAATTTTTAACTTCCTTTTTAGTGAAGTTATGAATTCTATTGCAGCCTGCATGCCAACTTTAAAAAACGCCCCAAACAACATCCAAGCCACTGAAATAATAGATATTTAAAGAAAGGCATCGCTGCCCCAGAGTGTTCCTAGGCCGGGTGCAAAAGATGTTTAAAATTTAGACGCTGTCTCGCCGCCGCCACTCAGCTGTGGGTCAATTCCACCTGAGCTTGCGCAATAGCTCGCTAAAGCTGGGGTCATTCAATGACAACGGCGGCAAATAGGAATCCACGCGATGGCGTCGCCACCATGCTCCCTCAGACCCGCTAATCCCAAATATCTTGGGCATAAAATGATATTCATACCGCTCGACACGAATAAAGCGCGGCGGCTTATCAGGGAACGGATTATTAGCTAGTAGGCCCAAAGTTAGCCTATCGCCACGCAACAACTTGGAAACTACGTTCAACATCCACGGATGGTCCGAGTACGGGGTCATCGCGGCAAACCAAATCTGCCAGTCTAACTTGAAATAATACGGGGAAATCTGCTGCGGCATAAGGTCGACAGCACCAGGCTTGCGCTTGAACTCGTAGGGTAACCAGTGCGCATTTGCTATCGGGATGTCATCACTTGTTCCTTCGATAATCAGCTCGTGCCTGACCCGAGTCACACTCCCAAAAGCACCGTAAGTATTGACGATGTGAAGAGGTTCAAAACTCGCGTTCATTTTTTGATCATGTGCAAAAAGATTAATCGCCGGCTTGAAGCTAAGAATTATTAATAGCACCGTCACGATCGGAATAAGCCCGCGATGAAACCACGGATCAATTCTCCCTACTGGAAATTTTAAGACTCTGAAGTACCGATAAAAAAAATCGTCATCAAGACAACCAACACAAAGTACTAAAGTCAAAAAATTCAACCAGGCGAGATTTCCAGACAAGATCAGAATCATCTGGAACAAAGCCGTGATGACTGCTGCAGCCCACCGCCATGGTTTTGGCAGAAATAAAGCAAATGGAACCATCAGTTCAATAAAGTGAGTAGCCAGCACTTCACAGCGATGCAGCCAAGGGGGCAGGTGGTGAAAAAACCAACTTAAGGGATTCGGAAGAGGTTGAGTTTCATAGTGATAAAACATGCAGCTAAGATCAAGCCAGCATGAATCACCGCGTATTTTGATCATCCCAGCGCCAAACATCAAACGAAAGAGCAACCAACGACATAGCCAAGGCATCACAGACGGCGGAGCTATGTGTGCCGGGCCGAGAAAAATCGCCAAAAATCCAAGCTCTAACAAAAGCATTTCCCAACCAAATCCCCAAAAGGTTTGGCCGGCATTAACAAACGAGAGATAAAGCAACCAAAGTAGGGCCCAGACGAATGCCCCTAGAGCGAGTCCGCAGCGTGAAAAGGCACCGAGCAGCGTCAAGGTCGACAGCAATAGTCCAAGCCCTGCTACAACATAAATCGCAGCATCACCTGAATGTAAAAAGAAAAGCCCTGGCGCATCCGTAAAACGAGCTTGCTCAAGGTAAAGTCGCATGGGCAAGAGACCGTGCTCGCCGATCAATGCCGGTGCCTGATTAAATGCTATGAGAAAGGCATTCAGGTACATAAAGGCCAGCAATCGCTGCAGCCAAGACCTAGTGAGCGCCCAGTTTGGATTAACGAAAGAGGGAAACATGGTACCCACTTGTAGTCTTCAGAAAAAACCCAGAAAAGCGGCTAATGCCTGAAAAAAAACAAGCCCCGTAGGGCTGCTTATTTACGAAACAACTTGCACATCGCCATCAGGCCCCAACCTAGCCGGCAGATAGTACGAATATTCTGGCAACGGTAGGCGCTTACCCCACCGGCTAGCCAAACAGAAGTTGAGGATCTCGCGCTTATAGTCTTTCCAATTTGGTGGACTGACATCTAACTGCTTTAATAATTTAAGCGTCTTACTGGCATCAAAACGCACAGCATTACCGCGCAGATAGCTGTAATAAGGTTTCGCTAGATTAGCAACAGACCAGAACTGCTCAGGAAGTAGCCTAGCCAGCGGAGTCTTAGACACGATATCAAATAGCCAAAAAGGGATGACCGGCCGCTTCGTGATACCAGCCAAATCATAAGAGTCGCGCAGGATATCGCCAATACGAATTTCGCGACCAAGTCCCGCAGTTAAAAGATATGTCTGTCCAGTGGTCGACTCCTGCTGCATCAGCGCAACAATCGAATCAGCAACAAAATCCACTGGCACTACATCAAGAAAAGCCCTCTTGTTGCAGAAGATAAATGACACTAAATTCTTCGACATCAGAAGAATGGGCCAATAAAGGACCTTAAAATGTGGGGTGTAGCCGTTATGAGAATTCCCTACAACAATCGACGGCCGGTACACGGTAATTGGCAACTTCTTGGCAAATTGACTGACTAACACTTCGGCTTCGAATTTGCTCTGCTCGTAGGAGTTGGAGAATTTTTGGCCTCTATCTAAGTCAGATTCGGTAACTACACCTCTTTTTGTTCCGCACACATAAGCTGTTGAGATGTATTCCAGACGTTTTAGCACACCAGTTTGTCTCAGCGTGGTCGCCACCTCGAGTACCCGCAAGGTACCCTCGGTGTTATTTAGCCTAGCTTCCTCCAGGGGCGCACCAAACTCAGTACTAGCACCGCAATGAAGGATCTGGTGCACATTCGTACGCAGCAGGTCTAAATCCTCAGGCTTCAGTCCTAAGCCCGATAAGGTTAGGTCACCCTCTACGGCGTGCACACGCTCAAGTATCTGAGAAGCGCGTGCTTTCGGAAACATTTGCCCAATCATGCGAGCAACACGCTGCTCAGGGCTGGCCCCTGGCCTCGATCTGACCAACATATATATTTTATCAAAGCCGGGTTGATCGACTAAACGCGCCAGTACCGCCTTGCCAACAAACCCAGTACCACCAGTGATTAGTAGATTCACTTCACCACCATCAATATTTTGACTTGTGACTAAAGACTTCATACGACCTCTCGCTTGACCACCACACAGCTATACTCACCCCACGGACTACTGCGGAGTACTAGCGCGTATGGCTTCGCTCGGTTCACAATTTGTTGAAATGGCGCCAACGCAACATCAGGACTAATACTTTCTGGAATCCGATCGGATTTATAAAGTTCAGATACCAACGCCAATTCAATGATGCCGCCAGCTTCCAACAGATTGCCGAGCACGCGTGAAGTGACGGCCAACGCGGGAGAATGCGCTCCGTAATTAAAAATTTGTCTTAACGCCCTTAGCTCGACTTGATCAACAGCCTTGACCCCACTCGCGCCGCTCAGGACGAGCCCTATGTCATTACTGCTGATGCCAGCGGCAGACAAGGCACGGGTTATGGTAGCGATTAGCGCAACTCCATTAGGATCAAAACGCTTCGGGCCCAGTCCATCACTGCCTATTGCGCCACCGCAATATTGCGCCAAGACCTTCGCGCCTCGCGCCGTCGCCGCAGCGCGACGTTCAATGATCACAAACGCGGCACCGTCTGCAAGGATGGTCCCCGCCGGAGCATCGGACTGAAACGGCCTCAAAGCGTAGGAATTATTTGGGGAATTATTTGGGGAGTTATCTTGCACCCTCTCCTCAGCCACTTCCTCTCGCAAAAGACCAAGCTTTTTAAACATCGCTGCGTAAGCCGGATCTGTCGCTAAAGAATAGCCACCAGCCACGGCCATATCGATTTGACCGCGAGCTAGCCTTTTCGCAGCATTGATCAAAGCCAGGTGCGCACTGGTCGACGAGGATACATAGTTTGAATTAGGGCCCCTTGCGTCGAGAAGTAGCGAACCGTAGCACAAGACGTTATTGGCCAAACCAACAAGCAGCGTCACCGGTCTAGATGTCGTGCTAGTTTTACCAAAGCGAGGACTTGAGACTTGACCATTAGGTCCGGTGGCGGCGATCAGCGCATCCATGTATCCGTCATTGTCGGCAACTGTGGCACCTGCTGCTCCAACATAGACGCCAATTCGTTCTGAGCTGTAGTATCCAACTTGATAACCGGAATCCGTGATTAAGCCATTAATAGCAGATAACCCGATACCATCAGCATGAGATACACTCTTGAGCTGCCTCCGGTCGCGAACATGTTCTGTGGCTTTGAACTGCGCTAGACCATAGTCTTCAGCAGATCTTGGCGATTTGCCTAGATGTTGGAAGCAGTCCCAATGTGCCTGGCTGCCAATGGCAGCTGCGGTAACAGCCCCTAAACCTGTTACTACAAGCTCGTCAGCACTCATGTGTCGATCCTCCCAGCAATAATTGCTGTATTCGAACCGCCAAAGCCCACTGAGTTTGAAAGCGCGTAACGCATCGCATGAGTCGTAACTTTCATTGGAGTAAGGCTAATGCGGCAATCAGGGTCGGCCTCGAAAATATTTATCGAAGGCGGCAGTAATTGATGCTTCAGCGCCATGACGCAAAAAGCAAACTCGATGGCACCAGCGGCGGCAATCATGTGCCCGGTCATGCTCTTGGTTGAGCTCACAAACATGCTTTGTGAATACTCGCCAAACACTTTGGCTATAGCCAGAGCTTCGATCCGGTCATTCAACTGCGTTGATGTACCGTGTACATTCACATATCCCACAGCACTGGACTCGATCTCAGCATCATTAAGGGCCATCTCCATGGCCTCGATAGGCCCCCTACCTTCGGGATGGAGGTCGGTGATACGATATGCGGATTCGGTGACACCGTAGCCACAGACCTCGGCAATAATATTTGCACCACGTTGGATGGCCCGCTCGTAATCCTCAAAAATCAGAACACAGGCACCCTCACCAAACACAAATCCGTCACGATCACGATCGAATGGTCGAGAAGCCGTCTTTGGCTCATCATTGCGATGCGACAGGGCTCCGAGCAACGCAAATCCCGCTGCAGAAAATGGATTAATCATCGAGTCAGAGCCGCCAGTGAGCACTAGATCAGCGTCACCATAGGCGATCATTTCATAGGCCTCGCCAAGCGCTTGACCAGAGGAAGCGCATGCGGTGTGGATCGTTGTGACTCCACCCTGAGCTCCTATCATCCGTCCTAAGACCGAACTAATTTGATCAGCAAAAAATCGAATGTGATTGGTAAAGCTTGGGTCATCGAACTTCTTCGGCACATAGACTTCGCTGTACCAATCTAGGCCAGGACAGGTGAGACCATTGCCGAAACAAACCGCCGTGCGACTAGGGTCGACTTGCACACTAGTGAGCTGCGCTTGCTCCATTGCCTCGGCCGCTGCATTTACCGCAAAGCTGGTCGCATCGTTTAAATACATCTCCTCACCGGTTTGGAGCAGCTCGCGACGCAGTTTAAAATCAGCTACTTCATAAGCAATCTGACTCGGGTAGTCCGCAGCGTCAAAACGCTTGATCGGAGCAGCAACGAGCTTCCCCTCAAGCAAGCCGTTCCACGTGTCAGACAGTGTGTTCCCAAGTGGCGTCACAGCACCAATGCCCGTGATAACAACCCGTCTTTTTTGCGGGCGTTTTACAGATTGATTCGGTGCGGAAGTAGCAGTAGTCGTCATCTAAATCACTCCGTAACTTCATAAAAATACTCGCCGCGCAAGATGCGCTTGCCGCCCTTAATTAATTCGGCGGTAGCATCCAGCAGCTTACGACTACCAACTGTCCGGATACCCGGTGAGGTCACAACCGTTTCACAGGAGTCACCCGGTGCCACAAAGGATCTGATTTTAATGCGACTAATCGCCAGTGGCCGCAGGGCCGTGTCACGACTAAGGCCCAGCATACGAACTGTAGCCTGTCCGATCATCTCGTTGAGCATGACAATTGGAGTCACCGGAAACCGTGGAAAGTGATCGGCATAAAAAGGTTCGGAGGCATTAAAAGTGCGACGCGCATGAATCTTGCGACCCTCGTCATGGTCCAAAATCTCGCCAACTAAATTTGCAAACGGATACGGAGATCCCGCGGCACCGTCCAGAACTAGACCACCAGAACAAAGCGATTCAAAACGCGCCGCTGCTACGTCTGGGTCTTCAAGATTAGCCAGCGGCATAAACATACCACCGCAGTCGTTGATACGTTGACAGACCTCGCCGTCCACCAAAGCTTCACCGCTAAACCGAAATGCGTCGTCTTCTAAGGAGTGAATTTCTGCTCGTAAGTCGACCCTAGCACCGACGTACACTGGTTTCAGTACATCGATGCTATCAGCAAATAAAAACACGGGTCGGCTTTGAAATTTATTCTGCTTTAAGCAATACCATGAGGCCAACTGCCCCACAGCCTCGCACATTGCTCCCGACGCCACTTGAGCGGGGCCAACATGCGGGCTGTATTGCATAGGATCCGTCACCGGAAAATGACGATAACCTGAAATCGCCCCTTCACCGATGCTAGTGATAGCGTCGACAAACAAAAACCGCATGCCAGTTCTCCCGCAGAACTAATCCAACTTTGAACCTAATGGAACATCTAATCAAGAAAGTGGTACAGCGGTGTCTGCCGTTGCAGACACATTAACACCCGCTTCTAAATCCAACTGCTCTTGAACCATGCGAGCGAATGTCCCCACAGTGAAAAGCGTTGGGATCTCGCGTAAATGCAGATTCGCTTTAAATGCCGCCGCGGGAACTTCAGGCATCATTGCGCGTAAGTTACCCAGGCCTGCGTCGGTGATACGACCTTCCACAGCAAATTCTGCATCGCTCAGTCGTCCACGTGCCTTCTGCTCGATCTCACCGCGTGGTAGACGGATGTTAAATTCCTTCTCGAGCCGAAACATAATGTCCAAAAAGTCGATACTCTCGGCACCAAGGTCTGCCATCAGAATTGCTGTCGGCGTAACCTTATCCAGATCCGCATAAAGGGCATCAGCAATAACTGCTCGGACTCGTTCGATCGTTTTCATCCCGGCACTCCCATCTCATCAGGTTAACAAATATGAATATTGCTCCTTGGACTTAGACGATAAGCCCACCATCCACGTGCAACGTAGTCCCCGTAATATAGGCTGCGTCGTCGCTAGCCAGGAAACGAACTGCGGCCGCAACCTCCTCGGGATTGCCGTACCTTTTAAGAGGAATTCGGGCCAAAATTTGATCACCCGCTAAATCGCGCACCTCTTTACTCATGTCGGTGACAATCATACCCGGAGCGACACAGTTGACGCGAATATTCCTGGGCGCCAATTCTACCGCCAAGGCCTTGGTCATAGCCTCAAGGCCTCCCTTTGATGCTGCATAATTGCAATGGCCTCGACCTGGACGCGTAGCAACCAGAGAGGAGACATTGATGATCACTCCTTGTCGGCGGCGCATCATCATCTGAGTCGCAGCTTTGATACAATGAAATGCACCGGTCAAATTAGTCGCAATAACATCTGACCAGGCCTTTTCGTCCATACCCATAATAAGAGCGTCTTTAGCAACGCCGGCATTATTTACCAGTACGTCAAGTCGACCATGTTCGCGCTCAATGCCCTCGACTAAAGCGTCGACATCAGCAGCAAGCCGAACGTCAGCTTTCGCGGCGCTGACTGTGTAGCCCTTCGACCTTAGAGTACCTTCAAGCTCTGTTGCTGCATCGCTATTTTGGACGTGTGTAAAAATGACCCGAGCGCCGCCTGCAGCGAAGGTCTCGACCATAGCCCGGCCAATTCCACGACTGCCGCCCGTCACTAAAATGACTTTCTCGCCGAATGTAGGTGGCAACATGGGTGTACTCCAAAGGTAAAAATCTTAGAAATTTACTGACGAAATAGCAAATTTTCTTAATTTTCTGGATGTTCAAAGCACTTATCGTGCCACTTTAAATATCCCGCTAAGACTCTGAAATCACTGCAAGAGCGCCGTCTCTAATAAATAAAAACTGCCAAAACAGGCGGGTTTAATTTTTAGGCTAACCCCAAAAAAAATTAGTCTTTATCGCAGTTAATTTAGTAATTTATGCTCACAATCATAAACCATTGCTACATCTGACACAAGAACATTGATCCCTGCCATTTTTGGCAGCCTTTGGCAGGAGTTCTGTAAGAAAAGACTTTTACCTGCATCGGCGATACCACACTAAAAACAAGTGATTTCCGTCTAGTCGCTGCTACGCATAGAATCGCGGGTGAGTTGATTTCCATGCCACCCTCGCGAGAACGCCGCAGTGACATCATGCTAAAGACGGTCACTTCTCGCCTGATACGGAAAGAGTTCGAAGGTCACATTAAAAAATACTACTGGAAGCCAATATTCTGGAGTCGCACATACTGCTTGCTCACTGTGAGTGCCCCCCTCTCGGTACTCAAACAGCACATTGAGAATCAGACCGAGGTCGAGTAACGGAGCGCTCACTTCGCCAAGCGAAGCTCACGGTGAGTCAGCCTCCACCACCAACCAAGCCTCAGACGCTAAAGCGTGCTACGGTATGGTTGGAGTACTGGCCGACTTTCCGATGGACTATTTTTAGGGGAACTTGTGTTTTTATTTCGCACACTAATAGTGGTCGCCTTCCTGTATACCTTGCGCTCAGGAACGGCCAAACTACCAGCAATAGGTTTAACTCCTCAGCAACTATCGGACCTAGTCTGGGAAAAATCAGCGCCAGAACAAGTCAAAGCATTAGGGCGTTTTACTGAGCGTTTTGGAACGCCGGCGGAGGGTTATCCAAAGCGCATTGCCACCCTACTAAGTGACTTTCGGAACGGCGTATGGACCCAGAAGCTGAACACCCCATTTCTCGGCGAGCCCTTAGAAATCGCCTCCGCCATTCGAAAGTTCCCTGAGATCAAGAGCATTGTTGTGGCTCCAGATATTGCGGAGAACGGCGAACTCTACCAACGGATCTTCGAGGGCATATATCCAACCTTAGTCTTAGAACAGGGGTCAACTAACTTTCGGTTGGTGAGTTCAAGCAACGTCGGTAATTGCCAAATCCTTGCCACAGCCAAGGAGGCTACACTTGTACAGTGCCCTTAAATTAATCATCGTTTTAGTGGGATTTACAGCCCTCTTCTACCTTTCGGGAGTAGCGACCCTTCGCGCTGAACGCAGACCTACGCTCTCACTCGGACTGGCAGCAGGTTTACTCACTGCAATCATTTGCGCCATGCTCACGGCAAATATTAATGCAGCACTGCCAATCCAGACGTTCATCGCTATATTCGGCATTTATCGCTTATACACCCGAAGAGCCCATCACAGATCAGATCGCAAGCCCAATCCGGCGCAGCAGCCCTACCCAAGCATCTGGCCACAGATCACAGTATTCCTGATCTTATTAGTTATATTTTCCTGCATATTAATGAGCGATCCAATCTCCGACTGGGATGCTCGCTCAATTTGGTTTTATCATGCCAAAGTCATCTACTACACCAAGGACATTTGGGCGCACGGGCATTGGGCGGAGCAAGCCAACATCTACACTCACTTGAATTACCCTAAGTTATTCCCGTTATTAGCTGCACAAGTAGCCAACACATTTGGTTTTTGGAACGAATACATACCGAAATTAGCAATTGCTCTGCTGGCAGGCCCAATTTTGGCATTTTTCGTTGAGTCAGCGTTGAAGACACAAAGAAACCACCGTGCAATCCCGTTAAATTTCCTGCTCTTATTCATGATGCTGTTTATGTTTGATGGCGCAGGTTTTTACCTGACCTCAGGGTATATGGATGGATGGGTCGCACTTTATTCCATTTGTGCCTCGATCATGCTTACAACGGCAATTCAGCAACATCACTCCGATGAGGGCCGCAAGAGTAGACTTGAAGCGCTTGTTTTCCTCGCGATTCTATCGCAAATAAAACAAGAGGGATTAATCATCGCCGTGATCCTCTTAGCATCTGCAATCGCCGTCACGCTGGGAACATTGGTACGACCCATGCCGGCCATTAAACAGTTTAGCCTCGGCACAACACCAAAGACACTTAGATCGATGGCTTGGTACAGTTTGTTTTTACTAGGACCAATTGTAGCGTGGTTGATCGCCTCGCATACCCAGGGGTTATCTTTAAGTCATTACTCCGGCAACACCCTAGAACGCATGACCGCAAAATTGACTACGTCAGGCCAACCACTTTGGATCCTAGCAAATGTGATATTTCACAATGGCATGATCTTTCCATCGCTAGTGCTTGCCTCAGTGTTGACGCTGATCGCGACTGCCTCCGGAAAACAATTAAGGGCAGCAGACTTTTTGCCCTTAATCGCCAGCTTGGCTTATCTGGTAGTTATTTTTGTGGTCTATTTGGCAACTAATGCTGATGTCAATTGGCATATGGCAAAATCGGCCGGCAGAGTCGGTTTGACTCCAGGCCTCCTCATTGTTTCCTATAACTACCACTGCATCATGAATGTATTTTTTGCAGATCGTAGCTTCACGTCACAGTCTTCAACTTCTCAGCCTTGATCTTAGGACCGGCATCTAAAGGCACTTGCCTATAACTAGCGATGTCAAAGCGACGAGTCTGCCAACGGAAACTTAGCGTAGTCCCAGGCCAAAGGGTGCTATTACGGCCGGTGGAACTATTGTACCAGCTTACGCATCCCCCCTTAATCCAGATAGATTCGGCAAGCTCATCTTGAAGCTCTTGGTTGTACGCGTCTTGCTGATCAGGAAGGACATCGACATATTTAAGCCGATTGCGCTCAATCTTGTTGATACCATCCAAGATATACTGAGCTTGCGCCTCGATCATCAACACGATCGAAGTGTGCCCTAGACCAGAATTAGGCCCGACAATCATAAAGAGGTTCGGAAAACCACTCACCGATGTGGCTCTGTAGGCCTCGGGCTCCTCGCCCCAAATTTGACCTAGATCACGGCCATCTAAGCCGATTGTACGAAAGGCATTAATTGCTTCGGCAATAGAAAAGCCAGTCGCACAAATCAGTGCATCCAGTTCGTGTTCTTGGCCATCCTTGGTACGAATGCCGCCGGCAGTGATCCGCTCGATCCCACTCGTCTCAACCTTCACGTGCGACTGTGTCAATGCCGGATAGTAGTCATCAGAGAGCAAAATCCGCTTACATCCAGGAGAATAATTAGGAGTAAGTTTTAGCCTCAACTCCGGATCTTTTACCTGGCTATAAAGGTGCCTGACGAGGATCTTTTTTGACCACTCACGCAAAGCTGGGTGCCGCATCGCAACACCAAATGCCTCATTACGCCAATACTGTCCGTAACGAATGAGCCGAGCCCAGATCGGAAGTAAAGCCTTCAGACGCTTTTCTCTGGGTGAATAAGCACGGTCGAAACGCGGCACCACCCATGCTGGGGTGCGCTGAAATAGAGTCAATCTTCTTACTTCGGGAGTAATCGCTGGTACAATTTGAATCGCACTAGCGCCCGTCCCAATGACCCCGACGCTGAGCCCCGTTAAAGAAGCATCCTGCTGCCAATGTGCGGAGTGGAAAAGACGACCTTTAAAGTCTCTCAGTCCTGGTATCTCGGGAAATTTTAGTTCACTAAGTCCCCCAGTGGCTCGGATCAAAAACTTAGTTCTATAAATCGCTCCATCTAAAGTTGAAACTGACCAAAGACCTTCGGTTTCATCAAATTTTGCGTCAACTACCTGCGCGTTAAATCGAATGTGCTTGTTGATCTCAAAATCATTCGCGCATTTTTTCAAATAATCTAAAATTTCCTGCTGAGGTGAAAACTTTCGCGACCAACTGGGATTCGGCGCGAAAGAGAAAGAATACAAATGAGAAGCCACATCGCAAGCTGCGCCAGGATAATAATTATCTCGCCAGGTGCCACCGATTTGCGCCGCACGCTCCAAAATAATGAAGTTATGCAGGCCCGCCTGCTTTAGCCGGTATGCCATGGCAATTCCAGCAAAGCCTGTTCCGATAATGATAATCTGTTGTGTCGAAGCAACCATAAAAACTCCATCTTGATCTCTGCAACTAGACACTTAACTCAGCGATAACCTCCGAGGCCTTGCAGCGCGGCATGAATCGTTGCTGCGCTACGCGTGTCCGATGGATCTAAAGGGAAATTTTTAACGACGGCTCGTGCTTGGTCGACTTTGCCTAACTTTTCGTAAGTAGCTGCCAGATCTAAGGCGAGGTTTATGTCATGCGGCAACATCCGCGATAAAACCTCCAATTCTATTGATAACTTGTCCCATTTTTCTTGAATTTTTAAAATTCGCACTAAATTCATTCTTGGTGGAATATCAATCGGCGCAATGCGGATAGCATCACGAAAATACTGTTCCGCCTTTTCATTTTGACCTTGCTTAGCCGCGATGTAACCGAGGTTTTGGTAGGACATATAAAAGTCAGGAGCGAGCCGAAGAGCATTGCGGCATGCAGCCGCTGCATCTTCCCACATCTCGCGTCGGGCTAATGCACCACACAAGTTATTAAAGGCCAGGGGGTACGATGGAAATACTGCAATGGCTCTCTGCAGTGATTCGGTCGCCTCAACCAATCTATTTACGTTGATGAAACTATTACCTAGGTTGTTATGCACCCGACCCCAGTCGGGCCTTAAGTTCAATGCATTGCTGAAGTACTTGATCGAATCTTCCCAATTTTTATTGTTCGCCGCATCATTGCCGAGACCCACCAACGCCATTACCCCATTCGGCTCAATGTCGATGCTGTGCTGAAATAACGCCCGCTCATTAGCCCAATAATTTACCTGACGATTACTAAGTGCCGCCAAGAACACCAAAATAATTGCAACACTTGCGTAGTAGCCACGAGCGGTAACTTTAGGGATATAGACTTTCAAATGGTCCAGCGACAATCTCGATAATAAAAACGCCGGAACTGTCATGGCTAGATAAGCATAGCGGTCACAAACTGTGGTCAAAAACTGGTTTGAGAAGCTAATAAGCCCCAAGTTTGGTGCAAGCAAGACTCCAAATGTGAGCAAGCTAACAAAAAGCAAGGGAAACTGACGGCGACGATAGACTAATGCTAGGCCGATAATCATCGGTATGAAGGCAAGAAGACATAACATCGGATCGGCGGCAACCATATCTGGTCGTCGCGCATAATCCACAGCAAACCCAAACGGCCAAAATAATTTCTTTACATAAAAAAGCACGGCATCACCCGCTACGATTGGGCGCTGCCACCAGAGTACTACTGGTAACGGACCTTCCGGGATTTGCGCGATCGACGTGGTCTTAACGACAAGTATTCCCACAACAAGCTGTGGAATAATCATAAACAAGTGCCGCCACCAAGTTTTTCGCGAGTAAATCGACGCTAAGATAAAAAACACAAAAGGCAGCACGACTGCAGCCGGCTTCGCAAGAATTGCAAAAATTGATAGAATTGTAGCAGCTACATAATAGGCAGGAGAATAATCCCTCGACTTTCTGTGCTTCCTATCAGGCTGATGCTGCAAGTATCTGAGAAAAACTAATGTTGATGCTAAGGATAAAAATCCGCACAGTAGATCCTTAGCTCCGGTAATCCAAGACACAGCTTCCACCTGCATTGGATGTAACAGAAAAAGTAGACAGCCTAGCAGCGCCCCCCACTCTTTCGCACCCATAGCCACTAGCAACATCCAAAGCATCCATCCATTCATAATATGCAACAGGAGATTACCAGCATGAAACAAGCTCGGGTTTGGTGCCTGAGGCGTATTCGGATCTTGCCCTAGGCGCGACAAAGCGACCCCGGCCCCCCAGTAAGTATAGGTCACCGGTATATAGAGACCGAGGTGTGGTCGCGTCCAAAAAGACGTCAATTGGTCAAAGGTCAGAGCCTGTAGATCAGGGTTTTTCACAATATTCTGATCGTCATCATGTTCAAGAAAGCCAAATCGCAAAGTCGCGGCGAAGGTCATAAAGACCAGGGCGGCAATAAGCATCAGCAGCACGCCGCGCTTTTTCAGCTTCATTAGTAATTCCCTAATTTGATGTTATTAAAAATTGTAGATTTTTAACCAAATGAAAGCAATTTCTGCCAGATTTGGCGCCAACCACCTAATTAATCAAGACTATACCGGAAGTTTAGCCTCACACTCAAAACTGCAAACTGATTAAAGTTTAGACGGATTTCACCCGAACATTGAACTAGGAGGGTGGTTATTCATGCCCGTCGCAAGCTCAACCCAACATCGAAAGCGAACGAACGTTTACGGATCTCTCCGAGATCTATCGTTATCTGTCATAGTTCCAGTTTTCAATGAAGCGGCGCGCATTCGGACCAATCTCGACTTGCTCATATCAGAGGTGGCTCCCTATTTCTCTTCATTCGAAATTCTAGTTGTGAGCGATGGGAGCACGGACGGAACTGATAGCGTGCTTAAATCGTATGATCATCCGCGGACAAAATTGATCTGTTATCCTGAAAATCATGGCAAAGGCTACGCGTTACGAGAGGGATTCAAGGCAGCTAGCGGTGACTTTGTACTATTTATTGATGGCGGCATGGAGCTGCATCCACGTGAGATTCGGATATTCATTGGCTTGATGGAGTTGTACGACGCAGATGTCGTGGTTGCGTCAAAGCGACATCCGCAATCACAAATTGAATACCCAAGGACTCGCCGAGTTCTTAGTTCCATTTACCAATTATTGGTCCGACTACTATTCGACATGAATGTCACTGATACACAAGTAGGACTCAAGCTATTTAAGCGAGAAGTTATCGAATCAATATTACCGCACCTAACCGTCGATCGCTATGGCGCTGACCTTGAGATCCTGGCACTCGCCCGCGCGACGGGCTACAAAAGGTTTTTAGAGGCACCTGTGCGCCTGGACTATTTTGGTAGTAACTCCAGATCCGCAATCCCAGAGATGCTACATATCGCCAAAGTTGGCTGGTCGGTACTCGTCGATACCTTGCGCCTTTATCGCCGCATCCGCAGGATTCAGCCTACCGCTACCAAGGATACTTCCGAGAATCATCTAGCGGCCTAGGGGTGTCCACAATTTCTCGTTTTCAAGGCACCACTGTTCTGGTGACATCGTCAATTTCAACCTCTGCCCTAAATAGGGCATGAAATTCTTAGCATCATTATTTTCTGGATCAGCAAAGCGCGCTAAACATACAGTGGCCAGGCTTTCGAATAATTTGCCAAGCTGCATCTGCGCGTATGCCAAGACGACATACTGAGCGGCAATGGTTGAGGCTGAGTTTGGATTGGCGGTAATTTTTTCTTTAGTCAAAATATGCCCTGGAGCATCTGCAATCACGTCCTGATAGCGACCGAGACGAGCATATAGTAGCCATTTATCTAGTAGCGTGACTACATTAGTAGGCTCAATTCTTTCCGCGTTACGCAAATATGGTAGCGCATCCTGGTAGCGTTCCTCCCGCATAGCAATAGCCAGCATACCAATCTGGCCTGCAAAGCTATCGGGGTTCGCAGCAATCATCACAGGGTATAGTGTCTTATCATCTCGCCAAATTGCCACTCGCTGCAGCGAGATCGCCGTCAAATATACGCTTAACACCAAGGCAATCCCAATCGCGAATCTCCGTGGAAGTCTGGCGATTTGTAATCCTAGAAAGATAGCTATGCCTACAATAGGTATGTATGCATAGTGATCCGCTACACTAGAGACATGCTGAAACGCAAATGGCACGATGCCGGATGTCGGAGTCATCATCATGGCTGCAAACAGCAACCAGCCCCAGTCAATCGCCCTTAGCCTTCTCCAGCCAAGAGCTAATACGCTCACCGATAGCGTCAAGCAGAAGATGCTCAAATAGTAACTTTGACTGCCTAATACGTTTTCAGGAGTGCGCCCATAATCGACAGCTAGTCCGAAAGGAGCCGCGAATTTACCTAGATAAAACCCAAAGCTGTCGATGGCGATCAATAGCCTTTTTGCGAAACTTAGCGGTGGCACAGCAAAACTTATGACTTCTGTTTGTATATGCGCGGTCGACCATACCACCAAGGCAGACACCAGTACCCAGGGAAGGTATCTAAAAAATAGTTTGCGTAGAGTAGAGATGCCCCAAAAAGTAGACATGACAACCAATATCACCGGCAACACCACAGCCGCTGGCTTGCAAAGCACCGCTATGATAAAGGCGAGAAAAGCATAAAAATGACTAGATTTTGATGATGGGCTAGAAAGACTAAAAAAAGTCGCAAGTAAGATCCAGAAGCAACATAAGAGATCACGTAGGCCAGTTACCCAAGCTACCGACTCGACCTGAAGTGGATGCAGAGCGAAGATAAGGCCAGCAATGAAAGCTGCCGAAGAGAAATCCCTTGATCCTGAGTTTAAATGCTCTTCCGTACGCCGGGCTATGGCATAGACCAAAATGACATTGACTAGATGCATTACGACGTTAACAGCATGGAAAAGCATAGGATTCGCTGGGGTTGATAGACGCAGCAACCCATACCACAAGGTGTAAACAACTGGAACATACATTCCGATGAACGGCTCAGTCCAAAACTTCCACCAATCACCGCGTTGAAACAAAGGATTCTGCGTTATATTCTGGTCGTCATCCCAGCTAACAAAATCGTATCCAACGGTGCGCCCATAAATGGTGACAACAGCAACAAGCACAAGAAAAATTGGCCAATATCGGCGCGCCCAAGTCAAACAGAATTGCTTCATCATTGCGCCGCCTCCAATGTTTTCTGCAGCTGAGCGACGCGTTCTACAAGAAACAGGTAGCGCTGATTAGGACTCAATTCCAGGCGAGCCAATAGATCTGCAAGAGCCTGCTTACCCGCCAAAAGATCACCTGCCTGAAGGTGCACAAGCGCAAGATTAAAGCGGAGTACTAAGCTGTCATCCGGCCTTGACACACGTGCAATTCCTGACTCAAGAAGCGAACGCGCTAACGGCAGATTAAAGTACTGCGGATACTGTCGCGAGCTATATATCGTCGCCAGGTTATTATATGCAAGATTCGTTGACCCAGAATCAACTGCAATGTCTAAACTTTTTTGATAGTGAACAATAGCATCTGAAATGCTTCCTTGATTCTGAAAGGCTTGGCCCAGATTATTTTGAGCAAGACTACTTAATGGAACCTTATTTACGGTATCACTCCACAGGGTAATATTCGATGACCACACGGCTACACGGTGTTTACTGAGCCAGGCACAAAAAGCGATGAAGACTACGCATATTCCCACGAATATCGGCTTCAAACGATTTTGATATCCAGCTCTATTAGCTCGGTCTTGCCAACGCAGCCACAGGGCCTGGAGGATTAATAGCGTGCAAGAGACAAAGCCAATAAGAGGCAAATAAATATAGCGATCGTTCACAAAGTTAATGCGTGGCACCAAGTTTAAGACGGGAGCCAAAGTGAGCAGGCCAAACAACAACCAGTTTAGTGCTTCCCTAAGCCTCAGCCAGACAACACCTCCCACCCAGAAGAGGCACGCGCAGGTTCCCCACAGTATTTGGCTCGCCCAATCAGAGGCACTAGTGAAGGATGGATAAATTATCGACAAATCCAAGGGAGCTATGATCATTTTGACGTAGAAACCCAAAGCTGCCAAGGTCATTAGTGGCCATGCCAACAACCTGTCCGGCGACAGCGCCAGAGATCCGAATTGAGGAATCGCACTTGCATACGCGAGCACTCTCACCACCGAAAATCCAAAGGCAACAGCCAGCGCTGAGATGTGCTTAGGCCAACCTAGTGGGATCCAACGCCTTTGACTGAGCGCAGTCGATAAGGCAATCCATATCGGTATAAAAATGCCGTTAGCTTTAGATAACGCACCCAAGATAAAAAAGACTATATACGCTATATCCCAGCGCAACTGAGCCCGCCGGTTTACCTCCACCTTACTGGCGCAAATCAGGGCTAATAAATAGAAGGTCGTTGCTAATAGCCCCTTACGCTCACTGACCCAAGCCACACTCTCTACTTGCAGGGGATGAATGGCAAAGACAGCAACGATCAGAAAAAGAAACGGACTTAGTGAGGAAAAACGCCGCAACCATACCCATACTAGAAAGATGTTAAAGATGTGAAGCAGCAGATTATTCACGTGCTGCACGACAGGAAGGAATCCGGCCACTCTAACTTCACACCAATAAGACATCAAACTGATCGGTATATAATCGCCATTATAATAACCACCAAAAGCTGCCCTAGTCGCCGCGGTAAAGGGCAGACTTAGTATTGCATTTTCGGTTACGAGTAGATCGTCATCCCAAAGTAGGTAGGTCATACCAGGCAAATCACGGTATAAATAAAGTACGCATAAAATAAGCCCAAAGCAGCACATCCAACCAATCTTATGCTTCTGCATGTTCGTCATCATGATCTAGACCCGACTATCCGAGCCAGACCAGAGGCAGCATCACGCCTGTTGGGATCCAAAGTTAAAGCATGCTTAAACGCTTCAGCTGCTGCCTGCTTGGCGCCGGTCTGTTCCAGCATGATACCTAGGTTAACGTGCGCGGTAACCATTCCAGGTTGTTGCCGGATACTCTCGCGCAACTGTGCCTCAGCTTCTTCATAACTACCCATCTGCGCAAGGACCCCTGCCAAGTTTACCCGTGCCGCTATGGCTCCCGGATCCAATCTTAGCGCAGTTTTATATTCTGTGACTGCAGTTCCACCTTCGCCGTGATCCGAGAGAAAGTCGGCATACGCAGTATGAATCTCGTAAGCATTGGGCTGACGCGCTATAGCCGTTACAAATCTCGACTTGGCTGCGCTCACATCTCCCGATGCAGCTAAGGTTTCAGCCTGTAACCAAGCGGTTTGGGCACGCCCTGGGAAGAGTTCTTCGCATCTGTGTAAATAGCGCAGGGATTCTTGCCAGTGGCCAAGGCGCTTTGCCGTTCTAGCGCCCCCCTCCAAACTGGCTGCGGTCGGTGCGCCGCTCATTGCAACGATCGCGAATTGTGTCAGCGCATCCTCATCTCGGCCGAGCCGCTCATATGCTAAGCCCAAATTATAGAGTGCATCACCGAAGCGGGGCCTGAGACTTAAGGCCGAGGTAAATGCTGGTACCGCATCTCCCCATCTTTCCTCCGTCATTCTGCCAGCACCGAGCGACTGCCAGGCTAAAACACTACCTGGATTAATCCGCAGCGTGTGATTGAAAAGCGCATCAGGATTCGCCCACACAGACACCTGACGGTAGCTAAGCCAGGCCAAACTCAACAAAATCGGCAAGGTGAATACAGCTGCTCGCTGCCACCGCATGATCAACATCGCAAGAAGCACACTAACTCCAAGCATCGGCAAATACATATAGCGATCAGCAACTGTAGAGTGACTTTGAAACTCAAAAGGTATCAGCCCTAACACCGGCGCCAATGCTGCAATGGATAGCGCTACGCCAAACCACCATCCATCAGCGCGACGTAGCCAAAGCCACATCGCCAGTAACAACAAAAAAAGCAGCGCAAACAGAGGTGCGCTTTGCGTAAGCACACGGCTGGGCATCGCACCATAATCCAGAGCCATATTGATCGGGGCTAACAGTTTAATCAGATAAAAGCAGATAGCGTGCGCAGCGATTAGTGGCCTTTGCAAGAGCGCAGCTGGATTAGACACGGTATCGGCCTGTATGTTGAATGTCATTACGATGACAGGCAGCGCGAGACACACCCATCCGACGAAGACGGTTAGCAGTCTACGTAGTGGCAAACGTTCGTAGTAGCCAACTACTAAGACTATCAGCGGTAACGCTAGAGCTGCGGGTTTAGCCAACAGCGCCAGTGCGTAAGTAAGCGTCGCTAGCGCTAACCAAAAGTATGGCCGCCACTGGCCGCGGGCAAAATTAATCAAGCACCAGATCGACGGCAATGCAAAGGCCGTAAAAAGGAGGTCCTTCATGCCTGTTACCCAAACCACTGCCTCGCTTTGTAAAGGGTGTATGGCAAATACCGCCGCAGCGAGAAAGATGGCTAGCTCGCTCCTGATCCAGCGCCTCAGCAGTGCAGCGACCCATAGTGTATTCCACAAATGAAGTAAGACATTGGTGGCATGAAACAAGTTAGCGGCGAAAACGTGATAGCCATCGCCACTGAGACCCTGGCGAGCCAGACGCGCAGCGCCAGCCCAGACACTATAGGTCAAGGGAATGTATAACTTGTGCAGAGGCGCCCGCCAAATTGCTGAGAAGGTTTCCGCTCCAGCCACAGCAAAAAGAGGATTTTCTGTGATATTAATTGCATCATCGTAGGGCACAAAGGGGAAGGCCCAGGTCCTGGCAAAGAGCAGAAACACCACCCCTGTTAGGACAATTGCCGAGACGAACGAGCCCCCTATGGAGGCCGGAGCCCCCAGTTGCTTAGGCGGATTTTCTGGATCAAGGATCACATCAGTCCAAGTAGCAGCGCCCATTCGATCACGCGCGACGGTGCGATTAACTCGTTGCTTAGGCTGGTTGCCCTAATAGATCGGTAGGCTGATATCTAAACTTTAACTTAAGACTCAATAGCTTGCGCCGAATTAATGGTGGCAACGCAGAAAATCTATGCGCCCAAGAGGGGTGCTCGGGATCATAAGCATCAAACACCAGCTAGATCCCAACCATCAGTAACTATTGGGTAAATGCACTGAAGAACTCAGATGTTCCAAAATATCAAAGGCACAAATCAGATCAAGTCTGGTGGGCCCATTGGAGGCTTGCGGGACATCTGCAGCCCAGATCGAGCAGGGCTTTAACAGCCCAATTCCCAACGGGTTGGTTTGACTAAGGGGCATTAGAAAGGCTATAGGCATACTGCCCATTTCCTTTTTGGTTCCTGGAGAGTTGCAGCATGATGGACGTCCTGAGCGAAGGGTTCCGCCAGGCGCGGGATAAATTTCGCGGCAAAACGACCCTTTCAGATGAAAATATTGATGAAGCCCTGACCGCTATACGCCAGAGCTTGCTCGAGGCGGACGTTGAATACGGCGTCGCCAAAAAATTTCTCGCCGAAGTAAAAGAGCAGGCACTCGGTCGTCAGGTTCAGCTCAAGGCCGGTGGTGGCGCCATGCGTGTCAGCGCGGGTGATCACTTCGTCAAGATCTGCCAAGACGAGCTGGTCAAACTAATGGGCCCGGCCGATTCATCACTAACTATGGTTGGCAATAGACCGACCACAATTATGATGGTGGGGCTTCAGGGTAGCGGCAAAACAACGACAACTGGCAAGCTAACGAAGTTCCTTATTGATCGGCACAAGCGTAAGCCACTGTTGGTTGCTGCCGACATCTATCGCCCCGCCGCTGTCGAACAATTGAAGGTGCTCGGTGGCACTCTAGGTGTCCCAGTATTTCATGTTGCCGGCGCAAGCCCGGTAGAGATCTGTAAACAAGCCGCAGCTAAAGCCTACGAGCTTGACTGCGACACCATTCTTTTTGACACCGCCGGCCGACTCGCCATCGATGAAGCGCTGATGCGCGAGCTCGATGATATCAAGGCAGCAACCAAACCGGACAACATCCTGTTCGTCTGTGACGCCATGATGGGTCAGGATGCAGTCACCACCGCGAAATCGTTCAATGAGCGACTAAACCTCAGCGGTGTGGTGATGACCAAGCTGGACGGTGATGCACGTGGAGGTGCAGCGCTCAGCATTAAGGAAGTCACGGGCAAGCCCATCAAATTCTTAGGTATCGGTGAAGGCCTCGACCGCCTGGAAGAATTCCGCCCTGAGGGATTAGCCAGTCGCATTCTCGGTATGGGCGATATTGTCGGCTTAGTGCAGGACTTTGAACGCGTTGCTACAGCCGATCGCGAAGCAGATGCTCTGCGCATGTTACAAGGTCAATTCACCCTGCGTGATTTCTACGACCAAATTGCCATGATCCAGAAGATGGGGCCGCTGAAGGACATCCTTGCAAAAATGCCGCTTCCAGGTATGCCAAAAGATATCAATGTCGATGATCGGCAGCTGCTACGCTTCCGCGCCATGATTGATTCCATGACCAGCGAAGAGCGGACCAATCCTAAAGTATTCAATGATAGTCGGGTTCGCCGGGTGGCAAAAGGCTCCGGGCGCCCCGCTAAAGAAGTGAACGATCTCCTCAAAATGTTTGGCGGCATGCGCCAGATGATGGGAATGTTCGGCAAAAACATGGGTCTTTTGGGCAAGATCCCTGGTATGGGTGGCCTCGCCCAAATGAACAACATGCGGAAGATGGCGCAACAAATGGGAGCCGGTGGTGGCATGCCGGGTATGGGCGGAATGCCAGGCCTCGGTGGCATGGGCGGAATGCCAGGTATGGGCGGCATGTTTGGCGGCGACAGCGCGCCACGGCGCCCGGTCGATCGCGACAAACAGAAGAAACTGCGTAAAGACGCCAAAAAAGCTCGCAAGAAAAACCGCAAGTAATCGCTAGGATATATCAGCAGTGAGTCAAGTCAGCGACGTGAACGTAACGGGCACCCCAAAAAAGGTGCATGTAGAAACCTGGGGCTGCCAGATGAATGCGGCCGACAGCGAGCGCATGCTCGCACTGTTGGCACAGCAAAATTATCAGCTCACCCCAATCGTCGAAGAAGCTGATTTAGTTCTGCTCAACACCTGCCATATCCGCGAAAAAGCGCGGCATAAAGTTCTCAGTCGTCTTGGCGTCCTGCGGGATCTTAAAGAGCAGCGCCCAGGCATGACCATTGCTGTCGCCGGTTGTGTTGCGCAGGCCGAGGGTCGCCGCTTGCTGAAAGCTGCGCCGCAGATCGATGTATTGCTTGGACCTGGCAAGATTGAGGATCTTCCGCGCTTGCTCAGCGAGCATGCAGATACGGGGAAGAGCGCTCTGGCTACAGGGTTCGCGCGCCATCACGATGATCATGCTGCAGAGCCCACAGATGTCGATGCTGAAGCGGTTGCACCGCCGACGCTAAGCGGCAAGCATGAAGTCTCACGCTACGTAAACATCCAGCAGGGATGTAACAATTACTGCACGTTTTGTGTGGTTCCGTTTACCCGCGGACGCGAAGTTTCACGGACTATCGCCGAAGTAGTCGCGGAGTCTAAAGCTCTGTTGGCAACCGGTGCCCGCGAGCTGACCCTACTAGGTCAAAACGTCAACAGTTACGGCAGCGACAACGGAGAACCACCACGATTCGCCGAACTGCTACGTGCAGTTGCGGCCCTCCCGGAACTCGATCGACTGCGTTTTACGACGTCAAATCCGCACGACCTCACGCGCGAAGTGGCGGATTTATTTGCTACGGAGCCAAAACTCGGACGCTATCTCCATCTTCCGGTGCAAAGTGGCAGCGACCCTATCCTCCACCGTATGCAACGCAAAGTGACAGTTGCCGAGTATTTGGAGCGTGTGACCTGGCTTAGGTCCGCCGTACCAGATATTGCTATCTCCACAGATCTGATTGTTGGGTTCCCTGGCGAAACGGAAGAAGATTTCGCCGCGACGATGGCGCTAGTCGAAAAGGTCGGCTTTAGTTTTACGTTTAGTTTCAAATATTCACCGCGCAACAACACCCCTGCTGCGCGCTATTTGGATCAGATCCCTGAAAGTGTAAAAGACGAGCGGCTTACTCGCTTACACACCCTACAAGACAGCATTACGACCAAGCAAAATTTAGCTGAAATAAACGAAGTAAGACCGGTTCTGTTTCTCTACCATAGTCAGAAAATGCCAGGATATTACTATGGCCGCACAGAACATTACCGCCTGGTAAGAGTGGCGGCAGAGCGTAATTTGGTCGGCGAAATTTTGCCGGTAAAAATTACTAGTGCCAACAAAACTGCATTGCTCGGTGATTTGGTCTGAGAAAATTTGCTCTGAAGAACTCTACTCAGAGTTGATTAGCCCACTCAGCCTGACCATTAATCATCTTACTGATCCACTCACCTAGATGAGTATGGCCGGCGACTACGTCGGCCGGAGGGGTATGGTGAAACGTATGCTGATCCCCGCTCACATAAAAAACCTTCTGCTTCTCTCCTAAATCATGCGCAGCGACATCTTGGATCATGCGGCTTATCGTCGAATAACCAAACTCGGCACCTAGTAGCATAGAAAATCCGGTCATCACCCAATCGTTGTATGACGAAACAAATGCATATTTATGGTCTGGGTAGCGCCAAGAGTTATAGCGAAGCATACCTGCAAAATCCAACTCACCAGGCGATATTAAGCCATAATCATCAGGAACATTATCGAGAACACCCCAAGATGAAATCAGTCGTTGGAGTCCTCTTGAGGAAACGAAGGGTAGTTTAAACGGCGCACCAGAATCCGAAACTACTTGGACCGGCTGTTGTGGGTAAAAGCGTTTCAATTGATGAAGATTAAACACAGCACCAAGTCCACCGGCACTAGACCCCATGAGAACAATATTCTCAGGATTTGGAAAAAGTTTTTTGATCAGAGTCAAACTCACTGTCATGTTGTGATACCCAAATTGACTTAGGCGGGATGGATGCTCAGCGTTGCCAAATTGTTGCAAGCGATTGCCGATAAACAAATCGCCAGTGCAGTAAGGAATCTCAACAATATTGTAATCAAGGGAAATCGGATTGAAGGGCACTGTAGGATCGCTCCAGCCCGAATGCACTGCTTCCGGATTAGGTCGAGTTAAGGTGCGAGCAAATCCCCCACCACAATAACCATCCCTGCGACAATCGCAGGTGAAAGCATCCCAGCAAGCCCCGCCTCCCTGCATATAGATATAAAGCTTACTGGCGCCGGCACGATTAGTGATATTGACAAACATCGGCGTCCCATCGGCACACACTGCATCCTTTAGTTCTACTGTGCAGGAGCCGTTAGGCTGACAATCGACCGCTTTAGCGTAAAGGACCTGCGCCAAAGTGATAAAGACACAGCATGTAGCCAGAACATTCACGAATGATCGATAGATCATACATGTCTCCCGCGTCGCCGACGTAAATGATGGAAGGGTAACTTTTGCAGGCAGTTCGCTGCAGTTACTATGTTATCACGGCCAAAAGCAGAAAAATCAGCGACAGGTGCTTTAGTGGGCAAGCGCTAACCTTAAGCCATGATTATTTGCGGATTACCAAAATGTCGTCAAAAAAGATGTTAATTGGCATTATCAGGTAGGTAAATTTGATCTAAATCACGCAAAGGCCAAGTCACCACCCAATAACCAACCAGGCCAATCAAAAACAGCAGAGCAAATACAATATAACCCCAGATCATCATGATTCTCCTTAGATGGAAACAGGCGCGACATTACTTATCAACGGAAGAGCGCATAAAAATCTACTGACAACTCTTTCTGCGTCGGATCTGTGGTCTCGATGTATAACTTGCCACGAACGCTCCCTGCCTGTTTAGCAATATTTTTTAGTTCGACATTTATGAGTTGTGTGTCCTGCGAGGCCGGTTGAGATTCAATCTTCAGGTAACTCGCAATCTGCTCAACTTTTTGTCCATTAATTTGCATATCGCCGCGCATATTGACTATTTTGTAAGTATCCGTGCTGCGCAATGTTACCGAGCGCTGTACTGCCTCGGTCGAAGCTAATGCACCAAACTCGATGTAACCGGGAGACAGCTCAATATTGCCCAGAACTAGCGCGCGCACGGGCAAAACTAGCTTCGGCAAGTGAGCTGAGTTGTTACGAACAATTATGGAATCCTTGAGAAAACCGGGTGGAATCTCTGGCATTAGCTGGACCGTCACGACCCAATCATCTTGTTCGCGCACCACTTTGGCCGAAAGGATTTTTTCATTATATTCTAGCCCAGACACCTCAAGCGGCTTGCCTGGTGCAGACTTGATTCTGACTACTCTAGAGTCACCGGATTTAAGTCTGACATCACCGAAATCAACTAAAGGAGGATCGGCAAAAATTTCTGTTTTGACCTTTGCCTTGAGAGTCAAAGTTCGGTCGGGCAACAATCTTTCGTTGCTAATCACCGTGACGGTCTTGACTATGTTACCGGCAAAATCACTAGTATCGAGCGTTACCTCAATAAAACCTGTCTCGCCCGGTTCATACTTTCGGCCGCGCTCAACTTCAATAGCAGTGCAATTGCATGCGGAGTGAACTCCCTGGATAGTCAGTGGTCCCGGACCACTGTTGGTAAAGCGAAACCGGTGTGTCAGCTGTGTACCACGAAAGGCTTCGCCGAAATCGACGCTATTTTTGTCAAATCGCAAACTTCCATAGGTCAAAGTACCGCTCGCTAGACCGGACTGACCTGATAGAGCTGCGATACCAGTCAAAATAATAATCACCAAACCCAACAGACGGCGCTCAAGCCAATTTTTGCCTACGGTCAAGATTGGTACCTCCGGAACTACGGATAGCGGGATAGCGAAAGATCTCAATATAGTAACCATGCCACAGCTTGGATGCCAGCACGGAAAAATTTGCCCATTTAGCATCCCGCCTAAGATGCCGATGGGTCTTATAAGGCAGCAAGCTGATGTGGAACAGCAAAGCTCTCAACCAAGATCATGAGGTCGAGTCATGGCCAAGACCCCAGCCAAATCGGGCAGCAGTGCAGTAAAGGGCAGTTCTGATGGAGGCAAGGACTCCTACTACAGTCGACTGCTAATAGATAAGTCCCGCCGTAGCCTGATTACACTGGCGGTGGTAGCGGGGTTTGCCGCCTTTTGCACGATGATCGCACGTGAACTCAACCACCCTAGCGCTGCGTGGTGGCTTCCAGGTTTGCCAATTACAGTCTTGGGCCTTATGATTGCCGCAGTCCCGCTGTCAGAGAAATGGGAGTACAAACCATGGCAAGCGCGAGCTCGGCAATACGAGAGAAATCAGTAGCCTACAAACCACTGATAGGCATCCTTTTGACCGTCGCATTAGGGTTTGTAGCTTTTTTTTGCAGCTCGAAGGCTGACGCTGGAAGTTCCCCACAAGCAGGACTAGTCACAACAAGTCCCCAGTGGGGGCTTGGCATCCAGCTTGGGAACTACAATGCCACGGGCTTCAGTGTCGAGAGAGTTGGGATTCTGGACGGCGGACTGAATCTGACGTTGGCTTTAGGTCTGGCGAACTCTAGCTTTGGGGTCGCTGCTGATTACATCCGCTATTTCGGGAACGGCTTTCGCCTTCTCAGTTTAAATGATCGCGATTCCTACGAGAAGATCCGTGATCAGCTGACGCCTTATCTTGGGCTCGGTCTGCAGATGGATAACGGACTCGGCATTCGGATACCAGCAGGCATTCAGTACACGCTAGCACGGCAACCAGTCACACTCTTTGGCGGTTTTGCCTTGTACATAGGGCCATTCTTTTCCAGCCAATCATTTGGGCCTGAACTCTGGTTTAGCATAGGTGCCCGGCTCCTAATGTAACGTACTCTTATGTAACGTTCTCTTACTTGCGCACTTCATGCACCATGGTCGCGCTTTCTGGCAGTGTAACTATGGAGGTCAAACGCTGCAGCGAATGCGGTACGGGGACTCGTGTTACGGTGCCTAGACTGGCACGACTTTGACTGTATGACTCACCAAGGAGCCAAGTCTCCAGGTCCCAGATGATGCTAGTTTGCACCCGCATCGACTGCAGGGAGGTGAGAGCCATATAGTGATTCGGGCAAATTAGAGTAGCCAATCGGCAGACGAAACCGGCTAAGGCAATAGCAGCCGTTTGATCGTCCAATGCGCGAGATAATGCGGCCATATCCTGCCAGGCGGCTCGTTGCTCAGGCGTCAATTCTTTAAGCCAGGTAGCGACCCGACTAGAGTGTCGACGCAGGTCTTGCCGGCTGGCAAGTCGCGGTATGAGGTCGGCAATTTGGGCATGCAACCGACTCAGGCGCCACCCCCAGGCATTGATCCCAAGCCGCTCAGCTAGGCGGGCAGTCAGCAGACTCCACGCATTGGTGGGCAGCACCTGCATAAATGCCGGCAGCTGCGAGCCTCCCAATGCACTTTCGAAACTGAATCGGTAGCGCCTTCGTGGTGGCTGAAGCCAATCTAATTTGCTCAATGCCTGATCCACACGTGCCTCAATACTATCATGAGGTGCCGCGCTTACCCGTGTCACGGTTGCTCCAGGATCCAGCAGTGCTAGTAATTCAGGCAGTGCGCTACCCACCATTAAACAGGCATTAGCCAAACGAGCAGCAGGTGACGACATCCCCACTAAACAGGCTTGCACCTGCTTTTTGGTCGGCACAAAAAAACCATACTCGGCCCTCTTCTCACCGGAAAATTCCCATGCGTGCCGCACGGCGGGCACTAACGATTGCCGCGCATTTAACACAGTTGCAGCACGCCAAGCTAAATCATGATCATTTAAGGTCAACCCAAGCTGCCACACATGATTAAGGTCAACATTTGTCAGATGCGACGCCGCAGCGCCCTTCAGCAGAAGCCTCTTAGCGATCACCGGTTCTTTTAGGCGTTCGGCAACACTACGGAGGACTCGCAAGATAGACAAAGGAGACCCTTCGGCCTGTTCAACGTATTCAGTCAAATCACCAGCCGTAATCTGCTCTAATGGCACAGCTACACGCAGCTGCCTTAGCATCCGAGTACGTTCGCCATCTAACAAATGCGTTGCTTTTATCACCCAGGTAAAAGCAGCTCGGTGCAGTTCTTTCCATAGAATTGGCAGTGGTTGAGGTGACTCTTCCTTAGCCCGTTTAACTGAGTTTAATGCCTGCCAGAGCTCTGCCTCAGCCGTAGCTCCAGTCCCCGTATAAAAATGTAACAAGCCAATGCCACGCCAGTACTCATCCTGCAGATTGACTGGAGAGATATTCAGAGGCCCCTGCCACAGCGCAATGTCGAGATTAGAGGCATGAAATTTCAGAGCATTGTTTTGAAAGACTGCCAGTAAGTTAGGTAACAGCGCTGCTAAATCACGATTAGCAGTGAGCAGCGACGACAGCTTACCCCAAAGAGCGACATCCATTGGTAGCCAGCTTAGGGGATCTGCTAGCAATTCATTCAGCGCGGGTCGATTACGATCCTTAAATCCTCCCAGTCCGCGAGAATCGGCGAGAAATTTTTGCAAAAGTTGCAGCCGACCTTCGCCTGTCGCTTCAGCCATAAGCAGCTCAGCGAGATGACTGCGACCAGCTTTATTTTTTTCGACCGTCGAGGTCAACATCAGTCGCAATGCATCATCGCGCTCTGGAGTATCCGCACCGATACCATCGAGAATTTGCGCTGCATCCGCGTTGTAACCTAAATCTAGCGCCAGCTGCCCGATGCGAAGTAAAAAAGCTGAGGACGTCAGCCCAACATGCCCCCCCATACTCATGACCGCATTTAGGAGCTCGTTTCGGTAGCGACTGAAATACAAATAGGGAACCGTTGGATCCTTGGCCGATGTCATACTCTGAAAGAGAAATAGCCTCTCAATTGGCTGCAAAAAGTTTTCATCACGATCCCGGAACAGCAACGTCGCTAAAGTGTCGCTGCTGCTTGAGCGCCAAAGCCTTATAACTAAGTGAGTGCGAAGGGTCGGATGCAGATGACGGTAAAATCCCGGCGCATTCTTTTTCGCCCAGTGCAGCAATGGTTCGAGGCGCTCCTCGGTGGCATGAACAAATGCTAGTTCAATCACTCGGGCCGCAGTAGCCGGGGCCGGTTGACTGGCATAGAGTCTAAGCGCCAGCGGCTCCATAGATGACCATGCTGCATTTGCGTCGACCATTTGGCGCAGTTTAAGCTCAAGCTGAGCAGTTCCAAGGCTGCTAACAGGGACCGCTTTTTGCTGCTTTGACTCAGCAACACGCTCCTGCGGCATGGTCGACGACTCATCCTGAACCGGTTTAATGATTGGTTCTGCATCAGAGGCCGCGACGGGCACCTGTTTCTGCTGCGATTCAGCTGTGTCTGTCATCCCCAATTCAGAGAACAGCAGTTCTTTTAGGAGCGCTCTACTCGAGTCACTAAGCTCATTTGCCGCCGCACCACGATAAAGGCGCGCTAACTGGGTGGCTTGCTGCCTTCTTTGCTCGTCGTTGCCCCCCTCAGGGGTACTGGAGACTAGGAGGTCAGTATTTTGCGGGACAACGTCATCGACAGGACGCATGCAGGCCTCATCGGAGAGGAGGATGAGAGGCAGACTCACTAGGCAATTTTAGCACAGATCCTGCTCAAAGATGTGGCACACTGGCAGTTGAGTGCATGGACCCCGCCCTGACTTAGGATAAAAGAGCACCATGGCGAAGACACAAGCTGCTCCCTTTGCGGCATTTCATCACCGAGACTTTTGTTTTTTCCAACTCATGCGCTTCACCGGTACTCTCGGTCAGCAAATGCAGTCCGTCGCTATAGGCTGGCAGGTGTATGCCATCACGGGCCGAGCCATCGACCTGGGCTATGTAGGCCTGGTGCAATTCCTGCCAGCGCTGAGCCTCGCTCTTGTGACCGGACATGTGGCCGACCTCGTCGATCGCCGATTAATCCTGATCGTTCAAAATTTAATCCTACTTGCTTGTGCCGCGGCACTTTACTGGTTAACTCGGAGTCAAATGACTGCCAGTTACGGGGTCTATCCTATTTACGCAGTGCTTCTAGTACTCGGCACCGCACGCGCCTTTGCGGCACCCGCGGCTCAAGCCTTACTGCCAAGCCTGGTTCCAAGCCAAGACTTCAGCAATGCTGTGGCTTGGAGCTCAACCACATGGCAGGTAGCAACCATTTTAGGCCCTGCCCTGGGTGGGTTCATATTCGGTTGGAAAGATGGTGCAGCCCTCGTCTACAGCGCCTTTGGGGCCTTGGTTGGGCTGGCTTTAGTGAGTAATTTGTTGATCCGCCGACAAAGCTTTGTCCCAAAACGCGACGACAGCGGAACACGCTGGCAAAGGCTACTAGCGGGTGTCCATTATGTCCGTGCCAACCAAATATTATTCGGGGCGATATCCCTGGATCTATTCGCCGTGCTCCTAGGCGGTGCCGTGGCCCTACTACCAGTTTATGCACGCGACATCCTTCATGTTGGGCCACTTGGACTTGGTATCTTGCGCAGTGCTCCATCTGTGGGAGCCGCTGCCATGGCTATTTTCCTGGCCTTTCGCCCCCTCAAAAGACGAGCTGGCAAATCGATGCTGGCGGGAGTTTTTGTCTTTGGTTTAGCAACTTGTGTTTTCGGCTTATCGACAAACTTTTATTTGTCACTGAGCATGCTGGTCATCATCGGAGCTGCCGATCTGATCAGTGTGTATGTGCGTCAGACTTTGGTTCAGTTGCGCACACCAGAATCGATGCGCGGCCGCGTCAGTGCTGTAAATCAAGTATTTATCGGAGCATCTAATGAGCTCGGTGAATTTGAGTCAGGAATGACCGCCAACTGGTGGGGAGCTATTCCCGCCACCATCATTGGTGGACTAGGCACGCTCGTAGTGGTCGCACTTTGGGCTTGGAAATTTCCTAAACTGCGCGACGCCGATGAACTCAATGTGTAAAAAACGCGGGAATATCTGTCAGCTTAGCGTGCAAGTTATGAGGCCGAGGCCAGACGCCGTCAGACTATAACGCCGACAAAATTCACGAGATTAAAACGGCCCACAAACTAGAGCCGTATGGTTGACGACGTCTAGCTCGTGGGCCTAACTTTCACTTAGTAAAACGACCTAAGTGTTAGGGGCTGTAAGGATTACTTCGACTCTACGTGAACAATATTGCCATTGTTGTCGTATACAACAACTTGGCCGTTGCCTTGATCAACTCCGGAGACACAAGGAACATAAGCAGAGTCACCGCCCGAGAAAATTTGGTCGCAGTACTCTAATTGATCAGCCATGGCAGCTGAAGACACGGTAACCATGAGGGAGGTGCTGGCGATGACGAGGCGAACGGTCGATACGATTTTGTTAGAAGAAAGTTTCATAAAGAACTCCTTTTGTT
>CAIWTN010000192.1 GCA_903915625.1 uncultured Pseudomonadota bacterium | reverse complement strand
TGTGCGGAGCCGCAGTGGCCACTGAGAGGAGCCCTGTACGTCCAAAGTCGCTCCGGGAGACGTAGTCCCTATTCCGACGTTGCCGACGCTAGATGTTGCAGCGTAGTTATTCGTACCACCAGTGGCGTTGACGGTGAGGCTGGCGTTGATGGCGCTGCCACCGCTCCAAGTGACAGTGCTTCAGACATTCAAGCCAACCTTGTTGCCACAGCCCTGAGTGCTAGCTGTATCTGCCACGTTCCAAGACCATGGAGAAACTTATGGTCCGATTGGAAACTCTCGACAGTTCCTGCGTTCGTCGCCCCCAGACATCCAAGAAAGATTTGCTGATGTCGGTTCTTTCCGATGATTGGCTGCTGTTAAGAGTCTTTCGTTGCGTATAATGGAGGACTTTTTATGCAGATACCAACACAGAAGATTGGCACAGCCCGCAGTGGCAGAGTTATAAAAACGTTTACGACTGATGACTGGGAGATAGTAAAGCAGCAGATTGAGAGCTACAGCTTTGAAGATCACTTTGATGCTTGGGTCGTATTTGAGCGGCTAACGGTGCGCGCGATGCGGCGATTTGATCTTTTTTCTGCAGAATACTCGAGATTTATCAGATATGCAAGTATTCATAAGGGCTGTATTAGTGACGACTTCATCGCGGCCGAAAAGTTACGCCTTGGGCTTGCGACGTCGCCGGATCTGGTTAGGTTCGCAGCTAAGCTGACTGAAGACGTCTTCCTCGATTAGGTAATGCATAGGATCGATCCAAGGGTTATGAACCAAGTATGGATTCTTATCCCCAGTAGCTAGCATGTACACTCTCTGATCAGGAACAAAACGGTTCACGTAGCGATGACCAGACGTGTAGGTCACGATATGGTATTCTGGGTTCCTATTGCAAAAATCTTGCAGTGACGGTGTGTCGCTACTTTGAAACATGCCAATTTGGCTAAACGGGTCAAATCCTAGCCAAAGTATCTCGTCGCGATCAACGATGATGCTCACGGCCTTGTGAAACGCACCGCTGTCTAGGATCAATTCCACGTGCTCTTTGTTGGCAACTGCGCCCACGACTCACCTCCGGTTGGTGCCTATCGGTACGAGGGATAGTGACCCTTTAATTGTGGTGCGTGGGCGGTTTTCTCGATTCGCGAAAGTCTTTCGACTTTGGCTCATCAAAGTCGGGTGTTGCTAAATCCGTGGACGCTAGGTTGTCTGAACTTAAGCTGATTTAAAGGTCGCCAACAAGTTCGAGGTACTCCGCCAGGCGCATTAGGAAGATTGCATTTTAAACTCCGAATCAGCTTTGCAAGCTGCCCTGGATCGGCAGTGACTGGGTATTCTATGACAATGTCGGCGCCGATTGCGATGCGGATAGCTGTTGGCGCTGGCTTAGCAGCCCCAATTTGAATGAAGCCATTTTCAGTTGGCAGCAATCGACATTCCGCTAGCAAAGGATTCTTTCACGATTTGAAGTTTTTGATCTTCCGAGAAATTGCCATGAATTTGAGTTTTAGTTTTAGTGACAACTCGCACGTCGGGGAGTCGATAATTTTGCATTGTCAGCACCGATGCCGGCACCTTACTATTACCCACAAATATCAAAGCTCTAAAGCCAGACTCCATCCATCGACGAGATCTGCCAAACGCTTCCAACCACGCCACAGTACTATAGTCCCTGGGTCGCCGTCATTCTTACGGCCGAGAAATCCACCAAGTCGAGCAACCCATCGTACGACTTTTCGCATGGAAGGAGGATGTTTTGGGAGCTTTTTGCCACGATTCATTCTTGCATAGAGAACTTGCCACTCACTAGTAGATAAAAAGCCGCTGCATGGTATATCTGGCGAGGTTCGAGCAATCAAAGTGATCGTGAAAATTCGCTACGCGACTATACTCATGATGGTGAGATATTTTATGAGCCGATTTGCTTCGCTCAGTCTACAGTCTTCGATGTGAAATCCTGATTTTAAAACTTTGTGATACATTTCTATCCGCCAACGAAGCGTGTACCAAATGACCTTTTCCATTGCCTCCTCAGGATTAGATACGGACATATTCGTGAGTAGCATCCATTCCATGGGCTCTTCACCTTCGGGTGGCGTGGATGTTTCTCTAGCATAAACAGCGTGCATCTCTAGGTCCGGAAGTTTAGATTGCAGATGTTTCACATGATTTATTGGTGGATTGAAGGCAAATGGCGCAAATCGTAGCTCCATTTGCGCGATACGGGCCGTTCTCTTTTCGTGTGAAGAAACATTCACGTTATACGTGGCCGCCACAGGCTGACGAAGCATGAACTCCCAGAGTTTTTCCGTATTAGCTTTGGAATAAAGTGCTTTTTTATTCACGCCTCTATTCGCTTTGGCTCTGACGAGGAGTGGCGCATTGATTTTTTCTCCTAATTGGAAAAATTCATAAATATCAGCCTCTCGATCGCAAACGGTAACGATTTTTGTTTCGCCTACTTTATCCTTGGATTCCTTCAATGTTTCTAGCCACCGGAAGCTCTCCTTCTCCTCGATAGGCGTTTTATCTTCACGCTTTTTTTCGGGCCTGCGGGCGATTCGGGGAAATATCTTTTGATGCAACAATCCAAGGGGGAGACCTTCGGTCGTTAAGGCGAGCGAAGAATGCATAACGAGGCCATTAGAGTTGATTTCCGCAACATGCTCTCCCTTCTGCTTTGAGAGTCGGCCAAGGCCTTTTGTTTTTTTATGACTGGTGTATATAAGGTAGCTAGTATCTTGAACCGCCAAGATAACCTTTTCTTTTTTAGCTCTTTCAGCAGTTTTTGAAGCATGAGCGTCAAGAATCTTTGCTGC
>CAIWTN010000191.1 GCA_903915625.1 uncultured Pseudomonadota bacterium | reverse complement strand
TTGCGCTCCTTAATTGCGCCAAGGTGTCACTATTTAATCGCGCGCCAGCAAAAAGCAGCACCCGTTACGCCGCGCGCGAGTCCGTACCAACCAAGCTCGATCCTGTGAGTGGCCAAGAAAGCGCGAAAATCATCGCTGCAGCAACGAGCACGCAGGAGATCGTTGCGAGCAGTAGTTCGGTCAAAGGCGCTGCAGTGGCTTTTCCGCCAGGTGCTCTGGCGACAGACAGCATCGTAGCACTTGCGGAAGCGGCGACGGTTGCCTCACCATCCAATATGACGCGGCTCGGACTGAGTGATGATATCGCGAGCACCGGAGTTCCAGTCTCCATCCGAGCGGAGACCAAACAAAATGCTTTGATACCATTTGCGGTGACAATTCCTATGCCGCCGAACAGTATTGCACTGGACGATAGCGGCCTCATTTTGACTGTCGTTTATCTCACCGCGGACACGGGAGCTGCTGCAGGGCAGGCGACACTTGGGGCTTTAGATCGAAGCAAGTTCATTGTTGCTGGCAACAAAGTACAATTTCAAACCAAGAATTTTGGCAACTTTCAGGCTATATGGTCGAAAAATCCAATTGCCCAGGCGAAAAGCTTATCCTTGACTACCGAGGTTCTGACCAAACTCCAAGCTGCATCGCTGCCTAGCTTTCGAATTACGAGCCGATCCGCGCTGGTGGTTGGAACCGGTGCTAGCTTCGAGCTTGTCGGCACAAATTTTCGGCCGACTCTCACGATCGCGCTTGCGGATACCCCGGTAAACAAGCTCCTAGTGGCTTCGGATTCGAAAGCTAGTTTTGTGGTGCCAAATGCTCTCAATTTTGGTCTCACATCTTTGAATGCTGAACAAGACGGTGCCAAGACCGCCGTGCCGCTCTTCTTCACAGGAAGTAAAACTGACTTGCCAATTGTAACTAAACCAGCAGCCGAGGTCTGCGCTGGTGAACGTTACTACGATGCTAACGGTGATCTCCAAACTGGCACTCGTGTTTGTGCCGGCCCTGATCTCAGCAGCCTAACCGCCGGACGTCTTGCCGTAGGCACCACTGTTGCCGGCGTCATCGGTACCCTGGTGCCATCGCCAGCCAATTGCAGTGCGGATGCCCAAATTGGCTGCGTCGCTACGACCAACTATCCGGCAGCAAACGTTACGGGTCTGGCCAGTAAAGTACTGGTCGGAACGAGCGTCGCCGGCATCGCTGGTACCATTACTCTACCGCCCGCCAACAAAGTATTGACGGGCACTAGCTTCGGTATCGACAGTCAGCTCTCTGGGACTTTGACTTTGCCAGATCCGAACAACGTCGCTACGAGTAATGGGGACTACGGAATCGGCGGCACCGGCAGTACACCAAAGCTCACTTTGCCGCTGGCCGCTAATGTGCGTTCAGTCAATGGTGTCTTCGGTATCGGCGGCGATGCGACATCTCCTGGTTTAAACGACTGCGCTGGTGATAACGAGCTGGGTTGCGTTACGGTATCTGGATACCCGTCTGCAAATATCAATCAATTTAGTGCAACTGACATCGCGCCAACCGTTACTATTGCCGGAGTCGCTGGGCAACGCGTTTCGTGTACTTCCGATGGTGATCCCGGCTGTTACACGACGACCGCGTTTCCATCAGCTGCGGTAACGGCGACCACTGGGCAGAACATAAGAACCGGTGTCACACTTGCCGGCGTTAGCGGCGCCCTCGCTACAAACTGCCGTAACGGAATCAGCTCGGTTTACAACTTCGATGGCAGTAGCAGTGGTCTGTCAAATCTTGCGGTCAATACGGGTGCTGACTACGACTACTGGGACACTGTTGACGACTCAAATGGGTTCACTTCGTTCGCGGTGACGAACTGGGTCGATAGCACACGCTGCGGCAGCAGTACTTGGAGCGATGCCACGACTCTAGACGGTGGCGCCACGATCGCTGCTGGTGGCTGCGGCAGCAGTAGTACCTGCATCTACAAAGACGCCATCAGCAACCTGTTGGTGACAGGCATCTTATCCATCGGTGGCATTACGTCGAACGGAACACCGCAGAGTTACGCTTGGAACAGCGCGATTGCTACCTGCGATTCCTCCAATTATGGTGGGTACTCTCCCGGCACTTGGCGCCTACCAACGCAAAAGGAACTGATGGCTCTCTATGCACACGGCTTAGTGTCCCGTAATAGCGCTAGTTTCGGCACTCTCACTAATCTGCGCAGCCAGTTCTGGTCGGCCACATCATCTGCCTCCAACACGGCTTACGCCTGGACCACTAATCTGGCCAGCGGCTTCACTACGACCAATGTCAAAACCTCTACGCTCTATGTCATGTGTGTGCACTAATTGTAATTGGGGTCAGGCACTTTCAGGAACCCTCTGAAAATACTAACGGCCTTTTTGCCCACGAAGTCTACTTTGTACTGGTCAAATCCCCCTAACGAGCAAGCCTCTAACTCCCCGCCACTCTTAAGAAATTCTCGCCAAAAAACTTTCCCCTCAACTTTTAGCCAGGAGCACCGATCTCCCTTGTGTGAACAAAGAGGGGAATCAATGGGTTAAGTGGCTCTTGTAGTTAGGGTTCAGCGATGAGGCGAGCAGTTTTCCACAAAACGAACGCAGTCATCCAACGGATCGCCGTTGGGCGTCTGGTCGTCGTTTGTTTTTGCTTTGCGTTGATGGCTGACGTCGCGTCTGCAGCAAATTATTCTCTAAGCTACTCGGGCCGACTGACGCAGCAAAGTGGCGCAGCAGTAGAAGGTCCAGTGGATATCCAAGTATCGTTTTGGACCAGCAATACTGGCGGCGCACAGCGCGGTGAGACACTCACATATCTAAGCACAGAACTAAACCAAGGTATATTTTCTCTAAATCTAGATTTACGCCCAGATCAAGTGAAATCGATTTTCGGTGACGGTTCTGAGGCAGTATTTGTCGAAATTTCTGCCGCGGGAAAAGTGTACCCACGTCAGCAATATTTGTACGTGCCGTTTGCTCTGCGTGTGCCAACGGATAACACGACTCTTGCATTTAACGATGATGGTAAACTTGGATTTGCGGGGGCTTCATCACCGACGCCGAATAGTTATTTATCTGCCGACGGTAGCGGCAAACTGAAGTGGGTTGCGCTTGAGGCAGGGGCGCTGTCAGCTAAAACAGCAGATAATTTAGCGCCAAGTAACGGGCAGGTGCTGACCTACAACGG
>CAIWTN010000190.1 GCA_903915625.1 uncultured Pseudomonadota bacterium | reverse complement strand
GCTGAAGCTACTGGTTACCTTTTCGCAATCAACGGTCTCGGAACTCGAGCAAATGCGCCTTTCATCAGCGGCTTTCCAACACGTGTGCCTTTAATAAAAGATGCTGTCTTACCTACAGTCGGAACCGGCATACCAACTTCACCAGCAATCGCTGACTTTGACGGCGACGGTGTGTCAGAGATTCTAATCCATGCGTTCGTAGGCAAACCTTACCTATTTGGAATGGACGGAAGGATCAAAAAATCACTTTCTATTCGTGTTTCAGACCAACATGAGACGAATGATGAGTTCATGCTTGCTGCATTTGGTCATCCAGCACCGATTGACATCCTCGGACGTGGTTATCCCCAACCGACTGCAGTTGGCGTAGGTCAGCGCATGCTAGTCAGTCTTTTGCTTGGCGGTAAGCGCTTAGACTATAATCATATGATGGGAGCCTGGGACCCCATTTCTGGCGAAATGATTTCCGGATACCCTAAATCTCATGATGATATGATCCTCGCCGGATCAGCAATAGCCATCGATACCAATAACAACGGTCGCATGGAAATGGCCGTCGGCAGTGGCGGTTACTACTTAAGAATCAAAGGCGCCGACGGCGTCGATAAAAAGCACTTCACTGGTGGTTGGATTTTCGGTGCACCTGCACTCGGAGATATCGACGGTGACGGCTTCCTAGACATTGCAGCGACGACGCGCGAAGGCAATTTATTCGTTTGGCGAACAACCGCTAGAAAATCCCCAACCGCTCCGAGTCAAACCTGGAGCACATTCAAGGGCAACAATCAGCGTACTGGCACCCAGTTTTAAGTGAAAAGTTACCAAACGAGAATTATTCGTACGGAGAGTACATGTCAGCAAAACTCATAGTATCGTCATTATTGCTAACGAGTAGCTTTGCAATCGCAGAGACTAAAAAAGCCACTACACCAACACTGGATCAAACATTAAAACTTGAAATAAATAGCCAAGGGCTGCAAGAGATCGCTGCTTACATCAACCAAACATCCCTAGCCGACATCGATAATATGAGCTTACCAGACGTCAACGACACTGTGGATGGTGTCGACGTGAAAGCAAGTGGGCTTCACCTCTGGGCCAGCTTTGGTGACACGAGCTTGACTGCAAACACAGACGAACTGCAAACAGTGCAACAAATCATTCAAATTCGCGTAAAGGCTGATTCAATTAGAATGCGTAAGAAAGTTGTCGGCAATTGGGTTTCGACAACTTGTGATGATACTGAAATCGTCGCTGGTCAAAGCGAGTCTGTTCAACTTGATTTAAAAATGAATGCTGGAGTTTCAGGAAGACGAATCGTCTTAGGAGAACGCTCCACTGTTTTTTCAATCCCGGAGAGCCAATATGATGTCAACGGTCCAAGACGATGTTCCGGAGCTCTTGGTGTCGGCTCACTGATCCGTCTTGTAGCTCAATCTGTACTTAAGAATAGTCGAGGTAGTATTGAAGACGCTGTTGAGACAAAGATTAAAGATTTGATTCCAACAGTTGCAGATAACATTAATAACTCAATTATTCGCCGGTTTGAAATCGATCTTGGACAAGCACCTCTTCCAGCCACAAAAGCTGCTGCATTCACCTACCCTTACGCAGTCAGCGTAAGACCAAGTGCGCTCGCCGTCACTATCGGCACCGAGTTGCGCAGCATTGCGCAGATGGAAGAGCTATCCGATGAATTAAACGCTGACGAAGAATTTACTCCGTCAGGAATCGATATCGGTGCTGCAGGGATCAATCCGACATTAATCACTGAAGCATTTAAGACCGTCTTCCCTCGAGGTACACCTTGGCAGCCCCTTGACGGAGAAAATACCCCAGGGCTCGGCGATGCACTCGATGTCTCGACAGCAGCGGGTATCTGGCCCGATCTGAACGAGATCCCTCTTAGCTCTCGTAAATTGAACGTAGCAGTGCGTCTAGCAGCGGCTCCCATCATCGCAGTCAACGCCCAGAACAGCATCATCAGCGTCGAGATTCCAAGCTTGGAATTGATGTTTAAAATTCAACAGAACGGCCAGTGGCGCGACTACTTTATACTTCGCATCAATCTACGCAGCGGACTTGCCCTTACTAAATCTGGACAACGATTGGTATTAACCCTAGCAGGACCTAAGGCCCTTAGAGTCTCAGGCAACTGGGCACCTGGCTATATTCCAACTCTCGATATATTCGAAGCGGACGTAGCCGAGCTCATATTCAAAAGTCTAGTGGATTATTTATATAGTTCAGGACCCCTGACCAGATTTGATATCCCTGGATTTACCATTGGAAACAGCACTGTTAACGCCGGAGCAGTCGCACTGCGAAATCCTTATATCAACGTCCAATTAATTAAGAACTAGCGAGGCTTGTCTTCGTTTACCAGAATTTGTTAGGATGCGGGGATGATCGTCATCCCCTTACAATCAGGCAGCACCGGTAACTGTATCTACGTTAAGTCAGAGGATCACGC
>CAIWTN010000189.1 GCA_903915625.1 uncultured Pseudomonadota bacterium | reverse complement strand
TGTTGAGGATCATGAGACTCGCGAGGCGATGTCTGAAGAGGCTCGCATGTTTTATCTCTGGCCTGGTTGGTTGGTACCGCTAAGTGATCAAAGCCGGAAAGTGGTTGCAGTTTTTGGCACAAGTAAGCGCAAGCGCTTGTACGTTTAGGGTAGTTGACGGGGCACATTTTATGTTGAGTGTCATGAAATAATACTTGGTAGCGGTATTGTTGGCTGATAAAATTAGACAATAAGATGTTGTGAATCCCTCCAATCTCCACATAAACTCAAGTTATAGGGGGACACTATGAGCGCTTTAGCGGTAAGACGTCGCGTCGCAGCCAATATTAAACGCTGCCGTCAGCGAGCCGGCTTAACGCAAGAGGCTATGGCTAAGCAGCTCGATGTGTCTTTACGCTATGTGTCCATGTTGGAGCAAAACGCCCGCAACTTGAGTATCGAGTCGCTGGCAAAGATAGCGACTTGTTTAAATATCGATATTGCGGAACTAGTCTGCGACGAAAAGTATCTAGACGACGCCAAGAAGTCTGCTGCTGAGCTTGGGATTGAGCTTTTGCGCCAATTCGTCAAGACAGAGGCGCAGTAGTAGGTCGCGCCTACTTTATCTCATATGTCTTCAGTCTCAGATCTCTTCTGACAAGATGTCGATAATTTGCGCCAGTGCCACCGTTTGCCAGTCGTCACCGTAGTCAAATTCGGCGCGGCAAAGGGTATTGCAGGCGCGGTCCCAAACTGCTGCCGAGATAGGGGCGAGACCCTGGGTCACACGAATCGCATTGGCCTTGTCCCTTACCGTTGCGGTGGCCTTTAACGCCTTGAGCCGCGTGCTGTGGCGGACTGTGGCAAATACTGAGGCCTCTTGAATCGCGGTCATCAGCGAAGCTTGGGAGCATGAGTCGCTGAGAGTGGCGGCCACATCGGTCATGTCTGTCATAAAAGTCAAATCGTCCGTCGGATCGGTAACTGCAACCACACCGACGGCAAATAACCGGTGGTCGAATTCCGCGTCTTGAACGAAACGCCAGCCGGTGGTTTGCGCCCTGCTAAAGTCAGCGACTAGGACTATGGGCGACACTTGCGAGGCCAGGTCCGGCAACACATCTCGGATCTCATGGAAGCAAAGGACTCGATGTCCGGAACTCTCAAGGAACGGACTGCTGTCTAACACGTGCTTTAGATCGTCATCAATAATGACGGTCGCTGGAAACGGGGCCATCATCACATCCTCGGTACACAGGCAAACTTCAAGGAATCAAATCTCATGAGAACTATGCCAATATTTGTGCCTACAGAGAAGTTTTTTTATTCTCCTTGTCTATTTTAGTCACAAAGCGTAGGGTCGAGATGTTTTTAGATAAATTAGGTGTTTAAGGTGCGTGCCTGCGACTTCTGGTGGATCAGAGGCGCTTTGGAGATTTCTTTGGTTGCAAGGACACAAACCCTAGGTGTATGAACCTTGTCCCCCTTGAAGTTATCTCGATGATAATCTGGAACCGATGAGTTCGTCAACGTTTGGCGGGAGCTGAGCAGTGATCGACTGTTGGACTTTGGTATTAGCTTAGCGTGTATGGAGCGTCGCAGTGGCTGAGCGTAAAAAACAATCTGAGCGGTTTGGCGATTATCTGCGCGCGAAGAGACTGGCAGTAGGTTTGAGCCAAGACGCTGCCGCTGTAGCTTTGGGCTATAATGAGCGGTATTTTCTCTCGCGTATTGAAAACGATCGGGTGGCCTTACCATTTGAAAAGATACCGGTGATCGCTCAGCTCTACGGCATCCCTATCGAAGAACTGGTCGAAGCTGTGGTGCGCGAGCAGTCTAGGCTAGTCCGAGCTAAGGTGGACGCTATCGTGAAAAATGCTGCCACTATGCAGCCGACTTCGTTTGCTAAGAAGGCTTAAAATGAGATTATTTGCTCTGCTTTTTATATCGCTACTGGGGTTGTCGAATCAGGCATTGGCATTTGATCACGACCATGCAGCCTGGACAGCACTACTCAAGCAACATGTGTCCGTCGATGGGCGAGTTGCTTATGCGAAATTAAAGGCTGATAAAGCGACCGCCGCAGGTGGTGCCCTTCGTCAGTATTTAGACGGCCTGCAGACGGTGCGCACAGAAGAGTTCGGAACGTGGTCGTCCGACCAACAGAAGGCTTTCCTAATCAACGCCTACAATGCCTTCACCGTCCAGCTCATCGTGGACAACTATCCAGTTGCGAGCATCCGCGACATTGGTGGTTTTTTGAAGAAGCCGTGGTCTATCGAATTTTTTAACCTTTTGGACGGCAAGGCAAAAACGCTCGATACCATCGAGCATCAACTGTTACGGCCGGTGTATAAAGATATCCGCATTCACGCCGCAGTGAATTGCGCCTCAATTTCGTGTCCTCAGTTGCGTGGTGAAGCCTATTCTGGTGCGCGCTTAAATGAGCAACTGGAAGCGCAGATGCGCCTCTGGCTCGCCGATGCCAACCGTAACCAATTCGCCGCTGCCAGTGGTGACGTCAAGATATCGAAGATTTTCGATTGGTACGTGCAGGATTTTGTTGCGTGGGGTGGTGGTGTGCGCGAGGTTTTGACGCGCTACGGACCGCCGGAAGCCAAAGCGGCCTTGTCCCGGGCCAGCACCATCGGCTACCTCGACTACAATTGGCAGCTTAACTCGCAAAATTGAATTATCGCTCACCAGTAGAGCTTGAAGGTAGAGGTTTTAGAACTCGCCAGGCTAGGATCGTGCGCATGACGATGGTGAGTGCTAGCACGGTGATCCAAATCCAGGTGAGCATCGGTAAAGCTGAGGGAAAGAGCAGAAACAGGGTATAAGCCAGGCCGGTTTCGCCGCCTTCAGCTAGACCTGCTGCAAGCCGGAGGCTGCGGTTGTCGGCCGGTCCGAGGCCCTTTTGGCGTTCTATGTCCCCGAGTGCCAGAGCACTGGTGATGCAGAGTACGTAAAAGAAGAGGATCACTGACCATGCGGCAGCAAGCTCGGGAAAGCGGTAGGCAAAGCCCAAAATCATGACGCTGTAAGCCGCCATGTCTGAAAGTACGTCTAGGTAACCACCAAAAGCTGACACCTGCATGGTGGCTCGTGCGTAGATCCCATCGGTGCCGTCCAGTAGCCTGCCGATCCACCATAAACAAATCGCGACTAGAAAATGGTCTGTAGCGATAGCATAGGCAGCTGCAAAACCGAATCCGGAGCCGGTTGTGGTGAGCTGGTTGGGGGTGAGTCCGAGTCTCGTATAGATCGTGATGAGCCACCCCGTAACTTTGGGGAGTATGCGGCGACATGGTCCATCGATCATGCGCCACGCCTCCAGCTATGGAAGAGCGCTACCCAGCGCAGGAGCTGCTGCGGCGCGTGAGCTTTCTTCCAGACTCCGGCGGCGTATTTGTTGGCCTCGGCAAAGGTCGGATAGGCGTGAATGGTGCCGAGGATTTTGTTTAGTCCGATGCCGTGCTTCATCGCGGTGACAAATTCGACGAAATATTCGCCTGCGTGAGCGCCGACCACCGTGGCACCGAGGATCTTATCTTTACCGGGTACCGTTAATACTTTGACGAGCCCATGGGCGTCGTCGTCGGCTATGGCGCGGTCTAGGTCATCTATGCCGTAGGTCGTCAACTCGTAGGGGATGTTTTTTGCGGCGGCCTCTTTTTCCGTCAGCCCGACTGTAGCGATTTCTGGATCGGTGAAAGTGACCCGCGGGATGACTCTGTAATCAGCCTTGAAGGACTTAAACGGTGAGAAGAGTGCATTGACCGCGGCATACCATGCTTGATGTGCGGCCACGTGAGTAAATTGATAGGGGCCCGCAACATCGCCTACGCAGTATATGTTGGGGAAGTTCGTACGCATGAACTCGTCGTGTTCGATGGTGCCACTGGGCTCTAGGCGAACGCCTAAGTCTTCCAGTCCAAATCCCTCGGTGTGCGCACGGCGTCCCAGTGCCAGCAAGACTTCGTCAAATTCCACGCTGCGTTCGCCCTGTGAGTCTTCGACTATCAAGGAGCGGACGCCCTGATTCAGCGTGAATTTTTTGGCTTTATGTCCAGCCAGCACGGTCACGCCTTCACGGACAAGGGTCCCTGAAATGAGGGTGGAGACGTCCGCATCCTCGCGAGAAAGTAGCGACGTAGCCATCTCGACGATGGTGACCGCGGAGCCGAGGCGTTGGAAGGCCTGCGCCAGTTCACAGCCTATGGGGCCGCCTCCGATGATCAGAAGGCGCCTGGGCAGCTTACGAAGGTTCCATATCGTATCGGACGTGTAATAGGGGTGATCTTGAAGGCCTGGTATGTTTGGTACCAGTGGCGAACCACCGGTAGCTATAATCAAGTTGCGGGCTGTGATGCGGCGGCCGCCTACTTCGACCTCATAAGGGCTGGTGACGCGTGCCGTACCTTGGATACAGTCGACTCCGAGTGATTGATAACGCTCTATAGAGTCATGGGGTGCGATTTTTTTTATCACATTCTGGACGCGCTCCATGACATCAGCAAAGTCGAAATCGATGCTTACAGACTTGAATCCGAGGTCTTTAGCGTGGCTAGACAGGGCTGCTGCCTTTGCCGTGCGGATGAGAGCTTTGCTGGGGACACATCCAGTGTTGAGGCAGTCGCCGCCCATAGCGCGCTTTTCGACAAGCGCTACCTTTGCTTTGACTGCAGCAGCAATGTAGGCCGACACCAGGCCACCAGATCCAGCTCCGATGACAATGATGTTAAAATCAAAGCGTCCCGGCTTAGGCCATTTTTGCAGTATGTGCCTTTTTTTCACACTTGCGATCACTCTTTTGGCAACCAGAGGAAATAGTCCGAGCAGAGCAAAAGAGATCAGCATAGTTGGGGATAGGATGCCGTTAACGCGGTCAATCTTGGCTAGTTGAGTGCCGGCGTTGACGTAGACCAGGGTTCCTGGAAGCATCCCTAACTGGCTTACCCAGTAAAAAGTCAGAGTACGGATTGGTGTTAAGCCCATGACCAGATTGATCATGAAAAATGGAAATAAGGGCACTAAGCGCAGGGTGAACAGATAAAAGCTGCCATCGCGACGGATACCTTCATTGATTGCGCTAAGGCGATCGCCAAATTTTGCGGTGACTACGTCACGAAGTAAGGACCTGGCCGTGAGAAAGGCAAGAGTCGCTCCGATGCTTGAGGCGAACGATATCACCACAAGTCCGGTGCCCAGGCCGAATAAGGCGCCGCCAAGCAGCGTCAGCACCGTGGCGCCAGGCAAAGACAGGGCTGTTGCTGCGATGTATACGACAGCATAAACGGCTAGCGTCTCTAATTTGTGTAGAGCGTAATAATCAGCGAACGCCTGCTGCTGGGCTTTGATGTAGTCCAGGCTTAGGTAGTGCAATAGGTCGAAGGTATAGAGGCATGCAATGATGGCGCCGATTGAAAGTGCTGCGAAGATCCGAAGTAAATGGTGGCGCATCGAGTTAGCTCTACGTTGTGGATGATGTATTTTGCGTTTTCATCCTAGCATGGCTTATCAGAGATTAAAAAATAATCCTGCAATATCATGTTCTTGTTTTTAGTCTATTGATTTTTATAGAATGATTTTATAATATTATAAAGAACTATGACTTGCCCCTAGAAATCGAGGATTTAATGAAGTCTAAATCCCTTTTTGCCTCCGGGTCCGGTGTTTCCGCTCTACTCCTGACTTTGGCGGCTTTGCACCTCGGTGCCTGCTCGCAGTTCGATGAGTACGATGGCTTTAATAGAAAAAAGGCTGATCCCGCACCCGCTTCGCCTAGCAGCGTAGATGCAACCAAACCTAAAGTTCCAAGCAGCACCAACACCAGTGGCGTCGGTGGGGCTGCCCAAGCGCAGCCAGGTACCCCAGCCCCTGGCGCTCAGTCTTATCCGCTGACGACCCTGCTCCCGTCCAAGGGCACAGTGATATCCCCGTATGACCAAAAGACGCTGGAATTACCATTTGCGGTAACCGGTGGCGCCGTGTCCGCTACAATCAACGATTTTCGTTTCCAATGTAAGCGTGAGAATCAGTCAAATTTCAGCCCTTGTCCCGAACCATACAAATACAAGTTTAGTGATCTGAAGAGTGGCTCGGTTTATTCGTTGACCGTACGTGCGGTTAGTGTCAGCAAGGGAACTGTGGCTAAGCCTGACATGATCAGCTTTAGAGTGAAGTGATGCTTGCTTAGGTTTTTTTGTCCGCATACTTTATTTGTATGCATTTAAATCTGAGGACAAATCCTGAGGAAGCCCCATGAAAATAAGCTTGCGTTATGCGGCATGGTTCCTAGTCATTACAGCATTTAATACTGGCTCATGCGCTAAAGTTCGCAACGACGATCAAGCCTCGGCGTTGCGTAGTACTAGCGATCATCCGTTCACAGAGAGTTATCAATTTATTAGCTTTGGTGAAGATGACCTCTATGCAGCACTTTCTTTAAAGCCTGATTCGCTCGAAAGGAAATTTGATTCCGTCAATGGTCAGTGGCTCAAGGTAGATGCTAAGCATGTAAAATTAACGCAGGATTCTACGGGTTCTTCCGAAACTATCTTGATCAGACGCGCGGAAGATTTGAGCAAGATTTTTGGTCGCACTCTGGTGACTAAGCGCAAAGAAAAAATATCTGATGAAGGTCCGCTTAGCTTTAGGTCCATCACTCTGAACCAAGATGGCACATTTAAAGCTCAGTCATTTGTTGGTGGAGCAGAGGTGAAGGGTGATTTTGATCTTGGATTTAAGCCTGTTTATGATCGTGAATCTACCAATACTGCCTTTGAACATGTGCTCATAAGTGCAATTGCATTTAATGTTGCCGGTGTGTTGAATCCGATGAGCTTTACCGTCAGCAAGAATGGTGAACTCACGCTGGAAGATCCGATGGCGCACGGTGATTACCCGATTTATCGTTGAAAATTAGGCACTAATAAGACTAAACAAAATTAATTTAGCATTTTTTGACATTGTGGCATCGCGATGCTACCTTTCAAAAAATGCTTTTTTATTTGTGTTAGTTTTTAGATTCGTTGCGTGGATATCGTGTATACCGCGTCGGATCTATTTCATGAGGAAAGGATTCCCCGATGAAATGGACAGCCCGATTGGCTATTTGTGCAGTGTTTGGTGGGTTTAGCGCTCTGCTCCCTGCTTGTGGACCCATGGAGGGACATGCGAGTCGGCCCAAGGCAGATGGTTGGTACGGAGCTGATCGTCTACCAAGGGTAACTATCGAAGCGATTAATTCTGCCTGCGCTGATCCCCGCGGAGCCTCGGAGGCTGGGGTCTCATACGACGAATGCCGACTGATTGTTGCGGGGTCAGCTGTGCGAGAATCATCTTGGGATGTGAATAAATCATGTGAGGCTTGGGGTGATCCGAATGATCCTGCGTGCGGCCTGACGCAGTCGCGTTGGATGGATGCTCGGGCAGTTGGACTCGACTGCAGTCCATCGGAACAGTCATCTAATGGCTATAAATGCAATGCTTTGACAGGTTTCCGAAATCTCCGCTGCAAAGCGGACGGTGGCACAAGCTGTGACCGTTGGGGCGGTGGCCGGACGCTACATACCGGTATTAAAAAACATTTAGGCCCTAACCAGGGGGCCTTTGAGAGTTACAAGTACGATATGGAAACTGTCTACAATCGGCAGGATATCCGGCAAAGGCTGTATATTAGTGGGTCCGTGCGTTCTTGGTACGATCTTCTGCACGCTCCGCAGTGATCTGCGGATGCCTAGCCCGCGTTGCGGGCTGCCGTTATTTACAGGTAATTACGGGTATCGATCAGCTCGTGTGCGGTAAGCGCCGAGCTGGACGGTGATTCAGTAACTGTGTTGTGTTCTAGCTGGACGACTTTG
>CAIWTN010000188.1 GCA_903915625.1 uncultured Pseudomonadota bacterium | reverse complement strand
TTTTTATTGCAATGTTTTCGAGGGCTTGTAGCGTCGGATTCATCGTGAAATGGGGGCGATTTGCCTCGTGAGGAGAATTCGCACGATGCCTGTCTAGGCGTCTGGCTATTCTTTCAATGAGTTGGCAGAAGTGCCTGACCCCACATATGCGGCGCCGCACGGTCGCAGGCCGATGTCTTTAAGCAGGCTTCGTAAATCTTTGTTATGCGCGGTAATTTGCTCATATCAACGGAAAAACGCAAAGCGTTGTACACCTGCGGGACTAAACAGAGATCGGCTACTGTGATTTGGTCGCCAAAGCTAAATTGTCCAGGTTGACCCCTATCTAGCAGTGACTCGTACACAGCTAGCCCGTTGCCTATAAAGTGCTGCGCGTGTTTCTTCCGCTCAGCTTCATCGTTACTAAAAAGTTTTAGTAAACTCGGATTTTGTAGTGGTTGCGTTCCGGCAACAATTTTCAAGGCCAGTTGTTTGACGAACATCTTATCCAGCGCGTGGCTGGGATAGAGTGCTGGTTCTGGCACAATTTCATCAAGCCAATCGATAATGGCTAGCGATTCGCTGAAGAGGCGTCCATCCACGACCAATGTTGGTAGTTGGCCGGAGGGATTCAGGGCTTTATACGCGCCGGTCTGATGCTCGCCCGCCAGGATATTCACCGGCACTGACTGATAAGGCACTTTTTTGAGTTCGAGTGCCCATCTGACTCGCCAGGAGCAGGATGAGCGCCAGTAGTGGTGTAGAGTTAAATTCATGATTTAGTCTTTGTTGTGAAAGCGTCAGAATCCGCCAGAGAAACGGGCTATTGGCGCCAATTTTGTCACCTTGTGGCGTCGCGCGCAAGACCTTGAGTCGGCAATTAGGGTGACCAATCATGGGCTTGCAGTATGAAGGCAACACCCTAATGTCGCAGCAAAAGCCTAAGTTACTTGCCGTCCCCACAGCCTCGATTTGGTCTTTTTTAAAAAAGTAATTCAATAAAATCAGATATTTGATCAAATTCTGCTAATGATTCTGCAGGCTAGGCCGATCCCTTGAGTGGAGGTCGGTGACCATGGGACGAAGGTTTGACCCATCATCAACAGTTTTCACGGTAGCCCTAGTGCTGCTGCTGAACGTGTTATTTTACGCCGCCTTTGTCACTGATGACGGAGCGTCGGAAGGCAGTAAAGCGCCGACGTTGTCGCGAAGTTTGGCTGCCAAAGGGGCGACCGCGAGGCGGGCTCAGGCACGGCCTAAACCGTCAGAGGTTGAGCCTGTGACCGAGGTCGAGCCCGAGGCCGAAGATAGGGAACACGACAAAACCTCCCCATCCTATGAACACTATCCATCGAAAGCGCGCGCATCTAACAAGGTCTACCCCTCGAGTGTGACCTCACAAGTGAATACAGCTGCTACTATCCTTTGGACCGAGCGAAGTCTGACAGACGTGGGACTTAGCATCCCTGCCGTTTTCGCAACACATGGTCAGGGTAAGCACGGTAAACATAACTTCCCTATGGCTCGTATGCGGATTGGCGATAATCGCGAGGTCCATTCAGTCGCAGTCATGAGTGACCAGGGTAGTCCGACTCCTTACATTTTGATGAAGGATCTACTGACGCAAGAATCTGCGGAACATAAAGCTGGCGACGTCCTGAAACTGACCATCGATGGCACCAAGGCTAAGCGCCGCGGTAAAGGTGGTGATGCGGGAGCGAGAGCGGGTTCGCTTACTTTGAACTTGGCTTCAATTGCTGACTTGCACAGCCGGGGACCATTGACGATGCATCTTACCCCTGGTGGCTGGGAAACGAACGCTTCAGCAACCACATGGCTAGCCTTGCCCGGAGCAGCCGAAGGTGACCAATCCGTCTCGATTCAGTTAGAAGACGGCAAAGACATGCTCAGTCTGATGCCATTGATCCGCGCTGCCCACGGCATGAGCGTTGTGCCGGAAAGCAAATCGGCCAAACAACGCGAGGGCTATTGTTTCGTCCGTCGCGGCGAGGTCGTTGCGACTTTATGGGGTGCGGCGCTACCTACAGAGTTGTGGTCTAAAATTGCGACAGCTCTAAAGGCATCGATGATATTCCGTGGGTCTGCTTCAGCATTTATTATGGCGCCAAAGAGTGAGCCAGATTTTAAAAAGAAACTCGAAGCAGTCAGCAAGTGGTTCCACGAGCCAATTTATGTCTATGACTCTCGGCCTGGGGATGGACGCTATCCAGTACTGCCAGCAACTGTGCTAAATGAGCCGCAAATAGCCTCATATTTGCAGAGCGCTACAGGGATTTTCTCGCGGCCCGTCCAGCTGATGTCACCGTCGGCAGCGTTAGCTCACTGAGGATTATTGAGCTGAGGCGCGTCTTGTTTCGCTGGATCTTGTTTCGCTGGATCCAGCTGAGGTGCCTCTAGGGTAGCCTCTGGTTTGACTGCGGCTTGCTTACCGCCGCGCGCGCGAGACTCTAAGTGCAACTTGGTTGCTGCCGGCAGTGGACCGCCAGCGGTAGATGACACCACTCGCCACACCGAATAGTGTCCTGAACTCCGCGCTAGGCGTAAGAATGCAACCGGATCATTGGCATCTTTGCGAAGCGAGAATTTATTGGCTGAATTCCCGACTGCGACCGCAGAAATTAGCTTGCCGGAATGACTAAGGTCGGGGGACTGGGCGAGGACGTAAGGACCTTCGTGTGCCAGGACGACGGCGTCATAGCCGAATAGATCGCGTAATGCTGTTGCCAGATCTTTGGCATCTTCAGTGGATGGTATTCGGTCTGTCTGATGTGCGACAGTGTCGAGGTTGCCGTTCTCCCCCGGACGCACAAGTGCCACGGCGTCACTACTGGCTGCACTGGGTAGAATCAGAATCGCTTGTGATCCAGTAGCCTGCAGCATGATTCTGGTACGCCGTGTTGCGCCCCGGCCAGCCCAAGCATGTCGCCGATTGATAGTATCGGTCCAGGCAATGTCATCCGGCGATGCAAATTCGAGAAAGTTTAGTTCCTGGAGTGCGGAGCGATCGATGGGAGCAAATACCAGCTCACCACGATCATTAGGCAGGGTTCTCGCTGCAATGACCCGACGAACTAGTGGGGTGGCATTTGGTAGAGCCAGCCGTGACAACCACTCTTTCGGATCCGGAGCATTTAAGTCTTGCGGTGTCGCTGTGCCATTCTTGGCTTTGTCTTGTGCCAAGGTCTGCTGACTAAACGCTAAAGTAGCGGATATCACCAAGAAGGCAAATGCTGGAGCCGCTTTTTTCAAAGTTACCATGACAGGCTGACGCCTCCCCCGGCAAAAGCGGTGCTATAAACAAATTTGAGATTTGAAGAGGTGCCGCCGGTTTCGGTAAAGGTCATGTCCTCGAAATAATCAAAAACCAAAATGTTTACATGAGCATTATTGCTAATAAAGCGCAGTGCTGGTCCCTTGATGGTCACTTCAAGACCTGTACGAGACCCCTGTAACTCACGTTTGGCTTCACCTGAAGATTTACCTAAACTTAAGGTCATATCGCGACCGTGCCAGAGGCGGGCAGCGTAGTTTACGTTTTCAATCACACCACCGACGTCCAAGCCGACATTCGTTAAACCGCTGGCATTGTAGTCGCGAGTGACGATGTTACCTTGAGTGTCGATATCCGGCAGTCGCGAATTGACACTCCATCTGCCGAGCTTAGGCGTCAACTCAATGCGATCAATCAGACCCACCAACTTATAATTGAACCCCCAGCCAATGACGGTTCGGGTCCAGCCCATGCTAAATACTTCGCCCTCAATGTCACGTTTATGATTGGGCAAGATATCGCTATAGAAGCGGAAACCGTCAAACCAACTCTGGTGAAATTCACCAATCAGCGTAATGACCGTGCCGGGTGAGAATAGTGCGGTGGCGGAGTCGATCATTTCAATGCCATAACGAAGTGCTACGAAATTATCGCTGGATCCTGGTTTGCGTGGGCGCGGAGGCTCATACTCTGCAGGGGCTGCGGCGATACTCGCTGGTGCCTGCATGGGTTCCGGGGCCTGGACTGGTGCTGGAGGTTGTATCGCCTCGATCGCCGACGTAGGAGCGCTAGGTTGAATCGGTTGGATAGGCTCAGGTGGTGCCTCGACTCGTGGTGGTTGCTCCACTAGTGGCGGTGGCTGGATGGGCTCAATGGGCTGAACTGGTGGGGCATTTTGCGTGGCCGGCACTGGGGGCGCGAGTTGCAGAGGCTCGGCGCTTACAACTGGTTCCCGTAGCGGTGCAGGGGTAGGGGTGCGCTGTGGTTCAATGGGTCTAGCTGTTTCCACTGGCTGAACTGCATAAAGCTTACCTGGTCTGGGTTCGTCGGCGCCGTCGGTAATTGTTTGCCCGCGGTAGCGTATGGACAGCAGCAGGGCCTGAGCGCCTTGCTCGGGACCGCCTCGTCTTTGGGCGTAAACCACAGTTTCGCGGTTTATACTATTACGGTCGGTCCATTCGACGACCTTGTCGCCAGCTTCGACGCGGGCTTGGCCGACTACGTGTGCCGTCCACAGTCCGGTCTCTGGCTGGACTCCCCAAGTAAAGAGCTGCAGGGCGGATGGTGCTGCGGTGCGGCCAAGTTGGCTAGCATCGTCGGACTTCAACGCGGCCGCCGTCAGTGGTAGACGCACCGATGCAGGCATGGAATCCATCACTGCTGTCGCAACCAGTTTGGAATAAAACTCGTCGCGCATCAGATACTGCCAGTTAGGCGTCGTCGAATAGGTAACGGCCCCCGCTTCCATCGGCGGTGAGATCAGGGCGACGGCGGCAGAGTTTGTCACCTTGTCGGGTGCAAACATCATTCTGAGAGTTAGCTTGTCTGCATTTTGGCCAAACTCCAAAGACCAAACAGAATCGCTTTTGGCTTCGCGGCCCCCAAAGAAGCGCTGGCCGACTGCTGAGTAGCAGCCGTAGTCGTCAAATAAACCCGTTCCCCATAGTCCTTGAGCTACCAGGAATGAGTGTCCAAGTTGTTTACAGGCCTCGGCCGCATTTACGGCATTGACCTGGTCTGACTCTGGGTCGCGTGCCGGTGGCATGGGCCAGAGGATTTTCAGATACTTAGTCTGGACAGGGGTTCCACCGGTTTCGGTGGGACTGCCTTGTGCCCCCTTAACTGGCTGTAATGACTCAGATCTTGCGGTATCTGGGTAAGCGCCTAGAAAAGAAGCAAAAGCGGTGCCAAGGGCCAAAGGCAAGAGCCCGGTCCGGTGGGTTGGGGGTATTCCTGGCGGAAATCGCCTCAAAGGCCGCTCGCATCAAATTCGTGAAATATTATGTATAATCATATTGTAGCACCGTCCGGTTGCTACCTCCAACCACCCCCCGGTTAATTTCCCTCATATTATCTGTGCGATTGACGAAAAGTGCTGCAGGGCCATCTTCTGGCTCAAGATTACAGGGCATTATGCCGACCATCCTATTACCACCCTTCTAGAGGCTCCATCCTGTCTACGACAAGGATAACCAATCATGGGGCTGAATTACTCAAACCCATTCTCTGTGTCGCTTTTCGCAGCGAGAGGGCAACGCTTTGCCTTCGTGCGAATGACAGCGAAGACCGCGGAGGGAATGGATGAGTAAACTAGCTCGCATTGTTTGCATGCTAATTGCTGTGGTCGCGATGACTACAGTAGCGGCTGCGCAATCGAGTTTAGACTTTGTCGTGAGTGGTCGTTTGACTGACTCTAGCGGCAAACCTGTCGCTGGCCCGGTGGCTTTAGATATTTCATTTTTTCATGAAGGCGATGGCACGGGAGCGATTTTAAGCGTTAAAAATGGCTTCGAAAGTGTGCTTTTGCAGGAAGGCATCTTTCAGGTTCGCGTGACACTGAGCGCTGAAGATTACAATAAAGTTTTCCCAGATCCATCGCAGCGAGTTTGGTTTCAGGTAACAGATTTAACTCATGGCGGATCACCATATCCGCTGCAACAAGTTGTCACTGTTCCTTACGCAGCAAAAGTTCCGGTCGACGGAAAAAGCATTAGCTTTGGCAGTGATGGTAAGTTGACTGTCGGACCGGACACTGCGCCTGGACCGAATCAATTTCTAACTAAAGATGCTGGTGGAAATATTGTCTACCAGACAGCATCTCCAAGTGCAGGCGCACTCCAGGGAACTAACGTAAGTACCGTAGCACCTCAGGCAGGTCAGGTGCTTAGTTATGACGGTGTTATGTGGACGCCGGCTACCACCACGGTCACTGCGACAGCACCGCTATCGGTCACGATGAATGCCACGACACCAGTCATCGGTATCACCAAGGCAACTAGCGTTAGCAACGGTTATCTGTCCACTGCGGACTGGTTAAGATTCGGCGCGAAACAAGACGCTTTAACAACGGCGAGTGATTTAAATATTGGATCTTTATCTACGGCTAAGCAGGGCGCTGTTAATGTCAAAGCCTATGGTAGCGGCGCGGGACAAACTGGTGAAATTCGCTTTAATAGTTTGTCTGGAGATCAGTACGTAGGATTCAAAGCTCCCGATTCTATCGCGGCGAGCAAAATTTGGACCTTGCCAGCAGCTGACGGTACCACCGGCCAAGTCCTGCAAACCGACGGTTCAGGAAAATTAGTTTGGGGAACGTTCCCGACAGTGCCAGTGACTTCCGTCGCAGGTAAAACTGGTGACGTAATTCTGACGACAGATAATATCTCCGAAGCTGGTAACTTATATTTCACTGATGCGCGTGCGCAATCAGCAGCACGGAAGATGATCTCGGCCGCGGCACCTCTGTCCTATAACAGCACAACGGGTGGTATTTCGATAGGTCAGGCATCGTCGGTATCTTCTGGTTACCTGTCGGTGCTTGATTGGATTAGCTTCAATAATAAAATTAGCAGCGTCACGGCCGGCAATGGTGTGATTGTTAGTAATCTCGGTAGCACGGCTATAGTTAGCTTGCCGAACATCGGCACTGCGGGGATCTACACCAAGACAACGACTGATGCACAAGGACGCGTTGTTTCCGGTACGACTCTGTCTGCGCAGGATATTCCAAGCTTGCCAGCGTCGATCATATCGAGTGGTGTACTTCCGACTAGTTTCGGTGGTACCGGGGTAAGTTCTACAGCTGTGTTCCCTCAGTCAGGTGTAGTCGTTACCCAAGATGCTGCAGAGACACTGAGTAACAAGTCTATTACTAACTCAGTGTTTAGCGCAGGCACTGTCACTGGATCATCTTTGATTGGTGGCGCCACTACGATCGACACAACTGGTACCGTTAGGTCGGGTGCCAATACCGTGGTCGGTAACGTCACGATCCAAGGTAACGACAGTACGGCAAACAAGTTGGTCTTCAATGATAAGGGGTCGACGAATTCTGTCTCGTTGCGCGCACCCGACACACTGACTGGGTCGGTGAATCTAACTTTGCCAGGTAGCTACGGCACGAATGGGCAGCTGCTTTATACCGACGGTGCCGGTAACTTGAACTGGGTATCAGGGGCATCGCCGACTGGTAATGCCGGTGGTGACTTGACCGGTATTTATCCGAATCCGACTCTTACCGCGACCGGGGTATCAGCCGGTATTTATCAAAAAGTAACGGTGGATACGAAGGGTCGAGTCACTGCTGGTACGAGCTTAAGTGTCGTAGATATCCCAAGTTTGCCGGCGAGTATTATCGGTGACGGCACTCTAGGAGTGACTAGAGGTGGTACCGGAGCATCCAGCCTCACAGAAAACGGTGTACTGCTCGGTAACGGCACCAGTGGTATCAACGCTACTGGCGCAGGTGCTGCTTATCAGAGCTTAACAGTACCAAGCGGTGGTGGTGCTCCGAGCTTTGGTGCAGTTGACTTGTCGCAGTCGGCAGCGGTCACTGGAGTTCTACCGACTGGCCTTGGCGGTACTGGTGTCAACTCGACTGCCGTGTTTCCTGCATCCGGCGTGGTGGTGACGCGCACTGCCACGGAGACTCTAACCAACAAGACCATCATTAATCCAGCGATCAGCACAATCTCTAATACCGGAACGTTGATCTTACCCACCAGCGACGACACCTTGGTCGGACGGAATACAACCGATTCGCTGACGAATAAGACACTCATCAAACCGGTAATCACCGCTGGCACCGTTAATGGACCATCATTCATTACTGGTGCTACGACCATCGACATTACGGGTGCTGCAACTGTAGCCAACAACGTCACAATTAAAGGCGACAGTAATACCGCTAGTAAACTTATTTTCACCGACAAAGATTCCACCAAAGGTGTGTCTTTAAAAGCACCGGATGTGTTGACCGGGTCGGTCGTCTTTACGCTGCCAGGCAGTGACGGCACGGACGGTCAGCTGTTGACGACGGATGGCGCTGGAAGTTGGCGCTGGATCAGCGGTGCATCGCCTACCGGTGTAGCTGGCGGGGATCTGGTCGGACAGTATCCAAATCCAACGTTGTCTACCACCGGCGTGACTCCCGGTATTTATCAAAAAGTGACCGTGGACGCTAAGGGCCGCGTTACCGCAGGTGTAAGTTTAAGCGTCGCGGACATCCCGAGTTTGCCAGCCTCCATCATTAGTAATGGTGTGCTGGGAGTGGTCAATGGTGGTACCGGGGCTTCCAGCTTTAACGAAAACGGAGTTTTACTCGGTAAGGTTGCTGGTGGGTTGGTGTCGACCACGGCTGGCACGCGCTACCAAAGCCTTACAGTGCCGAGCGATGGCGGTAGTCCAGTATTCAGCGCGGTTGATTTGTCGCAGCCTGCTGCAGTGACGGGAATTTTACCGACAAGAGTTGGCGGTACCGGAGTTAGCTCTAACGCTGTGTTCCCGACCAGCGGAGTGGTGGTGACTGAGGCTGGCCCGGCAACCTTGACTAATAAGACATTGATTGAGCCTGTTTTTAGTACGATTACCAACACTGGCGTCTTAACCCTGCCGACTAGTACGGACACTTTGGTCGGTCGCGACACGACCGATACACTTACCAACAAAACTCTGATTTCTCCTGCAATTAGTTCGATTACCAATACTGGGACGCTGACTCTACCGGTAACGACGGATACCTTGGTAGGTCGCAGTACGGTCGACACGCTGACCAATAAAACTCTGATCGCTCCAGCGATTTCTGGCGCAACTATCGGTAACGGATCGATCATCAACGGCAACACAGTGATCAATACCACCGGGTCACTAAGCGCCGGCGCCACGACGATATCTGGGAATATTGCGATTCGTGGCAATAATACGACTGCTAACAGTCTAATTTTTAACGACCGTGGATCGACTAATTATGTAGCACTAAAAGCCGCAGATAATTTAACGCAGTCCATCACTTGGACTTTGCCCGTCACCGACGGTGGTCCTGGGCAGATCCTTACAACTGATGGATTCGGAACCCTAGGCTGGAGATCTGCCGCTGCGCCAGGTGGCAATGCTGGTGGTGACTTAGTTGGTCTATATCCGAACCCAACACTGGCGGCGACAGGGGTAACACCAGGAACGTATTTCAAAGTCGCCGTTGATGCCAAGGGCCGAGTGACTGCCGGTGCGCCTTTGAGTTTAAGCGACCTGCCTGCGCTGCCAGCATCGGCAATTAGCTCTGGTGTACTCGGCGTGACGCGAGGTGGTACTGGTGCATCATCGTTTAGTCCAAATGGCATTGTGGTTGGTAACGCTGATGGCAATCTATTTTCTACAGCCCCAGGCACTGAATATCAAAGTTTGACCGTTCCTGCTGGAGGCGGTGTCCCATCATTTGGCGCTGTAAATTTAGCCCAGCCGTCTGCCGTGACCGGAATTCTGCCCAAATCACTGGGTGGTACTGGCATAAGTTCTACGGCGACATTCCCAAGTTCCGGTGTCGTGGTGACTCAGACAGCGACTGAGACATTAACTAATAAGACACTGACCCAACCTGTGATCAGTACGATCTCAAATGACGGCACATTGATCTTGCCAAAGGCGAGTGACACTCTGGTTGGTCGCGATACAGTCGACACACTCACCAACAAGACTCTGACCGAGCCAGTCATCAGTACGATCGTTAACAGCGGCACTTTAACTCTGCCGCAAACCAATGACACTCTTGTTGGTCGCGATACGGTCGACACACTCACTAACAAAACTATAAGTAGTCCGATTCTTACGAACGGCACAATCACTGGTTCATCTGTTATCGTCGGTGCTTCAAGCATCAATACGGTTGGTACGATTACCGCTGGCCCGACGACGATCAATGGCAATATTGCGATCCAAGGTAACAACACCACGGCCAATAAGTTGGTCTTGAATGATAAGGGTGCAGTTAATTCAGTATCGCTAAAAGCTCCAGACACATTGAACGACTCGGTGACGTTCACATTGCCAGCGGCAGACGGTACCTCTGGTCAGTTACTGATGACCGACGGAGCTGGTGCACTAAGCTTTGTCAGCGGCGTCACTCCAAGGGGGAATGCTGGTGGCGACTTAACAGGAACGTTCCCGAACCCAACGCTTAAAACAACCGGAGTGAGCGCCGGTACCTATACAAAACTTACTGTGGATACGAAGGGCCGCGTCACGGCCGGTACGACTTTAGCAGTCGCGGATATTCCAAAACTGCCGGCGTCCGTGATCAACAGTGGCATGTTGTCGGTGCCAACTGGTGGTACCGGTGCTGCAAGCTTCGCGACCAACGGAGTCGTCTTAGGTAACGGTCCGGGCAATCTATTCTCGACTGGAGCCGGCACTGCCAATCAGATCTTAAGGATTCCTAGCTCTGGTGGGATCCCATCGTTCGGTGCGATTGATCTAGCGGCCGACGGCTCTCTTACTGGGTTGCTGCCGACA
>CAIWTN010000187.1 GCA_903915625.1 uncultured Pseudomonadota bacterium | reverse complement strand
GGGATCATTTTTGGTCCGGAAAAAGAGCTAGCCTACCTGATTGTTACAGATTCCGGACGTGAAGTGACTGTGTCCTCTCAGCATCCAATATTGACCGTGAACGCCCAGGGCAAGATGCTGTCCGTAAAAGCAGTCACCGCGTTATCTACTGGTGAGTTTGTCCTGAATGATGAGGGCTCTGCCGATCGGGTAAGGAGTATTGTCCCTCATAAGTACGACGGTCAAATGGTGAACTTCAATGTAATTTCGGATGACTCAACCAATCACTTTGTAACCGCTAACGGCATCATTTTGGGTGACAACGCTTGGCAGCAGCGACTTGCTAGCGTGCACTCACGGATTCTTCTGCGAGCTGATCTTGTCAAAGAACTAGAGGAGAAAAAACAGTGATGTCTCGTATGTCACGCGTCGCATTGGCGCTGGTTTTATGTTCCTGTGGTGGTCCAGACCAAGGGCAGAAGCTTTTGAGCGTGTCTGGCGAAGATTCAAATGCAGCTCTGATTCCAGGCCAAGGATGGAATCCGGTAGATGGATCGATTAAGGGAAACTGTGTCACTCTCGGTGCCATGACCACTCAAAGTGGACAGTCGGCGGGCCAGACTGCGGATTTCAAGCTGCTCGAGATCACCTCGGAAACTCAGCTAAGAGAATCGCTTGGGGTCAGTGCATCGGCAAGCTTCGGTGGCATTTTGGGAAAGGGCAGTATCAGGGAGAGCTTCGCCCAGAGTGTGAGCAAAAACAATCAAAGTCGCTACTTATTGGTTCACGTGAGGGTTTCTAATCAGCTAGAGATAGCGACCAGCTATCAGTTCACCGATTCCGCGATAAGGCTCCTAAAGTCGGCACAGTCGAAGACATTTATGGACCAATGCGGGTCAGAGTTTGTCTATGGTAGACGTACTGGCGGTGAGTTTTTCGCCATATTTGAGTTCTCATTTCTATCGTCTGAGGAAGACAAAGCCTTTAGTGCAGCAATATCTGCTTCGGGAGCGGGTTGGAAGGGAGCTGCCGAGGTTAATACGGCGATGTCCGGATTTAATCGGTTTTCGTCCACCCAGGTGAAAATGTACAAGGTGGGTGCGTCAGCTCCACTGCCAGAGATCTCGTCGATATCTACTTTCGCTGCTAATTTTAACACCCTCATTTCCAATGCACAGGGTGGTGCTGTAACGTTGGAACTGATCACCAAGTCGTATGAGGGTGTGGAACCGATCGACCTAAGACCAAATGCCGAACTCCTCGTAAGGCAGCGCTATGTCTTGGAGCAGCTGGGCAGAAACCGTGATATTGCGCGTGAGCAACTTAACTCCATTCGCTTTATAAAGACGCACCAGGATCACTATGATTTAAGCTCAAATTCGTCACTTGATGATGCTGAGCGGGATTTTGCTGCCTATTTAAACCTTGTAAATGATGCCGCCGTAAGCTGCTTTGAAGATGTGATGAAAAGCTGCAAACTTCCTTCGACGGTGCTGCCAACTGTTAATCTTCCGGCCATAAAAAGTGGAGTTGAGTGCAAAAATGTTACGTACAGTCAGTGCAAGCTGCAGGGTGATGATGGAGCATGTATAGCCTACGAAATAAACACGCGTGAAATTTGCAAATAATTAAATTAAAAAATCAAATTGGAGCTGCCATTATGTTTGAAAAAATGATTAAAACTATCTTGCTAGGAATGATGTTTTTGCCTGTGGCTAAGGCCTCTGAGCTCAACGATTTATCTCCGTACCAGTCAGTGAAGTTGGATATTAATCTTCGCACGTACCAAACTTACGACGGCCGATCTGACATTTTTTACACGGTGACGACGCCGTACACGAATCCACTAATCTGCTCAGTAGATATCACGGTGCCAGTGATTAAAGATGGTATTGAAGCAAGTGTCGAATCGACGCAGGAAAATGTCGTCATTTTTCCAGCGGAAGCCTTCGAGAAACCACTTTCCTATAGAGTCGATTCATTCCGTCTGCCTTTAGGTCGTAAAGTGCAAACTGATCTAGAACGAGTTTATAGTGAGGCAGCAACGTGCCGCGGTTGGTCATTGGGCAAGAGACTGCCAAGAAGAACATGTATCGAGCTCAATCCCAAACATGAGGAATCCTGTATGCATGCTCGCAGCTCCGATAAAACGTACTACCCCGTGATTCGGAACGACTTACATCTTGGCGATTGCGGCTGCTGAAGTTGAAAGTAATACAATAATTTCGGATATTTAGATTTGGCGGCGTCCCGTTTGCGCTTGTGTTAGAGCGCGAGATCGGTGCGCCGCTTTTTTACGATGGAACCAGCGAGCAATGTGCTAAGTATGGGGCCCGCTATCAATTTAGGGGGACTTCCGGTGGAATTTTACGAACGACTTAAAAGCCAGCTCG
>CAIWTN010000186.1 GCA_903915625.1 uncultured Pseudomonadota bacterium | reverse complement strand
GCGGTAAGCAGAACAGCCCAGAAACCTACCGACCAGCCAATGGTGAACATGATCGCGTAATAAGCTAGTGGCGGCGCATTGCGCAAAGAAAGAAAAGCAAATGTGCAGACGCTAGCGCTCAGAATTAAAGCGATGATGACTTTCTTGCGTGACTCGACATACTGACTCAGAGCACTGCTCACTAGGTCCCCCAGTAACATCCCTGCATTGCTAGCTACTGTCATATAAGTCGCTTTGACTGCCGCGGTTGCCCCTAGATCTTGGGTGATCTCAGGCGCAAACGGGATCAAGATTCCAGCGGTCAACCAAAGCGGCGAACCAGCGAGCACACAAGACACTAACCGTCGCAAACGACGAGGTTGCAGCATCATCAAAATATTGCCACGGGCAATGTCAGGCTTTGCCTTTTCCATTGCCGCAAATACTCCTGAATCAACGATGCGAATCCGTGTGACCAGCAACACGAGGCCCAGGCCACCCCCAACAATATAGGCTGCCTGCCAGTTCAAGAGTTCGCCCACAAAGGCAGCGAGCGTGACACCAAAGGCTCCCGCTCCCGCGATAAGCCCAGTGGCGTAGCCGCGATGCTCACGCGGCAAGACCTCACTGACTAAGGTAATCGCTGCTCCTAACTCGCCAGCTAATCCAAAGCCTGCCAAAAATCTGAGAACTGCATAGGCTTCAATGGATTGCACCCAAGCATTCGCCAAGTTGGCGAGGGAGTAAAGAAGAATGGAGCCAAAAAGCACCGATAAGCGGCCCTTCTTGTCACCAATCATTCCCCACAGCAATCCACCAAACAGCATCCCAATCATTTGCAAATTAAGCAGCAAAATGCCGTGATCGACTAACTGTGTGCCGGAATAGCCCAAAGCCTCAAGGCTAGGGCGGCGAATGATACTAAATAGGAGAAGGTCATAGGTATCTACGAGATAACCAAGCGCTGCGATCAGGACGTTAGGATGGAGCAAACTGCGCCATGCGGAGGGCTCTTGAGTAGGTTGGGGAATAGACATTCGACTCTCTCGTGCTGTAGGTAGGCCAATCAACGGTGATTTGCCCGGCTGCAATTCGTTTATATGCATGCCAGCAGTAGCGCAAGGGGGCAGCGCAGCAAATACCCAGAATCGCGTCCTGACGGGCACTTATGGCTCAAAACCTGCGCCTGTATACGCCTGTATACGGAATCTTGCCTAAACCACGCTAGCACTGTCCCCGTTCTGTCGAAAAGAGGGTGTAGCTGACGTCGTTAGACCAATTACAAACAACAATGCTCACGCGCAGCACCTAATGGAGCTCCCAATCATGAAGAAAAAGAAGCAAGAGTGTTTGGACTTGAAGAAAACAAGACTAGTTAGTCAGGTGGTGGTCCAGTTTACTGTAATTCTTGGCGTTTTTTTGATTAACTCCAGTTGCAGCGCACTTAAATTGAACTCGAAGAAATCGCAGCCTCAGCCAGATTATGGTGGATACGGCGATGCCGAAGCCAAGCCTCTACTTTCGCTATATGCCGACTGTAGTGAGATCCAGGCAGACATTCGCTCTCAACTTGAGGTGCGAAAGAACAATGATGTGGCCATGCGGGCATATTATCAGAGTCGATCGGGGCGATATGGGTCCAACTCAGCGAAGTTCGCATCAAATTCTGCATATAGCAGCATGGCTTCCAGTGCGCAAACAGACGACAGCAAGGAGTCTTCCGCTGAACAATCTGCCGGACAGGGGGGAGCCACAAACGTCCAAGAGCAAGGAGTGGACGAGAGCGATTTTGTAAAGATTGGTGCAGATCATATCTTCGTACATCGTGACTCTGCCGTGAAAGTTAGCGATCGAGCCACACTTAAAGAACTAGGTGAGGTTAGTGTCGCTGAGTTGACACACGTAACTTTGTACGCAGATGGACCTAGATTGACTGTGATCGGATTCAAGCAGCGTACAGCAAGCGAATTGGGACCTCAGGGTGATCTCGTTACCTTTCGCAATAGGACTATAGTGCAGTCCCAGGGCGATACCATTGTCAGGATATATTCCACGGCAAAGGGCAAAATCCCTAGTCTAGTGAAGGAACACTCCTTTCGCGGCGACTACCTGGATACACGTCTACTCGAAGGTCAATTGCTAACTGTTTTTCGCGGCAACCTGCCGATGGTAGCGATGCAAGAAGATCTGGTGCCGTATTTTCCGGTGGCTCTCGACCAAGGATCGACAACGATCAATGGGGTAGCATGTTCGGCAATTGCTAAACCCATCATTCGTGACGTCGACCTAAGGATGTCGCGCCTTGCTGTCATAAACACCGTGGCGACTGAAAAAGCAGTACAGCAACTGGCTACAGTCGGTGGCGGCGATATGATCTATATGACGACACGAAACATCTATCTGGTTAAACAAAATCGTACATGGTGGCCGTGGGTCCAACCTGCCAACGATAATGCTGAAGAGTCTTACTGGGGGTCACAACCAAACAGGGAGGCAGTTTATCTAACCAAAGTCTCGGTCACTCGGGACGGGCAGTTGCTGACTACTGCCGTTGGCAGGGTGCCGGGAAGGGTTAAGGATCAGTGGGCATTTAAGGAATTAGTCGAAGACAATCTCTTATCCGTAGCCACGACAACGGGCCAACTATGGGCAGAAGGTGATCAAAAAGCATTGAATCATCTTTACCTCCTCGAACAAAGTGGTACCGAACTAAAAACAGCGGCGCCTGTCCAAGATTTTGCTCCCGGCGAAGATATTCGCTCGGTTCGTCATGTTGGTAAGGTTGCCTATATTGTTACCTTTAAAAAGACGGATCCGCTTTTTGCTTTTGACCTTAGCCAGCCGCGTGCGCCGAAGATTCTTGGTGAGTTGAAAATCCCAGGTTTCTCAACCTATATGCACCCACTGGCGGATGGTCGGCTTTTGGGCATCGGCTTTGATGCGATAGAGCAAGGCGGTTTTGCCCTCTTTGATGGAATCCAAGTGTCACTTTTTGACACTTCGAATCCACGTGAGCTTGGGCGTCTTGATAATCATATCCTTGGTAAAAGAGGGTCTGGTTCCGATATCACTGGCGATCACCATGCCTTTTATTACGATGCCGGGACCAAATTGATTGGCGTTCCTGTAGTGATGGTAAATGACGACAGGGCGTCAAATATTGAGTTCGCTGGACAAGCTACTGAGTTTAGCGGTGCAGTGCTCTACCGTCTGGAAGGGGATAAGCTAAACGAGTTAACTCGCATTTCGCATGCAGACCTTATGCCCCCAGGATGCAAGCGAGCTCTAGCGGGTACTTTGTGGTGGCAAGACCGCTTTCAATCATTAGATATCAATCGCATGTATACACTCGATGGTCGTCTGATTTCGATTTCCCGCTTTGGTATCAAGTCCCACGAACTTCAGGATCCGGACAAGGTTACTGGATCGACTGTATTTTCTGGGGCAGGGGAGGAGCTCTGCATCAGCAGGCCGCCAGTTATGATAGATGCTTTTGACTAATTGTCTCGTTTAATTCAACTACGTCGAGCTCGCTAGGCTTTCTGCCGGCGAGCCTTTTTAGTCTGGCCTCCGTTGACCAGGGCTTGTTTTGCTGCCTTAAATTTATCTAGATATTTCGGCTATTTAAGGCGCAAAATCTGAGCTTGTATACGCTTGTATACGGAATCTTGTCCAAACCATGCGAGCACTGTCCCTGTTATGCCGAAAAGAGCTTGTAGCTGACGTCGTGAGACCAAGTACAAACAACAATGCTCACGTAAAAACCCTAAGGGAGGCTCGATCATGAATCCCAAGAAAGTAAACAAAATTTTTGTAGAGGCTGGTATCGTAGCGGCATTGTCGCTGATCTTTGCAGGCTGTGGACAACAGGATCAAAAACAAGGCAAAAATGTAGCTGCAGAAAAGTCGACCGATCTGGAAAAAGACCAGAACGATAAGTCTGGGACGGCGAGTCTCGGCTTGGCGCTGCCGAAAAACCTGCCAGCAGAAGTAGATCAGGTTGAAGTTAGCCTGTCCCGTATGATCGCCTTCGATGATGGATGTGGAGGTTTGATTGGGAATAGTGGTTTGTATTCAAAGGATCATCATCTAGGTCGACCGTGCTTTTTACCTGGCATTTCAGCTAGGCCCGCAGGGGCAGTGGGTCTGGAAGACATTGATAAAAAAAGCATCGCCGCATCTACTCATCAGATTTTTGACGTCAATGGCCAACCAATTCAAATAAACGACCTAGATGCTGGCGACTACTGGATCACCGTCAACCTGGTAAACAGCGCCACAGGCCGCGTCTACTCAACCGGCGAGGGTCGTGCGACCGTCGAAGCCGGCAAGTTAGCCACTGCTCGTATCTCCATGACTAAAGTTGAGGATACGACCGGTGGACTCATCATCGTCCTGGAAGATGCACTCGACTCCAACGAACCCAGTACGACCGTTGAGCCAGCACCACCTTTAGTTTGTCCAGCGATTGCTATGCTTCCGGTTTGTGTGGTAGTGGGCAAGAGCCTGGTTTATCAAGTCTATGATCATAAGAGGCTGCCCAATAGCTGCGAATTCGCACCACTGCCACAGTTCTTCCAACCGGTACCAACTAGCCACTGCAAAGGCCTACCCGGCTCCGAAAGACTTCGTAGTGATTTTTCCTGGTGAGCCCTGGGAATTGGCAATCGCCGTTTTAGCATTGCCAATTCCAGATACTATTTTCTCTGGCTCTCAACCTTCTTCATCTCTTCGTCGCTATGGGGCGTAAGGATTGTTTTGGCGAAGGATTTATCCTGTGGAATCGCCATCTTTAATCCAGCAGCCCCTTGCATTCTTAGCTTTCCCGACTTCAGGGAAAAATCAAAAACGTGGCCCCCATGTCGGCGATCATCACTGATAAAGTGCAGATGATAGCCGCTCACATTTAAAGAGTTCGTATAGGCAGGAAAACGGAAGCCGACGATTGTACCCTTGATCGAGCCGAAGGAAAAAACTGGCTGGGTTTTGACTGCATCAGCGAGTTTTGGATACGGCTTTTTTTGTTTAGGGGCGATGCGAAGACTCAGGCTGGTAAATTCGCCGTCTAGGCGAATCACATCAATTCCGTTGAGGTTGCTACTGAGCTCGGTTAATTTTTGTTCAAAGCTGTCGCGGGTCAAATCTTTTAGTTCATTTACCGCGACGTCTTCGGGCAACTCGCTAAGGACAGCAAATGGACTCAGGCACTCTTTTTTTCTTACGACAGAACCATCCTCGCGGGCTTGATAAACTTGACCATCAACAACGATCATCTCGCCGTCAAGAGCGTCAAAAGTCCCGAGCCCAAGGTTGCCTTGATGTAGCAATTCCTTACAACTAACAGTCCCGGTAAATAGACCTTGCATCACGGCGTTGATTGGGCCGCTCTGATAAACCCAGATGGGCTGGGAGCGAGCCAGACTCGCAGTAGTATGACCAAGAGCACAGAGCAAAACGATGAAGCGAAGCATAGAAAAACTCCGGAGTGAAAGTTTTATTTGTTTACCATGCGAGCTGGAATCGTCAGAGTGATGCAGGCCGCAACCAGAAGACAGGCGATCAAAAGATACATACCAGCTGCAGTGGAATGGGTCGCGTCCCTGAGCCAACCTATAGCATACGGACTGCTGAATCCAGCAAGGTTGCCGAGTGAATTGATCAGCGCGATTCCTGCTGCAGAGGCGGCTCCGGTCAGAAAAGCGGTCGGCAAACTCCAGAACAAGGGCAAGCTCGTCGCGATGCCCATGGTCGCGATCGTGAGGCTTAGAAGCGCCAGGCTTGGGGTCTCTGCCCAATGCACGGAAAGGGCCAGTCCAAGAGCGCCGAGCAGGGCTGGTATTGCTACATGCCACCTACGCTCGCGATGTTTGTCGGCACTTGCTGCCACAAGCACCATACTGATGGCGGCAGCAGTCCAGGGAATCGCTGACAAAAGTCCAACCTCGAAGCTATCTTTTACTCCCATCCCTTCAATCAAGCTCGGTAGCCAAAAGCTGATCCCATACAGGCCCATCACGAGGCAGAAGTAAATCGCGGCAAGATTCCAAATTCGGGGATTTTTGAGCATGTCGCGGAATGAAGCTTGTGATTTGTTCAGCTGATCCTGAGTGATGCGCTCACTGAGCAAAGTTTTTTCGGTGTCACTGAGCCAGGTGGCATCGCTGATGCGATCGTTTAAAAAGCGCAGCAGGAAGAGACCAAGAAACACAGAGGGGATTCCCTCCAGAACATACATCCACTGCCATCCATCCCAACCATGGACTCCCGACATTACGCTCAGGATCCAACCTGAAATTGGGCCACCGATAATGCCCGCCAGCGACATTCCTGTCATAAAAAGCGAGGTGACTCGTGCGCGACGTTCGGCTGGGTACCAATAGGTTAGGTAAAGAATAATCCCAGGGAAGAATCCAGCTTCAGCCACTCCCAGCAGAAAGCGTAAGATATAGAAGTGGACCTCACCTTGAGCAAACGCCATGGCTCCTGAAACAATACCCCAAGAGATCATGATGCGCCCGAGCCAGCGCCTTGCGCCAAACTTGTGCAAGATTATATTGCTCGGCACCTCGAAGAGAAAATAACCGATAAAGAAAATCCCAGCACCGAGACCATAGACCGTATCCGAAAAACCAAGATCTCTTTCCATTTGCTGCTTCACAAAGCCAACATTGACCCGATCGAGATACGCTACGACAAAGCATAGGAGGAGCAATGGAATAATCCGCCAGCTGACCTTTCGGTAGAGGGCATCTTCACTGATCATCGAAAGATTGGTTCGTTTGCGGGTATTCGCCATATTTTTCCCTTAACAATGAAAATTATCTCATTTTATTGCCTATTTTGTCGCAATGAAAAACAATGGATTCGATTAGTACTCTAGTTAAACGCAAAGTGATTGCTTACCAAGCACGGAGATCTTAGCGTGACCATAAACTTTAAGACATCGCTTAGGTCAGGAATTTTCGCATTTCTTGCATCCACTGCTTCTGGTCAAGCTATTGCCAATGTCGTCCTTTACGAAAAAGAAACGGTAAAATTTTACACTGGTGGATACGCGGCACTTGATATGTTTTCCGACACCACCCAGGGGATCGAGGAGATCGTCGGCAGCACCCCAGTCGCTCGTCCTGGCACCGTGGCCGGCGAAACGGGCCGCACGATTTTTTCCTCTCGTTCGTCTCGCTTTGCTCTCGGTGTCATGACCAGCCGTGGTTCATTGAAAACGAAGGCCCATATTGAAGCTGATTTTCTTGGATATCAACCCCCGGTCGGAGGCGGTGTTAATGAGGCGGGCTACTATCAAAATCCAACCCTTAGACTGCGCCATGCATATTTTCTCGCCGAAGATCAAGGCTGGTCGATACTAGCCGGACAGTATTGGTCACTGTTTGGATGGCAAATGGACTATATCACTCGCACCGTATCGCTGCCCCCAATGACTGGGACTTTGTTTGCACGGACACCCCAATTGACGGTGATGAAGCAGCTCAGTTCGAGCGACTATTCGTCGGTTACTTTCGCCGTGTCGGCGGCTAGGCCGGTACAGCGCGACAGTCAGATACCAAATTTTGACGGTGGAATTAAATTTGCCTTTAGCGGCCGACAGGCACCGTATTCGCTATCTAATGGTGATCTTAAACTGGCTGCCACGTCGGTAGCTGTCACGGGAACTTTCCGTCAGTTGTCACACCCCAGTGTGGCTGGTGGTAAGACCATCTCACTGCATAAGAAAGTCTCGGCTTTGGCTGTTGATTTTATCCTGCCGATATTGACCGCAGAGTCGGAAAAAGATTTCGGCAACTCGCTCGTTTTGGCTGGTGAATACACGATCGGTAGTGGCCACGGTGATTATTTCCCGCGCTGGACGGGCAATCTTGCCAATCCAAATGCGTCTCAGCCGCAAGGTGCGACAATACAGCAACCTTTTGTCGATACGGGTGTCGAGGGATTCGCTAATGCAGATAACAGCCTGCAGCCGGTCACACTCAAAACTTGGAATGTTAACCTGCAATACCATCTGCCTGCGGGCCTAGACGCCTGGGCTACAATTGGCGCAGCAGAGCTCGCAGCGCCCAACGCTAAAGATCTTAAGGCAAATGGGTCTACGGTCGTTTATGACCGTCAAAGAGGCGCCTACGCGAATCTCGTCTATAACTTTAGTCCAGAAATCCGCGTGGGGCTTGAGTATGCGTTGATGCAGACTCGCTATGTAGACGCAGTGTCTGCTCAGAATCACCGCGTGCAAATAACGACTTGGTATAGGTTCTGATATTATTTGGTGGGGCAATCGCTTCTGGGTAATCTTTGCTCTGCCACTCTCACATCCAGGTGACTAAAGCCTCAACACTCTGAGTCTCTCAATGCAATGTAATAACTAATAATATCATTGTTTTATACGCCCCTTATTTGGGGCGTTTTTTTGCATAACGATGCATACCAAACTGACGCTTATTTGCTTTTTGAGAATGATTTGGAGAGCAACTTAGATGTTTCACAAGACCATGATTATCCTGTGTCTATCTTTAACGTGTGCTGGGTGCCTCGTTAAGAAAAACGCAAGCGCTGTGAAGGTCACCAATGGACAGCGCACCATGCAGCTTCCCGCTGTGGTTAGAATTACGAACGCAGAAGGTAGTAGTTGTACGGCAACATTTATCCGAGCGAATGTATTATTGACCGCTGCTCACTGCGTGAAGAATAGAAATATTCCAGTCGTAGTTAAGCAACTTGAAGTTGCAAGCAAGAATATCTTCGTTCATCCAAACTACGTGGGAGCAAGTAAAGATCCAAATGACGTAGCTCTCGTATTTTTTCCTGATTCCGTCTCGGATCAATTTCTGCCGGTCGATTATAACTTGCCGGCGCCAGCAGAGCCTGTTCAGCTAATAGGTTTTGGCGATAATCAATTTACTGATGGCTTAGACTCGACTGGTAGCAGTGAGATTAAACGGACAGGCTTCAACCAAGTGGAACAGGTCGTTGATGGCAAAATAACTGTGGTCGGCCAACGAGGTGCCAATGCCCCGGACAGCGAATCTCCTGATGGAAAGCTCTCATCAGTGGCGCCTGGGGACTCAGGGGGACCGTTGGTAAGCAAATCAGGCACCATCATTGGTATCGCATCCTTTGTTACGATGCCTTCTGAAACTACTATTCGTTCGAGCTATACGTCTTTAGCTAGCGTACGCGAATTTGTTGAAAGCACTCTTAGCACCAACGAAAAAATTTCGGCCAATCCATTCGTTGCTAAATGCAAATCACAGATCAAGAGCTATAGCGTTAAGTTTCTATTCAATCAATTTGCAAGCGACACATCGTGTGACACTCTATATGCCGCTCTTGCTGCAACAGACACCTTGAGCATTGTTGCGAGTGCCGCAACTGATGATGTTTTTGATTTGTCTTTTCTAGAGGAAATAACTTGGATCCGCACTTTAGAGACATCCGGTGTCAAAATCGCGAATTTTGAAGCTCTAAGCAACAGCCGCTCACTAACGCGAATAACTCTAAAAAACTCTGGAATTAAAGATTCATCGGTGCTGTCTAAAATCTATAGTCTGCAAGTTGTTTCTATTGACGAGGTCAGCGAAGTAGCTGCAGAGCCAATCTCGACCATGCCAAATATTATGAGCGTTAAGATAAATGGAAAATCGTTTGATACGAAAAATATCCTAAGAAATCAGGTTTTCGGAGGGACTTGGCGACGCGACTGCCATCGCCTCACAACATCACAACCCGAGCAATACGCTCAAGAAGCTTTTTTATACTCTCAAAGTATCTCGTCCATAGTATATGTGGCCAAAGTATATCTGGATCCCACCTGCTCTAAGCAGCCGATCTTAGCGATTAAGACCGATCTCTTGATGAAGATGTTGATGCCAATCGACGATAAAGTGGCTTACACGTCCGACTTTAACATTTCCTTTGCGAGCAATATTACGATCTATGATGACACATGGATAAAAGCAACGAATCGCGAAGCCTTTCGAAAAATTTGCCCCTATGAAATTGGTAAGCCAATTTCGTCCTGTGGCGTTAACGGAGCTTTCGAGCCCTTCACATTAGTCAAACGCGACGGTATCAATTTCTTCATCGGAACAAACGAGAAGCAAGAGCAAAATGACGGCAAGTCGAAAGACAAACGCCAAACCGAACTAGATCCAGTCCCGTTCGTTAAAATCAGTGACAACGAAGAGTACGGCTATTTAAAATAGGAATAAGGGGTCAGGCACTTTCCGCAAATAACTTAAATTATTGTGCAGCACGGGGTTTCGGCATGTTACAGCCAGTGCCAGACCCCCAGCGTCCCAGCGTCCAGCTTCTAAAAAGGTCTGCCGTAGCAGTTCACTAACTCAACCCCTTCATTACCTCCGGTACCATCGCACCAATACCTGCTCCCGCCATTCCACGAGTTACAACTATAGCTGAACCCAGGTACAGCAAACTCAAAATGCCGGCTAATTTCTAAATTCCACCAGTCACCCCAAAGATTTTTGCGAATCCCTGCGGCTACATCAATGGCATTAGTTGGTCCTTCATAGTGTACAGAGCCGCCGGCACCAAATGCGGTGAAGGTGTAGTTACCGCCCCATTTGTTAGAGCAGTTCCACCCTATAGCATTTGCTTCCGTAGTGAGCGCTCCGACTAAAGCCATACCTAATATTAATTTTTGCAACATGGCTAACCTCCATTTTCGTAAATCCACTCCTGCTTCGCGCTAGAATTAAAAAGTTCTACCGGGAACGCATTCCACGCTCTGCATCAAACGTGCCGATGTTGAGTGTGCCATGAAGCGGATTTCGTTGTATTTGGCGCAGATAAGGGGTCAGGCACTTTCCGCAAATAACTTAAATTATTGTGCTGCACGGGATTTAGGCAGGTTACAACCAGTGCCTGACCCCAAGCTGCCTGACTTTGTCATTTCTTAGGAATAGCCCACCCCAGACCATGAAGCCGACGTAGACCGGAAACAAGATGTGGCCAAACAGGGAATCACCGATCCTCACATGACTTGCCACAGCCCCACCCAGATATCCGGTCAATAGAATAGCTCCGAGCATTGTAGTCCTAGGAATAGCGTAGAGCACTGTGCAAATTAAAAGGATGATGCCGAGCGGAATGATCAGGTCCTCTGAATAGCCAAGCTTGGTCGTCGCCTCGACCACTTGTTGCGGCTTAAAGAATTTCATCACACTGTCTACCGACAAGAAAAGAATTGGCAGCGCACTCAGCACCCGCCCAGCCCACAATGTCGCTTTCGATTGCATCGCAAGCTCCCTTATTTGATAATCTTCATTTCAATAGTTCTGCTGCCATTTTTAGTGCATTAGAAACATCTGAGGTTATGGCCGCACCATGGCCAACGCAAATTGCTTTTACATCGGCTAGCTGTGACATAGATTGTAACCATTCGCAAAACGCTTTCCGATTTTGCAGCATCAAAAACCTTCCAATTGCGGTCATGCCGAAAAATCCCGATGATCCGATAGCCCTAAAGAGAAATCCCTCGAGGCCAGGTCGGTGTGCCAGGTTGAACAATAGATCCGTAACAACAAGCACCCGGCCATTCCTGACCGGCAGTTCGTAGCAAAGTTCTCCGGGCCTAATTCCATTCGGAGTGTGAATTTTGATTCCATACGCCGGGAGGATTTCTTCGCATGTATTCTCGACGGCGACCTTCTTAGCGACATGCTCACGGGCTGCCGCAGGGCATACGACCATTATTTTCGGATAGCGTTTCTTGTAAACCGCGGCATCAAGGCGATGCATGCGGTTGGGGACGATTAGGATTTCGGGCTGGCCAAGCGCTTCCAGGTTTTTTATTCGCAGGTCGTCAAGAGCGATGCCGCTGTGGATAAGTAGGCCGTTGGATTTGGCCAGTTGGTAAACCACCATATTGCGCGGCATATTTCCGCGCGGCAATCTACCAGTTACTTGCCAAACGTTGGGCTGTATTTCGATAAAGTCGCTATGCGGTAAAACATGCGCTTCCCAGTCCTTCATGCTTGCCACGTCTCCAATAAGCGGTCAGGCACTTTCCGCAAATAACTTAAATTATTGTGCAGCACGGGATTTAGGCAGGTTACAGCCAGTGCCTGACCCCATACTTCTTATAACAAGGCATGTACTGTCCAAACACCTGCGGACGCGGCTAAACAATAAAAGCCAAAAAAATGCCAACGTCCATGCTCCAGCCAACTCGACAGCCAGCGCAGAGCAGCTAGACCAGCGAGGAAGCTAAAAAACATTCCGACGATACCGGGTAAGAACATACTTAACTCGATATGAGTCTGCCCATCGACTGTGGTCGCTTTAAGTAGGCGGCGGATTTGTAGCAAAAGCACTGGGGGAGTTAAAACCACAGCTAGTGCAAAACTAAAAGTCTCAGCCTGATCACGCGGCAACCTCTGCAGTAAGGCAGCGGAAATCGTGGCGCCAGAGCGGGAAAATCCCCTGAAAGGTAGGCACAGGCCTTGGACGACGCCTATCACACTGGCGATCTTATTTGATAACGGACGCGACTCGGTGGCCGTTGCGCCTTGTCGGTTATTTGCTATTCCGCCAACGATAATGAGGATGGCTGCCGCAAACAGGCTGCATCCGATAAGGGGAAGATTCTTAAATAAATGTTCGATCTCAGCGTTTGGGGACTCGGCTAAAATGACCTTCTCGATGACAAATTTAAGACCAAGGCCGACTACGCCTGTCCAAGCAGTGGCGATGACTATCTGCTGGATGTAATTTAATGTGCTGGTTTTCCCGCCCTGCCACAGAGCTCGCCACTTCGGCCAAAAAAACAAAATGACGGCGAACATCGTCCCAGTGTGCAGCATGACCAATAAAAAGGTCATGGCGGGGGCGCTCGGGTCCAGACCCATCAACTTTTCGGCAACGATCACATGCGCCGAGCTGGATACGGGCAACAATTCTGCGAGCCCTTGGATGATTGCTAATAGCACAACTTGCAGAAGGCTCACGTCCATGGGATGCCATCTCTATAAAATAAGGTTGAGTTCCATTCCCTAAAGCTAAGGGCTGGGCCTGGTAGGGTCAAGCAGAACTCGGCGAGCTTTTATGTGGCAGAAAAAAGGAAGGCGTCGGGAGCGACATATTGACCGGATCCTCGAAGAGGGGTCTCCATGTGCAATCCCGACGCGGGTGCTGGGGTTACGCGATGCGCAACCTGTCTACTGCAGAACTGGGGTTGGTCTATCCGGACATGAGAACAATGCCGGTTTGCCAGTTCCACGAGCGAGAAGCATATCCACTAGGTTGCACTTCGCGCCTTGCGTCGATCTTGACTTACTTAGCATCCGTTCTTGCATGGGGTAGGTTTCCGATATTCACGGCGTCTTGTGAGCTCTTGCGAGTTCAGTCCAACCGCCTTTTGTGTGCTAGGCATCCATTGCCTGCGCCATTCACAAAGGAACATTCGGTGTCTTCCCAAAAAGCTTTAGAGTAATTTTTGATGTGAGGTCAAAATCTCTCTGAATACAGAGACTTGCCGCTACGCACGAACAATGCGATATCACCCCAGTCAGCGCCACATTGATGAGTCGGAATTTGATTTCCCGGTGTCAGGGAATCTGGCGCAGACGGGCCGAAAATTATGCAAGAGCCCGATTTAAGAGAGCTTCGGGCTCTCGTCCTTATTTATCATTGGTGCCGTAAAACCCTGCCATTCATAGCGGGGATATCAGGCACCAGCCCGAGCTAACGCGAAGCGTTAGCGAGTTCAGGGCGGTGTTTTCTGCGCCTCGATATATTGCCTCACGATGGATAGAGGTGCGCCGCCGCATGAAGCGGCGAAGTAACTTGGGGACCACAGGCTCCCGCCCCACAATGCACGCTCCACACTCGGATAGCCTTTGCTCCTAATCAGTCGCGACGATACACCTTTGAGGCTGTTCTATAGTTTAGCGATGGCCACCTTTGGCGGGTAGGTGACAAGTAGATGTACATGATCACCTTCGCCGTCATATTCGACTAATGTCGCTTCGAAGTCATTGCAGACTTTGCTAAAGCTTGCTCGTAGGTCGTTTAGAATTGCCGCAGTGAATACTCGGCGGCGATACTTGGTGACGAAGACCAAATGCACATGTAGATTAAATACACAGTGTCTGCCAGTTCTAATGTCTGATTTTGTCTTCATAGACCAATAGTCATACAGCGGATCATCTCAGCAGGATATTAAATTGTTAACCACCTGGCGATTTCGCATAAAAGATAGTGGCAGTGCTGGACGAAGGCTGGATGCCATGGCGAAGTCAGTCAATTTTTGCTGGAATTTTTTCAAAGAAACACAGATCACCGCGCTCAGGCGCCGGTCCGCGAAGATCATCAAGATTCAGGATGGCAGCGAAAAAGTCATCCCGAATTTTCTATCGGCATTCGAGCTTAGTAATCTGGCCGCTGGGGCGGCTAAAGACTTGGGACTTCACAGTCAAACTGTGCAGGCAGTTGCCGAGGAGTATGCACGCCGCCGCAAGCAATTCAAAAAATTGCTCCGTTGGCGTGGACAGCGCGCGCTGGGGTGGATTCCTTTCAAAGCATCTGCAGTCAAAATCTCATTTGCAGACGTTAGAGAGTGGACGGGACCGCTCAGCAGCAAGCAGCGCAGCCAAGGGCGCGGCTGTGTTAGCTATGCTAAGAAGACTTTCGACTTCTGGGCGTCACGCATCCTGCCGGATGATGCGGTGATCAAGACCGGTTCGTTTTGTCAGGATGCACAGGGTCGTTGGTACTTAAATCTGACGTTCGAGAGCAGCAGCCTCCAGTATCAAAGTCAGGAGGGCGCGGTCGGCATTGACCCTGGCGTTAAGACTCTGGCGACATTGTCTAGCGGCGACAAAATCGATGGCCCTAGGCTGCGCGATCGATACTTAGTGAAAATTCGCCGGCTCGAGCGGACGCGTCTCAGTGCGCGGCGGCGTCAGGCGAGGAGTCGCAAGTTTGGTCCACTACCGAAGCGCAGGCGGGTGGCAAAGTTGCACGCTAAGGTTGCGAATGCCAGGGCTGATTTCCTCCATAAAGCCTCGACGCGCCTTGTTGAGGAGTATCGCAGAATCTATATCGGAAATGTCCCTTGCAAGCTGATGAATCGCTCCCGCACGATGGCGGCGGTAAGCTTGGATCAGGGACTCGGCATGTTCAAGACGCAAGTCACCTACAAAGCCATGAGAGCTGGGGGACAGGCGAGGGAAATAAATGAAAGGGACTCCACCCGGACGTGTTCGGTGTGTCTAACAGCACATCCGCGGATCGGGTTGCGAGTAAGAGAATGGCAGTGCAGCGTCTGCGCAACGGTACATGACCGTGACGTAAACGCAGCGCGCAACATT
>CAIWTN010000185.1 GCA_903915625.1 uncultured Pseudomonadota bacterium | reverse complement strand
GAGTTGGGACGTTAGATCCGATGCCGACGTTTCCTGTGAAGTCGGCACTTCCTGCTACAGTGAGTTTGTTGAACGGTGTGGAAGTTCCGATACCAACAGATCCACCTGCTTGGATGCGCATTTTCTCAGTGATGCTGGTACCATTATAGGTACTAAGAGTTAAGTCAGTAGCCCCAGTAGCTGCATTTGAAATAAGTGCATCGATCGCTGCATGGCGCGATGTTGATGCATTAGTGAGAGCAAAATAAAGACCTGCGCCAGTGCCTGCAGTGGTTGAAGTGCCTGCATTGCGGAGGACTAATTGTTCGGTTAATCCGCCAGAAGCGCCGGAATTTAGGTCAAGTAGGCGTTGCGGGGATGTGGTTCCTACGCCAACGCTGCCGCTATCACCTCTTATCACCATTCGCTCAGTATAGCTTGTTTGCGCGGTAGGTAACGTATTGGTCGTATGGAAACCAAAGGTGATATCTGCCATGCCTGGGGCGACGATGCGATTTCTATACCTAGAATTATTGTAGCCAAGATCCATTCCATAGATATTGCCGCCATCAAGCCATACGGCCACACCCGGGTTTAAGTTCGTAGTGCTAGATTGGAGGCCCGCATTTGTTTGCAAAAAAGTCGACACATTTGCAGCCGCAGCAGGTCTTTGTACAATTGTTCCGTTTACATCGAGAAGTGCTGTCGGCGCCGCATTGCCTATCCCAACATTCCCATTATTTGCCACCCGCATACGTTCGGTACCGGCAGTTGAAAAGGACAACACACCTGAGCCCGCAGCGCCGATGTCAGCACCTAGATTGAGATCTGTGATGCTACTGCTACCCGTCGATGGCGAAGCTGCACTAGTCATAACTGTACCGTCTGGGAACATGATGCCACCAGTGGACGACTTTATCGTCCCCGCGACTTCGAGAGCTTGTGTAGGTATGGTGGTACCGATACCAACATTGCCAGTGAAGCTGCCGCTTCCTGCTACTGCAAGTTTCGTGGACGGGGAGGTAGTGCCGATGCCAACGTTGCCATCTTCCTGTACGGCCAATCTGACGCCTACACCAGAAGCTAGTGAAGCAATTATGAACTTATTTGTATTATTGTAGCCGCCTACGCCTGCTATCCAGTTACCGCCACTTGTATAAAAGCCAGTGGTTGACTCCAAGCCCGCAGCCTTAATGCGAACTTCACCGTAACCAATCGAAGGGGTGTCGATCTGAAGTCTAGCTAGCGGATTACTAGTACCAACACCTAGGTTACCGGTGCCAGTAAGACGCATCTTTTCAGTTAGATTGCTGCCATTAGCACGAGTATTAAACGCTAAGTTAAATCCCGTGTCGCCTGCGGTTGCATTGTTCTTCATTGCATGGATCGTGGCGCCAGCAATTGGTGTCGTGCCGGTGTAGTTGCCCCAAAAGGCGACGCCGCCGCCTACTCCGGTGTTTGCTAATGATGCGTCTCCCACAGCTAACCCTGGAGTTTGTGGTGTCACAGTAGATTCTTTAGTGGACCAAACGAATAACTTATCGGCAGGATTGTTAGTGCCAATACCAACATTGCCGCTGTTCGCAATACGCATACGCTCCGCACCGCGTGTAGAGAGCATGATGTCACCACTGCCTGCAGCGCCTGAATCTGAATTAAGATTAAGGTCAGTGGTGCTTGAGCTGCCGTTTGAGCCTGCCGAGGCAGCAGTCGTCATCACGGATCCGTCCGGGAACATGAAGCCGCCGCTAGAAGATTTAATCACTCCAGCGACTTCAAGTGGTTGAGACGGAGCACTCGTGCCTACGCCGATATTACCGCTGACGATCAAGCTGTTGGTGGGTGCAGCGGTTGTACCGGCATAAGATCCGATAGCTGCAGCGCCGTTGATGTCTAGTTTTGATTGTGGCGTCGTAGTGCCTATGCCGACGTTGCCTGAATTGGTGATGTCAAATGCCCTCATATCCGAGGATCCATCCCAGCCCCAAATGGAATAGCTGTTGCTGTTTGCGTACATACCGGCAGCCCAAGATTTATTGGTAGCGCTAATAGTGCCTGCAGGTGTGTTAAATGCGCCTGTATGCACGGTATTTACGCCGCGAGTCATTTGAATGTAAGCATTGGTCGTAGACGAGTAAACTGTGAGCGGATAGGTAGGATTTGTCGTCCCAATCCCGATATTCCCGTTATTAGTAATCCGCACTCGTTCGGTACCTTTTGTGGAAATCGAAATGTTACCCGTCCCGTTTCCACCAGAATCTGCCGCAAGGTTAAGATCTGTAGTGCTGTTGTAGCCGCCGGAAGGTGTAGGTAAAGCGGAGGTCATAATAGACCCATCAGGGAACATAATGCCGCCTGAGCTTGAGCGTATGATACCGGCGACGTCGAGTTTTTGGGCGGGTGCTGTTGTGCCGATGCCGACATTGCCGGTGGTGTCGATCATCATTCGCGTCGCTGAAGCTGTTCTGTCAAAGACAGAAAGGTTGCCAGCCCATCCAGAGCTCGATCCTAAGCTACCGATCTGCCAGTCTCGGCCGCCCGTAGACGTATTGGTCAAACCGATACTCGTATCATTAGTATTGGCTGAGGATAATTGAAGAAGCTTACTCGGCCCCGTGGTGCCAATCCCGACGTTACCTGTACCTAGAACTGCCATTGCCGCGACGGTAATGCCGGATGGGCCTGTATTTGCAAAGACTATACCTCCGTCCGGAACGGGATTGTTGAAATCGGTTTTATCGAATATCAGTGCATCGGAAGACCCACCAAAATATGCATCATCATATCGGATACGAAAACCATCTGTGACGGGCACTCCTGACGCGTAAGTGTCCGATCTCAGTATAGTTTGGGTCCCACCTGGTACTTTTATTGAGCCGTTTATATCAAGCTATGCTAATGGAGATGTTGTCCCAATCCCCACATTGCCACTTGGCGTAATCGTCATCCTCGGTGCAATAGTATTAGCAGTCTCACCCGTCACATCAGCCGCTGCCGTATTAAAGTGAATACTGCCCGACCCACCAGTGCCTGCGCCATTACCGGAAGCAAGTACTAGATCTGCTCCCACCACATCACTTCCCACCGCATTGGCTGCTCGCAGCATACCCGCAGTAGGATTTGCGCTATTGTCAGAAATACCCGCAACGTAAGTTGCCGATGCTAATGTCGCTGCATTCAATGTGGCAAAAGTTGGTGATGCTGTTGGACGGATGTCCTGCGCTGTATCAAGTGTGATCGATCCAGCATCAGTCGTAACAGTGACGCCAGCGTTAGGTCCTGAGCTAAGTGACGCTGGCACTGGTGCAGTACCGGTTGAACCAATTAAAAGCTGACCATTGCTTAAAGCTGCGTTGTTTAACGGCGCGTATCCCAAAGCCGTGGTGATATCGGCATACGTAAGCGATGTGCCCGCCGTCACGCGGCCTTTCGCATCAAACGTAACTTTCGTCGCAGTACCTGGTAGCGCAACACTCGCTAGTATTGCGGTACTTGATCCTGGTCCAGTGGCGACGACGTCGCCAGTGAGGGCTGTAAGGTAATTGCCTGCGGTCTGCGTACCACTGCCTGAGCTAGTGAGAGTTGTGGGTACCCACTGTCCACCGTTAAAGGTTAGGACTTGTCCAGAGATCGGCGTAGCAGCTGCAATCGTTTGTCCTTGGAGAGTGGTGACTGCGGGACTTCCCCAGCTAAGGCGGCCGTTACTGTCTTTGGTGAGAAACTGATTCGCACTAGGTAAACTAGTTAATGATAGGCCGAGTTTACCGTCAGAATCGAATGCGAGAGTCTTGGTGTCTACAGGCACCCGCAAAGCAAGTGGCACGTAGGTATAGTGCTGCCGGGGGTATGTTTTCCCTGCTGCTGTGACTTCAATAAAGACAAGATCGGTACCGTCACCGAAGATGGCGCTTAACTGAGCGGCACTGAGTTCAAGAGGCAGGGTGAATACGCCTTGATTCAGTGTGACGTTCGCGAAGTCGATCGGAGTCCCAAGAGTATTTCCAGCACTTGCTGACGTCCAAAACTTTACCGTGACGTCAACGGGACCATCGAGTGGTGCGCCCGTTTGCTGCGTCAACCGACCGGAGTAGGTCATCGAGAAACTAGCTGCTAGTGAGACTTCGGCAAAAAACGCTACGCACAGCGAGCTAGCCACCAACTTGAGGCTAGTCTTGAATTTCGTTTTGAAAACACGACGTGACATAAGTCATTCCGAGTGATGACCAAAGGCGCAGCTGGCCCTAGGTTGCCCCTCTATTGGCTCTTCAAGCGGATCGGCCGTGTGCCTGAAAAGTTTAGGTTAAATTTCAAGGCTATGATTTTTATTGGTTTTTTGGGCTTGCGAGGGAGTGCGTGAAATCAACGAAAATCGGAAATTCGCACTGTACCGAGGGGTCGCAGTTGAAGGAGGTGTAACTCACTGAGGTAATTCAGTAATGCCAGATGCTACGCTTCAAGAAAGGCCTGAAAACACCCAGGCGACGAAGCTAAATAAGAGCGTATAATAATAAAATCAATTAGTTAGGCTGAGTGCCTGACCCCTATACTTCGTAAGGGGCTTCGGTCAGCATCTCGTTACTTAATTGGGTTTGCCGGAATTCGATTTTGAGGCCAAATTCCTGAATTAAGTCGTTAAAGAGCGTCCGCTCTTCGACCTCAAGCCAGCGGCGAATATCGTCGCGCACTTTGACGGTGATCGAGGTTTGGCCCGTTTGTACCGTGTGACGGCGGATTTCGCGGAGTAGGTCGTACGCTTCAGTGGCGGTGCTGCGGACTCGGCCGCGGCCTTCACAGTGGGCACAGGGCTCCATGAGGCGGCGCTCTAGAGATTCGGCAGTGCGCTTGCGGGTCATTTGAACCAGCCCGAGCTCGCTGATGCGTAGGACATTCGTCCGCGCTTTGTCCGCCTTCAGCTCTTCCTGAAGTGCGTTGTACACGATCTCGCGATCTTCTGGTCGCTCCATATCGATCAGATCAATGACGATGATGCCGCCGATGTTGCGAATACGGAGCTGCGAAACAATCTTTTTTACCGCTTCGAGATTGGTTTTTAAAATAGTCTCGTGAGCGTTGCCTTTGCCGACGTACTTACCCGTATTCACATCGAACGATGTGAGCGCTTCGGTCTGATCGATCACGAGATAGCCGCCGGACGGCAGCTCGATCCTGGAACTTAGCGCTCGGCCGATGTCCATTTCGATGCCATAGACATCAAAAATTGGTACGGGCTCATCGTAGCGGACTAGTCTTTTTGCTGCGCCGGGAATGGTCGCTGTGAGGAACTTTTTTAGTTCTTCATAGGTATTGAGATCATCAACGACAATGCGTTCAATTTCCTCGGAATAGAGGTCGCGTGTCGTCTTTAGGGCTAAATCTAAGTCCTGATAGAGTAAGGCGGGTGGCTCCGCGCGGCGTCTTTTGGCGTCGACGTTACGCCACGTCTTGAGCAGGAACTTTAGATCTTTCTGCAGATGCACCGCGTCAATTTTAGCGGCTGCCGTGCGCACGATGACGCCAATGTCGTCCGGCTTTATTTCTTTGACGAGATCAGTGAGTTGCTGTCGTTGTGCTGCGTCTTCAATGCGCCGCGAGATGCCGATGTGGGTGAAGTCCGGCATGATGACGAGAAAGCGCCCAGGCAATGACAGGAACATGGTGACGCGAGCGCCTTTGCTGCCAAGTGGCTCCTTGGCCACCTGAACCACAATGTGCTGACCCTCGCGCAGAAGTTTCTCAATTGGTTTGCGCTGCTTAGTGCTGCGTTCTCGTAGCTCTTCCGGGTTTAGATCCTCTAAGCCTTGAGCACCCATATCCAGCCTTTGCTCGCGCACGAGCTCAGGATCAAGAACGTCGCCACCATAGAGAAATGCTGTGCGCTCGGTACCGATATCAATAAAGGCCGCCTGCATGCCCGGAAGCACGCGCACCACCACCCCCATATAGATGTTGCCGACGACTCCTCGTTCGCGCTGGCGTTCGATGAAGATCTCAGCAACGCGATCCTTCTCCAGCAAGGCGATGCGCGTTTCGGAGGTATTAGAATTGATGATCAGTTGTCGATCGGCCATTAGATTTCCAGCAGCGGGCGCCAAGTTGCGAAAATGCGGTCTGAGGCGCCGGTGAGCTCGGCAGTGGCAGCCAGCATTCGCTGGCGTAAAGCCGCAGCATCATGATCCAGTTGCCGCCACCACGTGACAAATTGGCTAGGGTCTTTGATGACGACCGCCAGACCAGATTGCACCAGGTGGATAGCTTCCTGACTGTTCTTATAGAATGGTCCATATCCTAAGGCAAGGCCATGACTCGCCGGCTCGAGCACATTATGAACCTGATGATGGAGGGCTCCGCCAACAAAGGCAGCCTGCGCAGTACCGTAGATTTCGGCAAGGATACCAATGCTATCTACCACGATCATGGATGCTGAACGTGCAGTTTCGTGTGTCTTTAGACGACTGAATCGAAGCGCCTTCAAGCCGGCCTGCTCGATAATGCTGCAGATTCGTGAGACGTGGTCGTCTGTGACTATGTGGGGTGCGATGATAATCTGCCACTTGGGCTCGGTGGTCGCTCTTTGCTTGTAGGCCTGCACCAATAGTGAAACTTCATGCTCGTAGGCGCTTCCTACCACCATACGCGGAGTGTTTGGGGTCGGAGCCAATTGATTAAAAATAGCCTTTAGCCGCTCAATCTCATCTGGTCTGGACTTGGCACGTTCAATGACGCGGTCGTATTTAGTATCGGAGGTTACCATCAGATGTGGGCGTGAAATTCTGTATTTTACGCGAAAGTATTCCTCATCTTCGGCGCTAACTGCATAAATTTGGTCGAATCTGTGCAGCAAAAAGCTCCTGACTAGTTGTCTCAGCGGTGAGCTCTTTTCGGCCAAACTACGGCTGGCATCGAGAAGATAAAGCTTACCAAAGCGACGTGCGGTGGTGAGAAAACCTGGCCAAAGTTCGTGGCGCACCACGCAGGTGAGGTCGGGCAAGAGAGCGGAGTAAAGCCAGCCCCAAGTCCATACAGAGTCGCTTAATGGAGATAAGCAGCACGGGACCGTTTCACCTCTGGCCTTTGCATAGTCGAGGCCGGATTTGGAAAAGAATATGACTTGGATATAAATAGTTTTTAATGCCTGTAGCCTACTGATCAAAGGTCTGGCCTGTTCAAACTCACCTGCCGAGCTGCAGAAGAATACGGCACAGTGACGGTAGCGCGCCCGTTCTAAAGCGAGGCTAGGGCTGAGTCGTGCGACATCGCAACGCTGATCTAACTGCGCTCTTAGCTTTGGGCTTAGGCGTCCAAGTATTCGCGCTAACGGTTGCAGCAATTTAAATATTGCCGAGTAGCCAGCTAGGATCAGGAAGCTGAATAGAGAGCGAAGGAGGGCCAACATCAACCACCCAGCTCGGAATTGAATTGAGGCGACATCCAGCCACCAAGATTAAGTGGCGGAAGTGATGTTCGGCGATTCTTCGGTTTTTGCAGGAGTGCAACTAAGTGATCTGAAATTTCCGCAAGTTTAAGTGTGCTAAAGCATAGTTTGTCGCCATAGCGGCACGTCACCTTGCCGTGTTTAGAACACGGTCGACAGCCAATCAAGGACGAGAAGGCCTTACTTTCGGGCATCCGCGGTGCAAATCCAAACGATTCGATCGTCGGGCCGAACAGGACGGCGGTCGGGGTCTCGACCGATTCTGCAATGTGTCCCAACGACGAGTCGTTGCTCAGCAGGCAGTTCGCTTCACTCAAAGCCACGGCCGTTTCCCAAAGCGATAAGCGTCCTGCCAGATTGAGAACCGGGCCTTGCCAGTCAAGCTGATCGAGTAAATGCCGCGCCGCATGCCTGTCCTTGCTATCGCCGAGAAATACCAATCCTACGGGCATTTGGTGCAGTCCAGACTTGACTGTTAGGCTATTGCGAACTTGATCTAAAATTCCGTAGGTAGTCTCAAGAGGTGCTTGCTTAGTTGGATGTGCGGCACCTGGAGCTATGGCAAGCCAAATGCCGAAGCGTAGCTCTTTGCGCCAGGGCGGATCGAAGTCCGAGGGTATTGGAAGCGCAGGGCGGCACACTATATGATCCATCCCTTCCCGCATTTCGACCGGCAGATGATGGCGCAAGCCGCGTTTCAGGGCGTCAGCCATCGTGTCATATTGCAGGCGCGCCGGTATTTTTGCCCGTTCGGGTAGTGGGCGCCTGCGGCCGCGGACCCGCGCCTCGAAGATGAGGCGGTTACGCGCCAACTGGGCCTTTTCTGCCGAGAAATATGGGACTTTGTGTATAGCCTTAAGGTTGCGTGCCAGCCAGCTCGAGCGCAAATTGCACTGCAGATCGATGAATAAGTGAGTGTTTGAGAGTTGCTCGATGATCTTCTGAAGCTCTACTAGTGAGTCCGAGCGATTGACCGTGATGGTCTTAACAGAGGGCCAGGCAGTGGCAATAGTCTCAAGGGCTGGACCACGACCGATCCAGGTAACCTCAGTTCTTATGGAAAGTTGACGCAGTAAATCTAAGCATGCAGTCGCAAGTACCATGTCCCCTAGGCTGGAAGCCCGGTAGATGGCAATACGTAGCACTGGAGCACTGGCCGATGGGGTAAACATGCGCAACTTCCCTTTTCTCGGATTCTACAAGATCCGAATGCATTTGGGAAAGGTTTCAAAACTGTGAAATCTACCATTGCTTAGGAAAGAGGTTTTGGGTCTGAGCACTATTTAAGGTCTCGTGTTGCTGGGGCATTGGTTGCGTTTGCCAAGGTTTACGCATAAACTGAGTATATATTCAATCTTTTCGCCGGCAAGAGCCTGTTAGCGGGGCATCATGACCAAGCTCGATTCAGCGCCGTTAAATGCGGGGCGTAAGCGCCAGCTTAGCCTCATTTATTTCATTGACGCCTCGCGTACTCATACAATCACTGTGTCTCTGGGGCAGCTTCGAGTCATGATCGCATTCTGTGTCGGACTGATCGTCTGGTCCGTTGCCAGTATTGCACTAGTGGCCTCTTTGTTGTCGGACAAAGCAAACTTACTCAGCAGGCTCCATGTGGCCTTGAATACAGTTTTTGACTACGAAACCCGCGTTGATAATGTATTTGATTTGGCTTATCCACAGCCTAAAGCATCCCCGCCGCCTGTTGCGCAAGTAGAGGTTAAGCCCACTACTGCTAGCCCTGCGGAGCCAAGTTTGCCTTCACCGCCCGAAGCTCAAGCCGAAGCCAAGCCAGAACAAAATCAGGATGGTATCGCAGCCACTGATTCTACAGGTTCAAGCTCAACTGCTGATGCCGCCGCAAAAACTAAATCGAATGACATTCCGGAATCAACTGAGGATGCGGTGGTTTCCATCAGTCGTCCTGTGCTTTTGACGCATCCGACCTCACTCGAGTTGCGCTTCGACTTGACGACTCGCTCTGGGGTAGATCTTGCTGAAGGTTTCATATTTGCTATCGCTGAATTTACGACAGATCAGGGAGAGCGCCAGTTTATCGGGGCGCCACGAGATATCGCGGTGTCTGAAGCCGGTGTCCCAAAGTTGCCGTTAAAGGCTACTTCTTTTGCCATCAAACGTTTTAAGCAAAAGGGCTTTAAGTTCCCCATTCGGGCTAATATATCGGGCACTTTTACCAAGCTTCATATTGCCGTAATCGGTACTAAGGGTAATCCAATTTCGGCCTATGATTTGCCAGTTCAGCTCCGCATCGGCAAGCATGGTTGGGAGAAGAATGCGCAGTCCGGTGGGACGTCAAAATCGGGTTAAGCAACATGATTTCGTGGCGCTGGCATAAGTTATGGTCGCTTGTCGGCTGCGCCGCATTGGTTGGCTGCCTGGGTAAGCTCTCGTCGTCGAGTGATGCTATGTCTCCTGAATCATCGACGCATTTGAAGTCTTTGACCATATTACCAACGAGCTTCTCATCAAAGCTGTCTTCTGAACCGGTGGCTAAAGCAGAAGTCCCCCCCCAAATGTTGCTCATCAGTCAGGTGATAAGACCGCGTGCGGAGATGCGGGTAGGCCCAGGCACTCAATATGAACTACTGGACGCTACTTTAGATCGGGGTGCAGACGCGATTGTATTAGCCCAGCATGGTGTGTGGCTGAAGATCCTGCCTGTTATTTCTGGGGCGACTGGCTGGGTTCATCGCCAGGCACTGTCGCGTCCCAGGTTAAACGTGCAACCATTTAGTCTTTCGCTGCAGAGACTGCCAACGATTCAAGTGGTCCACGACACCAATTTAGTCTGGGACTTTGCGAGCTCCAAGCAACGGCATGTCATGATCCCACGTGGCGCAATGTTTCGTCAGTTAAGGCTTAATGGTAAGGGCGTTTTAGTTTGGTTACCTGAAACAAACTCAGTCATGTGGTTGTCACGAAAGGATGTTCTTTGATGCGTTGGACTACTTATTTTATATGGTTGAGTACCAGCTGCGCTCCCACTTTGTCTGGACACCTGCAAGGTTCAAGTGGGCAGCCGTTTGGTCCTGACGCTCGGGTAAATATAACTCCCTTGAATGAGCAAGTGGTGCCTAAAGAAGGTGCTTCAAATCAAACTTTAGTTCTTAAAGTTCAGCCTGATGGTAAGTTTTCTACGGACGCGAAGTTGCCGCCGGGAGATTGTCTCGTCGAAGCATTGGTGCCCGGATATTCTCTAGCCTCAATCCATGTCAATGTAGACAGTAAAAATCGAGTCGAATTAAAGCTGCGTCCTTTACCGCCGACCTCGATACGTGCCACGCAGCTCCCAAATGGACAGCAAGATAGTCGTGGATCAGGATCAGCCAATTTGGCGCCCCCGAGCATGTAATTGAACTGTCGTGAATCAATTCAAGAAATTCCGTGACCTTGACCAGAAAAAAGTGGGTGTGGAGGATGGCTGTGAAATTTAATCTTCTGGTGGCTTTGACCCTACAATTTTTGTTTGCGTGTACGCCCAAGGAAACTACGGTGCGTTTTCACGTCGACGCGAGAACGAATCAGGGTGAACCTGTCAGCGCTGCTGCCGTTGTCGTCGATGGCAAAACTCTCGGTGAGACAGCTAATAATGGTTCTTTCAGTGGAGAGATAAAACTACCGGTGTCGGCTAAATCAAGAGTCGAGCTTCGCAAGGACAGTGACACCTACTATTTTGCGCCTTATACGCAGAGTTTTGAAGTGAGTTCAGTTACGCCGCAAGATGTCGCGGTAGCTGCGATTCTCTATTTCGTTCCGAAGCCGTCTCCAACTAGCGCCAAGGCGCTGGCTGGACCCCCGGCAAACGCATCGCTGAGCTCTACCGATAATTCCGTGGCACCTTCGACAAATGGTGCTAGTGACGCCATCTCTGCCGCAGCAACCGGCACGCCCCAGGAGACTGTGGCCAACGTTAGCGCTGATACCGCATCATTGCCCAGCGAGGTGCAGGAGAATCCACAGCCTAATAATGCCGATAACTTGAATGTGGCACAAAAAACAGTGCCACTAGATCAGGCGACTGCGGAACAGCCAAAAGATAAGTCGACTGTTGTGGCAGAGAAAGGTTCTGAATCTGAGACGGAATCACAGATTCCGGACAACTCAGTCTATCCTCAGGTATCAGCAGCAAATCAAGGGCCTTTTATATTTACGGTACATGTCATTTCGGGGACTTTACCTGTAGCAGACGTGCAACTTGCCATCGGTGACGAGGATTCAAGTCAACTTAAGACGGTTTGTACCACGAATCAACGGGGCCGTTGTGTGGTGCGGTTTCCGACAAAGCCGGAGACTCCAGTTACGTTTGTAACCTCCAAGAAAGGCTATAAAACAAATGTAACGACTGTACTTATCAAGAATAAAGACAAGCTCAGGGTTCAGCTTGAGCAGGGACATACTCTCGACATCTATGCAGTGACTGAGTCCTACGGACATGTTTATGGACTAGAAGATGTTGAGGTTTATTTTGGCGGCAAGAAAGTCGGTGCTACCGACAAATTTGGCCGTTATTCGCATGCTTATAGTGGCAAGAGCGACGATCTAATTGCAGTGAGCTTGAAGCCTCAGTCATTTTTGCCGGAAACATTCGAAACTGACTTTGTGGCATCTCAGCAAATGACACTAGTGAAATACTTTGCTCCTTTAGAGCCACCGCCAGCGCGTTTGACAGTGTTAAAACCAACCGCAAGTGGATCTATCAGCGCTGAGGCACTTGCCAAGATCAACGATGATTTTTCGAAAGTGGTGCAGTCTTCGGCACGGAAGATGCTTTTTAGCTCTATGGCTTTCAAAGAAGTGTCTTTTGAAGAATTTGAGCAGAAGTTGCAACGCTCGGGCAAGGGTCTGAAGGATGTGGCGCGTCATGGCTGGCGTAATACTGATTTGAAAGCGATGGTCGATGCAGTCATCGTCCCAACCATAGTCCTGGGTTCGACTCCCGTTCTGGAGTTGAGTGTCATAGATAGTTACGGTCACGTTATGGCTGCCGGCAAAGAGAACTTACTTAGCTTAGACGATCTCAACGCTTTGGATCGGGCTGTGGGTTCGGTCGGAAAAAGAATCGATAGGGTGTTTCCCTTTGAGGGCGCTGTTCTGAAAAAAGAGGCTGATAAAGTCGTCATAAATCTTGGCAGATCTCAGGGTAGAGGGATCAAAGTCGGGGATCAGTTGGATTTGTTTGGCCTTCAGACAGAGAAGCTAGGACATAGTCAGCTGCACGGCAAAATTGGGGTGTTGACGGTCCGAGTGGTTGGTGATGAAACAGCCACATGTAGCGTCAGCGGATTAGCCCCGAGAGCAATTATAGAACGTGGTGATTTAGTTAGGCTCAGGACACGCAAGGTCGAAGACTCCAAGGCTGGCGAGCTGCGTATCACATCGGCGCGAGGGTCGACCTTACAGCCTGTTGCGCAAGCAAACGTATATTTCAATGACATCTGGTTGGGAGCGACGGATGCTACTGGTCGTCTTCCAATTACAGCTAAGGGGTCTGGGACACTTAAAATTATCAAAATGGGCTTTGCTGACTACACTCAGAGCATCACCTTAAACGATCAGGTTCAGCACAATATCCAACTCAAAAAACAACTCGCCTACCTTAAAATGGAATCCAAGCCAAGCAGTGCTGTGGTTAAGTTAGATGGAGTAGTGATTGGTAAGACCCCGCTTTCCATGCCCGTGTCCGTGCAAAGTGGTTTCGTCAAAATTGAATTAGATGGTGTGCCTGGATATAAGGCATATAGCTCTGTGCTCGAGCTTGATCAAGGGACACTGGCTTTAGTGGGTGATGAGGCCATCGCTCTCGAACGAGATTTTCGAGCTACCGCCCAAAGTCTACTCAAGGCTGGCAAGCCTACCGAGGCCTTAGCGTTATTGAATGAGATTTCTAAGGATCACAGTGATTATCTTTTTGGTCGGCATGAAGCTGGTGAAATCTATTTAAATGTCTTAGATCAACCAGCTAAAGCTGCGGCCGCTTTTAGTGCAGTGACCGCTAATGAGGCTGTGCAACAGTTTACTGACAAGCGATTTGTGGCATCTCATATCAACGAGGGTATTGCTTTATTCGCTACAGCAGAACGTTTAGCGACCGATAATGCGGAGGCAGCTCGTGCTCATTATCAGAAAGCGTTGGAAGTTCTCGATCGAGTGATGCCTTATTTGCGCTTTGTCGCGGCTAAGGATTACCCTCACGCCGTTCATAATGTCGACTACCATCGAGCACTTTGCCGTCATCGACTTTGGATGACCACGCAGGATCCAAAGTTGCTCGTAGAGACGGTGCGTGGCTGGCGTAATTATCTCGAAGGTAGCGGACGAGCGATTCCTTTGGACGACAATAGCAAATCTTATATCGGAAATGCTGAGGTCTATCTTAAGCAGGCGTCAGCTTCGCTAAATTCTTCGCGGTCGGTGTCTCGTCAGTAAAAAGGATTGGTTCTTTAATTTATGGGCTCAAAAACTTCCTGGCGACGCATTTTAATTCCAGCGACATTGGCGCTCTTGGCTAATTGTCGGTTGAGCCCATGGTCTAAGGGGGTTTCCAGTCCGGAAGTTGGGGTGCCACTAGCGGCATTTTCTGCAAGTAATGGACGCTATTTTCCGCGTTTCATCAGCCAGTTTTTTCCCGGTGCGCGAGCCTTTGCCAAGGCATATCCAACTCTCGAATCGGCGCGAAGTGATGTCGTTTTGATCGAAGTTCGCCAACTCAATGCCAATGATTCGCGGTTTAATGAGGCGAACCTTAGTTGGTCAGCTGATGGCGTTTATCTTGGATACGAGGTCTTAGTCGACGGGTTTCGCAAGATTATGTTGAAGGACTTGGTTGGTAATTATTCGAGAGAATTGCAGGTAATTCCGAAGGGATCTAGCGATTTTTTGGATGGGATGGTCACTAAGTCTGTGCAGTCATATAATGCGGGCCTTCGTTGGTCCCATGACTCTACCAGATTTGCCTTCATGTCGAATGGCGGAATCGGTGACTACAATATCTATGTCGGTGCGATCGGAGCTAAGGAAGAATCGCTAGGTAATAGTCATAGTAAAGACGGCTATGCAACTTGGAGCCCAGTTAACAATGAAATAGCATTTGTTAGTGCAAGGTCCGGTAACGGCGATATTTACTCCTTGAGCCTGAGCGACAAGAAGCTGGTTAGGCTGACTAGTAGTGATGAAGTGGATATCTTTCCGGACTGGTTTCCAGATGGAAATGGAGTCGTTTATGCTTCGGGTGATGCGCTTCATCACAACTTAAATATGGTAACTAGGCACAATGATGTCTGGCGTGAGCCTTATCCGTTGACTGAAGCTGGTGCTGACCATCTACGACCAACGGTCTCCCCTGACGGAAAGTACGTCGCCTTCTACGCTGAAGACATTGCTCAAAGCGAATCCATGCTAAGACGCTGGAATCTAGTTGTAGTTCCCGTTGCCTCCGGGAAGACCTACAGCTTGGCAGAACTTCGCACGATGATCGTGGCGCGGGATGTAGTGATCGATTTAAATACTGGTCCCGCTTGGTCGCCTGATAGTCGAAAGATTTTTTATGTGAAGCACGATGTTTCAGTTTCTAATCCAATTTATGCCTATGATCTCTTTTCTGGTCGCAGCTATCTTTTTAGTACCAACACGAGGATGAATCGCGACCTTTTGGTGTCTAAGCTCGGAATACTCAGCTTTAGAGCTCAGATCGGCGCTTGGGACCGCGTCTTTGTGGCGTTGACTAATCAAGGTGTCCAAATTCAGACAGAGTCTCATTTGCCTTCAAAAATTCATTATTTATCGATGTAATCGGTGGAGTAATTTATGCGGTTGAATTTAGTAGTGCCCTTATTGGCAGTGATAGCAAATTTTATAGACATAGGACTGGCAGGAGCTGCTACCAGTGGCAACGCTGCCATGACCTATGGCGAGACTACCCGACTAGATACCCTTGATCCCTTCACATCCCCAGAGGCCGCCGGTCAAAGGTTGAGCGACCTGATCTTTGACTCGCTCATCGAAATGGGTCCTGGGGAAGCATATGTCCCGTCCCTAGCCAAAAGTTGGGTTATCGGGGATGGGGGGACGACCGTAACGTTAAATCTCCGAGATGACGTAGTCTGGCATGATGGCTCTCAGCGTCAGGGCGGTGCGGCTAAGTTTAATGCGAATGATGTGGTCACGACGATTCGGCTATTGTCGAATTCAGCAAGTGAAGTGCCAAATCGTGAGCGTTTTAATGTGATTAAGTCGGCAGAGAAAACCGGCGAGCACTCTGTTGTTATTCGCTTTGGCAGAGCTCTGACGGATCCCATGCGGACATTGATGTTTAAAATTTTGCCATCTCACATTTTGGGTTCTGCGCCTGCCTTGCTTCGTAGCAGCGAGTTTGCCAAACATCCAGTCGGTACAGGACCGTATTCCGTAGTTAAGGTGAGTGGTCATGGAGAGGTACTGCTTACAGCTAATCCAAAATATTTCCGTGGGACCCCGCAGATTCCGCATATTGTGATGAAGGCTTATTCGGATCAAAACGTGATGGCTCAGTCTCTCATGTTTAATTCTTTAGACTTGGTCACATATGTCAGCCCCCGCGATCTTGGCGAGATGGTGGGTGATAGCAAGCTTAATGTTGTCCCTTACGATGCTCTTTCCTTCTCTTTCTTCGCGATGAATAACGCTCGCGGAGTACTCAGAGACAAAAGAGTTAGGCAGGCAATTAGTCAGGCGATCAATCGGCAGGAGATGATCGATGCTTTTTTTCAGGGTAAGGGGCGACTGATTTCAGGGCCATTTCCGCCGTCGTCCTGGGCTTATAATCTCGATGTTAAGCCGCTAAGTTACGACCCAGAAAGAGCAAAGTCCCTACTGGCTGCTGCAGGACTTAGGTACAAAGATGGCAGGCTAGTCTCTCCCACCGGTCAGCCAGTGACACTTAGCTTCGCCGTTCCTTTGGCTGGTGAGAGCGAGATGATCAAGCGCGTGGTCCTGGCTTTTCAAGGATACCTAGAGGCTGTCGGTATTAAAGTTGAATTGCAGTTCATGGACTGGTTGGTTTGGAAGAAGAAGGTGCTTGCAGAACATGATTATGACGTGACCATTGCGGCCTGGTCTTTCGACGATGCGAGCAACATCACTAGTTTGTTTCACAGTTCGAGTAGCAAGCCCTGGGGTAACAATTTCGTCCAGTATAAGAACACAGAAGTCGATAGTCTGCTCACCGAGGCGGATGTAACTAACGATTTTGATATGAAGCGCGCAATCTATCATAAGATTCATGCAGTTTTGGCGGAAGACGCACCTTATACTTATCTTTGGACTCTTCAGCATCACGCTGCCCATAATCAGCGGCTCTCTGGGGTTCGCGTCGAGCCTTTCGCATTTTTTAAATACATCCTCGGTTGGCGCATGGAGAATAACCATGACTCAAACTGAACTTGATGAAGCCACGCCCAAGGTAGAAGAAAAAAAGGAATCGAAAAATCGCGTTGCCGAATTGCTTCAGGCACCGAGACGAAAGCGTAAGAGCTATGTTTTCCTTGCGCTAGGTAAGGGAGTCCCGACCGATATCGCCAGTGGACTCGACCAGCTAATTCGAACTAACTTTAAGCAGCTTGGTATCTCCAGAGCAGGGTCACTTGAAGATTTAAAAAAGGGATTTAGTCGGCAGATTTCATTACTAATATTTGATGACGAGTTTCTGCCTTTAGTGGACGGTCTAAATCTAGTTAGCGAAATGAAGCGGCGATTAAACGAAGACGCTGTGCCCGTGTTGTTTTTAACTAGGGATCCAACTCGATTAATCCAGGCTTATAATCAAGTCTTGGCGCCGTTCCATGAGACAGACGACTATGTGGAATTCGCCTCCCTATCCAATGCCGAAATTTTGAGCCGAGTTCGCTATGCCATCACATCAAGCAATCGGCGGCGGAGTAGGCGCTATAAAGTCAATATCCCGCTTAGGTATTCATTGCTCGGTGAAGAGCAAATGCTCAACGGCCGTATCTTTGATTTGAGTGTTCATGGCGCCTACTTGCGCGATGAGGATGGCCGCATGTTTCAACCCGGTGAGCAGCTAAGATTGCGTATTCCACTCGGTAAATCGGCACCTCTGGCCGATGGTGAATACTTGAAGCTTTCGGCCCGTGTGCGCCGTATCTTTATGGTGGGTAGTGAGGCTGGCGTTAGTTTTGAACATACTACAGAGGAAAAGAGTCTTGCTCTTACTAAGCTGATAACGTCTTTAGCGAATGTTCAAAACATGAGACGTGGCTAGTTCCGTAAAATGCGATAGGTCTGCGATATGAGTCAAAGTTTAGTGTCTTTGCCGGCTTTGGTGGGCGTAGCTCGGATGGCCGGTGCACGAGTGATGCACTGGTATAAGAATGAAGAACTGCGGGCTGAGGCCAAAAGAGACGAGTCTCCGGTGACTCAGGCGGATTTAGCAGCTCATGAACTATTAGCGGCGGAATTACCCCGGTTATTGCCTGGTGTGCCGATAGTCTCAGAAGAAGGTGGTGTTGAAGCAGCAACCAGTATCCGACTCGTGCAGGAAGAAAGCTGCTTCTGGCTTATTGACCCGCTCGACGGGACCAGAGACTTTTTGTCTCGGACTGGCGATTTCAGTGTCAACATTGCTCTGATGGTAGACGGACAACCTGCCATAGGCTGTGTCCTCTCTCCCACTAGGGGAGTTTGCTATGTCGCCGATCGGAACGAAGGTGCATTTATGCAAAATGCCCCTGCCTCACAGCTGCTACCAATTCACAGTAGAGCAGCGGATCAACAGCATTTCACATGCCTGGTGAGCCGTTCTCACCTACATGGGGAGGACCAGAGATTATTGGCGGGTTATCCCCATGCAATAGTTAAGCGGGTGGGCAGTGCATTAAAGTATGTGGAAATTGCGGCAGGTGCTGCCGATGTGTCCGTACGCAACTCACCAACCAGCCTTTGGGATACTGCAGCTGCGCAGTGTGTGCTGGAGACTTCTGGTGGCAAAATGCTTGATTTTAACGGAGAGCCACTCAGGTACCGGACGGGGACTTTGATCAATCCGCCCTTTGTGGCTTTCGGCGATGCTAATTTTCCGTGGAGCGAGTTTTTAAAAAAACTATCACTCTAGGCTATTGTCGTCGTCGGTTTGGCCGAGTTTGGCTTTTAAGTAGCGTATCACTAATTTGCCTTGAGCTGTCTGATTCCAGGTGGGGTCCATATACGGCATGTCACTGGTTTCGATCGATGTGAGGATAACCTCAGCATCTCTCTCTACCTGTAGTTCAGTATTAAGTTGAATGCCCCCGCGATGATGGCCATTCATATGACACTTGCCGCAGGCAGCAGTCAGGATGCGGTGCACTTGCTCATAAGGTGGAGCGGGCTCGGCGGTGACGGTCGAAGCGTTTAAAAGACATGCAAATACGGATGTAGCCCATGTCGCGCTTGCGGAAGAGAATTGTATTTTTCTAGCTAATGCTCTGATGTCCATGTTTAAAACCCTCCTATTCGAGGTGAAAAGCATCTAAGAATGTTATTTCAAAATGTAAACATGTTCAACTTTGCAAAAGTTCCTTCATTCGACTAACGATCTTGGCGTGGAATATTTTTAGTCGTTTTTCTCGCTCTGCCTCATCTTCCGTCCAAGGTGGCGGCTCCATTGGTTCGCTCAGATAATGGACTAGTTTAACTGGTTTGGGTAAAGGCGTGCAGCCTCGCCCGCGAGCGATAAAAACCGGCACGCGATAATTCTGATAGAACCACGCGGTAACGTGTGATGGATAGACTTCATACAGGTCATCTGCTTTAGGGCAGGCCGCTAAGACAATCGGAACCTGAGTCTTCATGGCAAGGCGGACAAAGCCTAATCGCTTGTCCCATTCGATTTTATAACGATCACGCGAAGGACGCAGAGCTTCCCGCATACCGCCTGGTGCAACGGTTATGATCTCACCCTCACGCAATAGCTGTTCTGCTGCTTCGGGACTGCCTTGTACGGCTCCGAAGTAATTGCTCACGAGCGGTCCAAGTAAAGGGATTCGAAAGAACAGCCTGTCCACTAATGGTCGAGCGATGATGTCGCGCTCGGTATACATGGCTGTCATCAGCAGTGTGATGTCATAGGTTGCTAGGCTGTGATTGACGGCAACGATTGCACCACGGTCCTTCGGGATATGATCCAGGCCGTGTACGGTATGCTTATGATAGCGTCTTGCTGCCTCAAAAGCCGGGGTGATCATTTTGAGCCACTGCTCATGTTGGCGTAATGGGTTCAAATGCTGATCCTACCGTTAAAGGAGAATGCGCCCGGCCCTGCCAGCATGACGGGCTCATTGGCCTCCGCTTGTTTCACATAAAGCCGACCACCTGGCATGTCAATCGCAACCCAATTTTCTCGCTCCAAGAGTCCGCTCTCTAAGGCAAGTGCCGCTACAGCGCAGGCACCGCTGCCGCAGGCCATGGTTTCCCCAGCTCCGCGTTCCCAGACATATACTTGGAAGCCTTCACTAAGGCGTTGTCCGAGTTCTTGTCCTGCTCGTGATTGATCCTTAGGTGTCAATTCTAATGGTCTCGTTAGGTGTACGTTTATTCCATCCCAAGCCGATGATTTTTGCAAGGCTGGGCCGAGTTTTAGCAGCAGCTCGCGCGATGCTTGATCCGAATGGATGACAATGTGTGGATTGCCAATCGTACAAACACCAAAGTCTTTGGCCAAAGCTGGAATGCCGAGGTTCTCGGCGACTTTTTTTAATGTGTCTTTGGCGATGTTATGCCAGGAAACTTCGCTATTTAGCGCGGGGACTCCCATCTCCACAATAACCAGTGGCAGTGATCCTCCGCCTGACGCAAAGCGGCAAGTTAAGGTCTCACCTTCCACCAAAAAATCGACAAATTCAGGGAGTTGTTTTGGGTCGCCATGTTCTTGGTGGGTTTTGAGCACACTAAGAGCAGCGCACCTCAGCCCATTGCCGCAAGTTTTAGCGATCGATCCGTCGCTGTTGATAATCGTTAGGCCATATGGCGTAAGATCCTGAGATTTTTTTCGTCTAAGCACAAGTATGCCGTCAGCACCGATGCCGCCACGGCGGTCGCAGAGACGTTTAGTTTGGCGTTTAATGCTGTCTAGGACGACATCACCGTCGCTGTCAGAGATCCAAATCACTATGAAGTCGTTTAGACAGCCATGCCATTTTTCAAAGTTAAGAAACATATTTGATCCCAAATTATTCAGCGATAAGGCGATATCCACGTCCACGGACACTGACCAGGTAGCGTGGTTTGCTCGGTTCAGGTTCAAGGTAGCGTCGCAGGCGTACTATGAAATTGTCGACAGTCCTAGTTTCGATATCGCCTTTCATGCCCCAAACGGTATCAAGTAAGTATTGCCGAGAGAGCACGCGTTTAGGATTTTGCATAAATTCTCGCAATACGTCGGCCTCCAACGCAGTCAATGTATGCTGACCGCTTGGACCATGTAGTTGCAGCAATTCCGTATCGAGACGAAAAGGGCCAAAAACAAGTTCGTGGCCGTCGGCAGATTCAGGAGTAGTTGGCTGGAAATACTCCGAGCGTTTGACCATTCGCCTAACGCGGAGCAAAAATTCTTTAAGGTGAAAGGGCTTGGTAATGTAGTCGTCAGCTCCCGCCTCAAAGCCGCGCAAGCGATCTTCTTCTTTTCCAAGAGCAGTTAACATAAGGATATGAGTCTGATCGTCAGTTTGGCGAATCTTTTCTGCAACCTCAAATCCATTCATTTCCGGAAGCATGACATCGAGTATGACTAAATCAAACGGTCCATCCTCGAGGAATTTAGCTACGGCGATCCGCCCATCCACTGCTGGTACTACTTCATAACCCTCAACCTGAAGATTGAACTGTAGATTGAATGCTAGGTTGGGTTCGTCTTCAACCAACAGGATGCGCTTTTTGGGCGTAGTCATACGTGCTCCACTTGGTCGAGCTTAATTTGATCCGGCTCTTTATTAGTGGGTAGTGAGACGTAGAAAGTGCTTCCTTGGCCACTCCCTGCGCTTTCAGCCCAGACTCGGCCACCTAGGACGCCAACAGCAGATTTGACGATATAGAGCCCAAGTCCAGTGCCAGGTATCGCTTTTTTGACTGCGGCTTCGCCACGGCGAAAGAGTTTAAAGAGACGCTTTTTGTCTTTTTTATCGAGGCCAATACCTTGATCTCTTACGTACATGAATACTTCAGATCCAATTTGATCAAAGCCAATTTTAATAGGCGACTGCCTAGCAGAGTACTTAATAGCATTCTCAATTAAGTTATTTAGAATTAAGTTGAGTGCCATGCGTGATGCTCTAAGCGTCAAGCCTGGCGGGCAGTCGATAGTTAATCTCGCATTTAGATTTGGGTCCATATAGGACAGCTTGTCCGTGATGCGTCTTATCAAATCTTCCATCGGCACTATGGACGATGCATCATCAAAACTCAAAATACCGCGGTCAAGGCGGCCAGCGACCAATATCTGATCGATCAAGCGGCGTAGGCGTTCGATGTCGCTGTCTATGATTTCTGCAATGCGCTGCTTTGTGGCTTCATCTAATTCATGACTTGTCATGGTTTCAAAGGCTAGCTGCAGGCTTGCTAGGGGGGATTTCAATTCGTGGGTGACACTTGAAACGAAATTGCGCTGCTGGCGTGCGGCAGAGCTCTGGCGTTGTCCAGTCACGAAAAGAATGATGGTGCCAACTAAGAGGACTCCGAGCAGGATGCAGCCCACGACAAGGATTGCCACGGTCATTTCTGTGCTGAAATACTCCTGACCGAAGCGTTTTGCTAGAGCTCCGATCTCAGCTCGCTCGCTGACAAACCAAATCACCCAAATTAGAGTAATCGCCAGCCACACAACTTGTAGCGACACAAATATGGTGATCGGGTGCAAAACCCAGCGCAGACGCTGTAAGAGCTGTGACGATCCCTGTCTCAGCCTGCGCCACATGATTCATCCCTTTGCTGCGAGTTTTTCCCAGGTTGCTCTGTCAACAAAAGCTGGTTTGGTCAGCCAGCCCCCGCCATCTACGACTAAGATCTCGCCAGTAATGTAGGACGCCGCACTTGATGCCAAGAATACGGCAGCAGATCCGATGTCATCCGTGGTCCCAAGGCGCCGGAGCGGCACATCAGCGGCAATTTTTTTGTCTGCACCCAGTGGAGCAAGTCGGCGCATCCCTTCGGTGTCACCAATGGCGCCCGGAGCAATCGTGCACACTCGAATTCCAAATTCGCCCCATTCACAGGCTAGGTTTTTTCCTAGGGCATCGATACCGGCCTTCGCAGCCATTACATGGGACTGCATAATGGTCCCCTGATAATGAAGGGTCGCCGAGATGTTGAGGATCAGGCTGTCTTTCGCTGCCTTCAGTGAGCTAAAAGCGGCGCGGCACATATTGAACGTGCCAAGTAGGTCGATGTCGATGACTGTCTTAAAGCCGTTAGAGCTTAATTTGTCAGTGGGGCAAAGAAAGTTGCCGGCAGCGCCATTCAGTAGGATGTCGAGCTTGCCATAGGCAGCGACGGTGGCAGCAATCGCCTTTTCGGCATTGGCATATTCACGCACATCGCCAGCAACGTAAGCGGCAGCGATTCCCTGCTTCTTTAGGGCTTCGCAAGCTTCTTTTAAGACCTCTTCACGGCGCCCCATCAGCATGAGTCTGGCACCGTGTCGGCCAAGTTCCTGAGCGATGCCAAAGCAAATTCCCGTTCCGCCTCCGGTGATAAGGGCAACCCTACCGGCAAGCGCGTCAGGACGAAAAGGTGATGTACTCATCGAATATGCTCCCTACCCAATTAAGGCTAATGATAGACGTAAAGATCAAACTCGTCTGTGGTTAGTTCCTGCTTTAAGCGTAGTACGGCATTTAAGAGGTGGTTGGTCCCGTGATTGCCGGTAAGCAGGAAAATTTCTCGGATGCGAGTGTTCTGCACAATCCGGTGCAGCACCGCTGAGAGCAGTTCCATACTAGGATCAGTGCCAACTGCCTCGGGAGCTAAATAAATACCAATTCTATCAGGGGACCAAGGCAACAGCGTTGCCGTCAATAAGTCTAGCCAGCCGCTCTGTTCTTGGTAATTAGCCTCGGGTAAAGGCATGAGAAGTAGTCCTCGCGGACTCTCGCTTTCGGCGTCAAATAAGACGACAGGGCCGGACTCGCTAATGCCCTCTGTGGCCGCGATCTTGAGCAGGTCATCAGTAGGTTTTTCCCCGAGGAGTCCTAGCGGGGCATGTGGTCCTGATTTAGCCAAACCAAACCAGAACTCACAGGGGGAGGCCGAGGCATCGCGCACTATCCGTGCAATCACCTGCCGTCCTGTGTTGATGAAATCGACTTTGGGATTCGAATCAGTCGCACTCTGATCAGCCAGGCCTAGAGCCGGGGTTGGCGTCGCCTTTGTGGCGCCGCCGATCAACTGCTCGTCCATGCATTGCTCCTACCAGATGTTGATCTGGCTAGATTATCGCACTGCAGTGGTTTTGGCGATCCGATCGAGCACTCCATTGACAAATCGGCTTGACTCGGCAGAGCCAAATTTCTTTGCCAATTCAATAGCTTCATTGAGAATGACCCGGTGTGGCGCAGATCCGAGGAGGAGCTCAAACGTAGCTAGGCGCAGGACGTTGCGGTCGATGACCGACATTCGACTCAATTTCCAGTTGGCAGAGACCTCTTGGATTTTGGCGTCTATTTCCAGACTGCGTTCTATCGTGCCCCGGGCTAACTCGCGCACTTCCGCAATGTGTTCGGTAGGCACAAGTTGATGACTGACGAAGCCTTGAAAATGGCTGTCAGAGAATAGAAAGAGTTTCTCCATCTCAGACTGATAGAGGAACTGGAGGGCATACTCTCGGGATTTGGTCTTGCTGTTGGTGCTCACCGGTGTGTCAGCTCCGCTAAGCGGGCCATGGTTTTTACCATGCTGAGTGCTGCCTGGGCAGCGTCTACGCCCTTGTTGCCACCTTTGATACCTGAGCGGGTCAACGCCTGCTCGACAGTGTCAGTCGACAAGACTCCGAAGATCACTGGGATGCCGGTCTCAATGCCAACGCGCTGGAGACCAGCGGCGGCTTGACCAGCAACTAGGTCGAAGTGCGGGGTGTCACCGCGGATCACGGCGCCGAGACAAATGATGGCTCCGTAGGCCTTGCTCTTGGCGGCTTGTGCCGCAACGGTTGCCAGCTCAAACGCGCCGGGAACCCACAGGAGGTCGACATTGGCATCCGCTACACCGGCCGAGCTCAAGGTGTCCTGAGCTCCTGAAAGCAGAGCTTTGGTGATGGTGTCGTTAAATCGGCTTGCGAGGACAAGAAAACGAGTTGCCATGATATATACCTCTTTAATTGGTAACTTATGCTTGCCCACTGGGAAGCTGGACGGTGCTTACGACTTCCAGGCCGAATCCGGCTAGGCCCTTAAGCGGTGTTGCCCGCGACATATGGACTCTCATTTGACGCACTCCAAGATGCCGCAGTATTTGGGCTCCGACCCCGAGCTGGAGTGGGTCCATTTCGGTCCAAGGCCGTTGTGGCTGACTAGTGGCCACATCAGCCGGTTGGCTTTCGGGCTTAATCAAGTTGTTGAAATCTGCCTTCCAGGCGAGTTGAGGGTCCGGATGTGACAGGTATAATACCACGGCGTGGCTATGATCCTGGAGCATCCGCAGAGCGTATTCAATCCTAGAGCGATCACCTTGCTCGGGGTGACTTAAAACGTCCAACAACGGCCGTTGCCGGTGCACCCGAACATCGACGACGTGATTTTCTAAGTCGCCCTTAACGAGTGCCACATGAGTGAGATGATCGATCTCGCTCTTAAATAAAATACTTTGGAATTCGCCGTAGGCGGTTTTAACCGGGCCCTTGGCAACTTGCGTCATCAAGTACTCGCGCTGTAGGCGGTAGGTAATGATGTCAGCAATTGTGACGATAGGAATCTTATGGCGCTGAGCGAACAACTCAAGGTCTGGCATTCTTGCCATCGTCCCATCATCATTCATGATCTCACAAATGACCGCCGATGAGGGTAAGCCTGCAAGCCTTACCAAATCGATTGATCCCTCTGTGTGGCCTGCACGCTGCAGCACTCCGCCGCTGCGGGCCTTAAGCGGAAAAATGTGGCCAGGCACCACGAGGTCGTTTGGAGTCGCGTTAGCAGCCGTAGCGACACGAATGGTGTGGGCGCGGTCGGCAGCTGAGATACCAGTAGTCACGCCCTCGCGAGCTTCGATGCTGACGGTAAATGCGGTCGACTTAGTCGGGACTCTTTTGCTTGAGTCTTCCATCATTGGCAGCTGCAGCCGCTCGATGCTGTCTTGGTCTAAGCTCAAGCAAATCAAGCCTCGAGCTTCCTTGGTCATGAAGTTGATTTTTTCTGCGGACACGTGGGCGGCAGCGAAGACGAGGTCGCCTTCGTTTTCGCGGTCCTCATCATCAACCATAATGACCATGCCACCTTTTTTGATGGCGTCAATGGCTTGGCCTACGCGGGCAATGGCAACGTCTTGAGATGTCATAGAGCTAGCTCCGGTGGAACAGGCGCCGAATGCTAGCAGAGTTTTTGCGCCATGACACTTGTTTTTGTCAATTAGTAAAAATCCATGAAATACGGTGGGTTATGGACTCAACGTGGTCAGGCGTTCCACATACTTGCCGATGGGGTCCACCTCTACATTTAGGCTTTGTCCTGGCTGTAAGCTGTTGAAGGACGTCAAGCTTACTGTTGTAGGGATCAGCATGAGCCCGACCAAGGTGCCATCGTCCCGGTCTGATAAGGTATTTACTGTTAGGCTCACGCCATCCAAGCAAATGGAGCCCTTGTAAATGACGTAGCGACTGAGGACTCGCGGGATAAGTACCGAAATCTCCCAGCCGTCGGCCTGCTTACCCACTTTTATTACGGTGCCGATGCCGTCTACATGGCCCGTGACCATGTGGCCGCCAAGGCGATCACCTACTTTTAGCGCCCGCTCCAAATTAACTTCGCTGCCTTCGGTCAAATCACCGAGGCCTGTCCGGCTCAGCGTTTCGCTACTGACGTCAAAAGCCAGCATGTGAAATTTATTGCTCGTTACAGTAAGGCAGCAGCCATTCACGGAAACGCTGTCACCTAAAGCCGTCTCAAAGCCTTTGCCAGCATCAACTAGTAGTTGAGTAATGCTACTCATAACTCCACTGGAGCCTAGAGGTGGCCGTGATAGTGAGAGGATTTTGCCAGTGCGTTCGACAATACCGGTGAACATTTATTTTTTGTCCAAACTGTGGATCTCTCGCATAAACTCGCTCGGATCCTGAAAATCTTTGTAGACGGAAGCAAACCTCACATACGCGACTTTATCCAGCCCTTGCAAGCTGTTCATAATCAAGTCGCCCAGTTTCTGGCTGGGCACGGTTCGCTCACCAGATTCTTGGATTTGCTTTTCCAGGCGCGCAATCATCATCTCGATCTGGTCATAGTTGATCGGGCGCTTCTGGCAGGCAATCTGGATGGAGCGGAAGATCTTGTCGCGATTATACGGCTCGATGCGACCGTCCTTCTTCATGACGGAGAAGGCGAAGCTTTCTTCTTTTTCATACGTGGTAAAACGGTAATTGCAGGCAACGCAAGAACGCCGCCGCCTGACACTGCGTCCTCCGTCGTGGATGCGGCTTTCCAGTACCTTGGTGTCGTCAAAGCCACATTTTGGGCATCTCACGTTCCACTCCGATCAGCTCGTCCAATTTGGATAGAGCGGGAACCGTCGCGCAAATGATTCAACTTCGCCTTTCAGCTTTGCCAGGTAGGCGTCATCTGCAACGTGGTCGAAGGCTTGCTTAACCCAATTTGCAATATGTTCCATATCTGCCTGACGCAGCCCGCGAGTGGTCACAGCTGGGGTACCAATGCGAATGCCACTAGTGACGAATGGACTGCGCTTTTCACCGGGGACGGTGTTCTTATTTACGGTGATTGCGATCTTGCCCAGTGCCTCTTCGAGCTGCTTGCCGCTGACTGGTGTGTCGCTTAGGTTAATTAGCAACAAGTGGTTGTCTGTTCCGCCTGACACCAGTTTGAAGCCTCGCTCTATGAGGGCGTTGGCTAGGGTGTTGGCATTACGCACCACGTCTAACTGGTAATCTTTGAAGGACGGCTGGAGCGCTTCTTGGAAACAGACTGCTTTTGCCGCAATTACGTGTTCCAGCGGGCCACCTTGTGTGCCTGGGAATACGCCCTTGTTGATCTCTTTGCTGAGAGACTCGTCGTTCCAAAGAATCACGCCGCCACGTGGACCGCGCAGGGTCTTGTGGGTCGTCGTGGTCACCACATGGGCATGCGGTACCGGGCTTGGATGCAGTCCTGCTGCCACTAAACCGGCAATATGTGCCATGTCTACGACTAGGTAGGCTCCTACTTCATCCGCGATACGGCGAAACTCAGCGAAATCAAGGGTTCTTGAATAAGCGCTAGCTCCGGCGATTAGAATCTTCGGCTTGACCCGGTGCGCATGCTCGCGCACCTGGTTCATGTCTATGAGATCACTGCCCGCCTCAAGTTGGTAGAAGTGGGATTCGTAGATGACGCCTGAGAAGTTAACCTTTGCTCCGTGAGTCAAGTGACCACCGTGCGCCAAGTCTAGACCTAAGATGCGGTCGCCTGGTTTGGCTAGTACAAGGAACACCGCGGCATTTGCTTGGGCGCCGGAATGTGGTTGGACGTTGGCAAACTTGGCACCAAACAGGCGCGTTAGTCGCTCAATCGCTAGCGTCTCTACCGCATCCACAACCTCACAACCGCCATAGTAGCGCTTGCCTGGGAGTCCTTCGGCGTATTTATTAGCAAGCACGTTGCCCATGCTCGCTATCACTTCAGCCGAGGCGAAGTTCTCCGATGCAATCAACTCTAGGCCATCTTGTTGCCGCTTAAATTCGGCCTCGATGAGTTGATACACTTGCGGATCTTTGTTTTGGAGAATCTCCCACGGCTTTTGCACGGCATTTTCCTTAATAACGGTCGCGGGGCGGGTCAAACGCAGCAGGAAGGCAGCGCTTAGCGCACGCTCAGCTTTTTTTCTATTTCGCGGATCTTATCAAGCCGTGCCTTGTGGCGATTCCCTTCAAAAGGGGTATCTAGCCAAAGGTTCACAAGCTCAGCCGCGCGATGATGATTGATCACTCGAGCGCCAAGACAGATGATATTGGCGTCGTTGTGAGCTCGGCTCATACGAGCGGTAAATTCGTCCCAGACACACGCCGCGCGGACCCCAGGGAATTTGTTGGCTGTGATACACATGCCGATGCCTGTGCCACAGATTAAAACCCCAAGGTCTAGCTTGCCGCTGGCGACATCAGCCGACAGAATGGCCGCGTAATCGGGATAATCAACTGACTTTGCGGAATCGACGGCAACCCCGTAGTCGACCACTTCGTAATTCTTCATCCTCACGAATTCGCCGATAAGTTGCTTGAGCTCTTTGCCGGCGTGATCAGCTGCGATTCCGATTTTGGTTGCCATCATTGAGTTCCTTAGGCGTCTTCAGCCTTTTTGATGAAGGAAACGGCGTCGTCGACGGTGCGGATGTTTTCAGCTTCTTCGTCAGGAATATCGACGCCGAATGCTTCTTCCATCGCCATAACTAGCTCTACGATATCCAGGGAGTCAGCGCCCAGGTCTTCGATGAACTTAGCTTTGCCAACTACAGAGCCCTCTTCAACGCCGAGCTGGTTGACGACGATTTGCTTGACCTTTTCTTCGACGGAAAGAGACATTGGAGTCCTCCTGATTGACGCCACGGTTAGTTTTAAAATGGACGTAGCCCTGTTAAAAAACCAGAATTGCCCTGATTTTGCAAGAGCATTCCAGAGGATACAGGTTATAGTGTCACTCCTGATAGGAGTACGAGATCATCAATACGACTAACTTCAATGCCAACGGTGAGTCTCACATCACAGCGCCCTTCGTGCTGGTCTCTGACATTCATATTCAGCACATGGCTGACAAGAGAGCTCGTCTATTGTTGGACGCCCTTGAGCGTCTTGGGCCGCAGGTAGAGACCGTAGTCCTCAATGGCGACATCTGTGACTTTTGCTTCGGCGATAGCGACTACTTCCGGCGCAAGTTTCGCCCGCTGGGTGAGGCCCTTGTGGGCTTGGTGCAGCGTGGGGTACGAGTGGTTTATGTCGAGGGCAATCATGAGTTTCATCTCGAGCGCATCGGATGGAAGGGCATTGAGATCGTCCAAGAGCGTGATATCTACATAACCCTTAAGTCAGGCGTTCGGCTCAAAGTGACCCACGGTGATCTGCTGACTGATGAGCCCTTGTACAAACTGTTCCGCGGAACTCTGAAGTCCCAGGCAGTGAGGTTTGCAGCGGCCTATGTCCCCGGTGGCTGGTTAGATGCCTACGCATTAAGACACGCCAAGTTTTCCCGTGCTCAGGACCAGTACCGGACGCTCAATCATGACCGCATCCTCGACGCCTTCGCCCGCTGGATGGAGGACAGTGAGTGTGATCATGGGATCATCGGACACTTTCACGTGCCCTATGCAGAGACACATCCTCGAACATCGCAGCTGATGATGAGTGTCGAGAGCTGGGATCAGCCTAATTTACTGGTGTTTCAAGACGGTGCGTTTCAACGCATCCTATTAGACGAGCCTGGACTGCCGTTTGTTCGGCAGCCCGCTTCGTCTATCTTTACGGGCACCTAATAATCACATAACAATCACTGAGGCTTGGGCAGGCTGCAGCCAGCACGACTCAAATCGATGCCGTGACCCGTGCCGTCTAAACAGCCGTAGAACAAGTAGACCTGCTCACCGTAGCCAGTACCCTTTTTCACCACGACGGAACCATTTTGATCTACTTCACAAGGATTGTTGCGAGTGCAGCGGCCGCCTTGTTCATTGATCGTGTTGTTGATCCCGATCACTAGACTAGGGTCGGTGCCAATAATAGGCGCGCCCGAGGTGCCGCCAATGACAGCGCAACCTTTAGCCGTATAACGGATGGCATCGCGGAAAATCCAGCCGTCTTCATGAAGCTCCGAAACAAAGTTGTCGATGCTGCACGTGTAGGTGCGGCGCCAGTAAGCTGAAACTATGTTGATCGCAGCGCCAGCTGTTGGATGCTTGTCGCTGACGGTCAATGGTTGCACACCGTAGCGCTGGCTAATCTCGGTATACGTGTCCGTTAGCAGGTACAGAGCTACGTCAGTATCGGTCATCGTGCCATAGAGCATGGATTCTGCACTGAGAGTACCCAGGACATCCGAGGCGTCTTTGTTCATTAGGTCAAAAGTACGGCGTGACGGCGCATCAGTGATCACTTGACCTGGTGTCGGTAGGCCGCTCTCTAAGCAGTGTCCGTTCGTAAGTACTAAAGCGCGATCGTCGGGGTGGGATTGGCGAAATCGTACCAGTGCACCGGAGCAATTGTTCAGTGCGACGGTGCCAAGAAAGTTAACTCCTGGAGCCAATAGCGCGGGTACAGACGAGCTCTCAGTATAGGAATAATCGCTGGAATGTCCGATTGGTAGGGCGAAAGCGGTTGTTGCGGCGCTCCCGATCATGGTCGTAACGGTCAGAATTGATTGAACAATTTTACCAAGCCGCATAGTGATCTCCTTACATCATCCGACTAATGCTGCGGAAGTGCTACCACATCGGCTGGCGGCAAGGAACTAACTTCATAATGGCTTAAGTGGAGGATAGGTGTCGGCAATGAGAGGGGAGGGGCGTGTTAAAAGGCCCTCAGCTGCGAATAGCTGAGGGCCTGCGGTAACTTAGAGCTGTGACTGAGAGCTGTGGCTTAGAAAGGAGTCACATACGAGAAATCGCCATTTTTAGCGTCATACTTGCCGACGGGGTTTTTGTCGGCAACGGCGCGCTTGGCGGACTTGATGGCGCTACGGATGTCAGTGGTCAATGATCCCGCAGCAGCAGCAACAGCACGCTCGTCATTGACGACGCCTTCTGTGTAAGAGCGACCTTTCAGGAAATCCTTACGATCGATCGTGCCCATGAGGATGTCGCGGAGATCTTTAGCTGCAAGGTTAGGGTTCTTGTCCTTGATCAGGGCAGCGACGCGGGTCACTTCCGGAGCAGCCATGCTCGTTCCACTGAGTGGTAGGTACATGTTTTGGTGCGGTACAGAGGACCTAGTACCTACTCCTGGTGCAAACAAATCGACGCGGGATGCACCGAAGTTGCTGAACGGTGCAATCGCAGAGTTACCAATGGTGGCTCCCACTGTGATGACGTTATCCAAACGGACGCCAGCCGGGGCAGCGGGAAGTGCGTCGTTATCAGAACTGTCGTTGCCTGCGGCGAAGACGAAGAGGATGTCTGGGTATTTAGCAAAAATCTTTGCTTGTTCAGCGATGATCCGGTTGACGAAGAACGCGGCATATTCGTCAACAAGCTCTGGTGATGGCTGACCTTTAGTAACCGCCATCAAGATGGGTCCTACAAGGCCGCGGATTTGTTCCATCCCGGTGCCAAATGAGCCGTTTGCGACGGTCACACCGTTAGCATGTAAATACTCGGCGATAGTCGCGAACGTCTTCGCCTGCTGTATGGCTAGTCCGTACATACCGGCCTTGATTACGAACTCTTGGATGAAGCCTACATCTTTGCCCTCGGCCAACGACGCGTGGACTTTGCGTTTGAGTTTTTCGAAGAAGGTTTTTGTCGAGATCAACTTAGCCGCAATGAGTTGCGCACCAGGATTGTCGCGAGCGACGATTCCGGCCACGTGAGTACCGTGTGCATAGCCACCGAATGTCTGTAGTCTCTTGATGAATTCGCCGTCGCCAAGGCGCTCTTTCAGCCAGATTTTTTCGCCTTCGGTTGCAGATCCTTCTGTGGCTGCGAGTTGCAGTTCAAGGAATTTTTCGATGTCAGGTACGTAGCTATCTTGCAGCTTGTAGTCGATGATCAGGCCGTCGTTGTCAGCGAAGTTCCAGCCGTGGACATCGTCTATTTTACCGTTCCCATCGTTATCAAGCGTGTCGTCAGCGACTTCAGCGGGGTTGGTCCAGACTTTGCCTTGCAATGCTTCGTGCTCGTAATCAAATCCCGAATCGATGATTGCGACGGTGGTGGCTTGCGCCGACAGAGGAGCCATTGCTCCGATAAGGATGGCCAGAATGTTAGTCTTCAAGGTTCAGGTCCCCCATTAAAATGCACCGTCAATCTGCCGTAGATCAACTTGGTGAGTCTTTGCCTTAATTCTGTCTTTTTTAGGATTGTCTCTCAGTACGCTAGCTGGCCCTTGGGGGATACTCAAGTAAAAGTTATTTACTCAGCCTTAATATTTACTTGTTTAGTTTTTAAGCACTTCCTAGGTCGACGGGGCGCATTTATTTTGACCGATATTTCTCTTGAGATCACGGGATCTTACAGATTGATGTCAAGTTGCATCGGGAATCAACCGAAGCTTGGGTATAGCAAGAAGGGGCTACCATGACGAAATCAAACTTTAGTTGGCGAGATGAACGTGGATCGGCCGCAATCGTGTTCTCTATTGTACTTGCCGGTGCGATAACCGCGGGTGTGTATTTCGAGATGGACAAGATTCAGAATCTTGGCACCGAAATTTCGGCCAGGTTGTCTACTGACCGGACTCAACAAGCCAGTGTATCCGGACTTTCTCAAATCATGGCTTTGATGAACTATCAGCCGAACCCGGCTACCGGGAAGGCTATGGCTAGCTATGCTGCCGGACTACCATATGTTTTCCCGGAGCCATATCTTGCGAATGTGAGCGTCGATAAAACGCGGGCGGTTTCAGGAGCCAACACCTGGGGCGTGTCCTCCTATATGTCAGGCAACCGAGCCTTCTCGAAAGTGTCGTTCAAGTTTGCCGATAGCACGGCTCTTAGTGCGAAGGACGTGGGTACCTTTGCTGACAACGGTGTGCGCCCGACCTTTACCAAGCAAACTGATGTAACGTTTAATAAACCGCTTTTTGAAAAACCTGGTTATCCATATTGGATCACTAGCTACAATGTTAGCGTCGCCTCTACCGCGCAGAATAATGTCGCTGTTCGGATGAACGCGACACTGCCTGTTCCTAAGATGCCTCTGCCAGAGTGTAGGATCGAGCTGGTTGGCGGCAAGACCGTTTATCAGCCGAACGAGCGAGTGGACATGATCCTTCATGTTTCGGGAGTTGCTCTTGAAGCCTACACGCCAAATGACGCTTTAGCTTCGCTCTCGAATGACAGCCAAACAGACCTTAAAAACTATACAAAAACTTCTTTATTGTCAAAAGCGCGCAGCGTGACGGGCATTGATAAAAACGTTATGCCATTCAGCGTCGTGACATTGCGGCCTTTGGCTGCTGTCGATGGTGCGGCAACTGTTCCGATGCCAATTTATGCTTATGTCAAACCGGCCGATGATCAGGACTTTAGTCTGACTAAATGTCGCGCTAATGTGCAGATCGTTGCAGCGACTGACTGTCACTTATATACGGATCAGGCTTCGGTAGCTCCCGGAGCATGTGCGAACATCTCTTACGACTTCGTAGGTAATGTCAACGCCAGCACTTTAAAGCTCAAGGCTGAGGACATCACTGGGGCCGATTTGTCGAGCAACATCAAAAAGAATGGCTCTAAGTATCAGTTCTGTGCTCCAGTAGATGCCTATAATGGATCGGCTTCCAGCAGCTCGGTATCGCCGCAACTAGCAACAACCTACAATACTGCTATTTCCGGACTGAATTCGATACAGTTAGGTACGCTGACGAACGCATTCACGACACACGTCAATATGTTAAAAGGGATTTTTAAGCAAAGTAGCAACAAGCCGCTATGGTCGCTGACGATCGAGCAGTGCGATGCACTTTTTTACCTTACTTCGGCCCAGCGCGAAAACTTAGCCGCGCTTGATTTAGTCAGCCTACCGGGATTAGCGAATCTAACGGCTGAGCAGGTCGCTTTAATTCAGGCATTGGATCCAAATAAATTGGATAAACTTAGTTCGGATGTCGACTTATCAGCTACTAAAGGTCTCAAGCAGCTCGATTCCAAAGCTCTCAAACAGATGAATACCTTTGAGCCGAACAGTTTTATCAGTCAGCTGAATACGGTTCTAACATCCATGAACAAACCTATGGATTACAAAATCACCGGTACGGTTAATGACGGTTACGGTGGTACAAGTCAGTGCATTACGCGGGTGACCAGAGGGGTCAATCAGTGCCCATTTTTTGGCAATCAATTTCGGACCTACACTCAGACAGCTAATATCTACGTTAATTATTACGGCAACGCATGGAATGCCTCAATCACTATGGGCGCAGCTTATCCCAACGTGGAAATTGCTTCCGTTGCGAACTCACCGTACGAAACCGCAGATTGCCCACCCGATGCGCGTTGTTTTGCTGCAGGCAGCACCCAAGGGCGTACGCCGATGGGGCAAATTCGACCAGCTAACTCACCTAATTGCCAGCTCACCATGTACAACCGGATTAACCTAGGCTGCTTCGAATTCCACACCAAAATTCGTATGGGCGACGGCACTGACAAAGAAGTTGCTGATATAGTGCAAGGCGATATGGTTATGAATCCGATTCGCAATATTCCTATGCGAGTTAAGCGCACAACCATGGGGCCAGAGAAATACGAATTGGTCGTCGTTCGCGCGGGTGATGCCACAGTTAAAGTCACTACACAGCATCCAATGCTAACACCAAGCGGTGTAAAAGCAGCTATTTACCTGACTAATATTGATTCGATTCAAGATGCCAAAGGTAACTGGCGCCGTATTGATTCGGTCAGTCGAGAAAGAGGCCGTCTGCCGGTGGTAAATCTGGAACTCGATGCTCCGACTTCAGATCCGGATGATCACGCTCTGCTCGCTAATGGACTTATAACTGGGGACCTTTACTTACAGGAGAAACTGGGATCTTTGCTTTCGAATCAGTGAGAGATGCCGATCATGTTGCGTATTAATGCGGAGTGCTCCCGATGAATGCTAGATTTCATAAGATGCTAATGCGTCGCAACGGCCAATCCGGCGAGACTCTGCTGTCTGCAATGGTTGGTGCGGCGATTTTGATCATCCTCGTCCTTTCGGCGGGAATGGGCATCAGTGCTTTGAATAAGTCTAGACGCCGTGTCACAGCAAACGAAGCTTCGCGGGAGATGGATGCTGCTGTGGTGCAAGTGGTAGCGCAGTCATTTAAGAATTATGTAAATGCAGCTGGTCCAGGGGCGCGGTGTGGTAATATAAATTTAATAAACAAAATTAATTTAGCCAATATTGGATCAATAGATAGCACCGTTAAAACGGGGATAGTCGGTAAATTCCCGGGAGATCCAGACTACAACCGCTGCATGAGTAAACCTATTTTTAGCGCTGCTACAGCCCAGGCAGCTTCAACTTTTTATGCATGCTATCAGGTGAATTTGAACTCTACCGTCATGAGATCCAATGATATGGATGCGATGATTCAGGCTAAAGCTGCTTTTTTGCAGGTGGTCGTACATATTAAAGATTTGCAGAAAGATATTGATGTGCCTTGCGGAACCGTCGTGGCAAATGCCGGTAAGGGGCTAGAGGTCTACTATTCGGTGAAGTGGCTGATGCGAGTCAACCAGGAAAATATGGTAAAATCACGCGCTGGGGCGATTAATGTGGCGCTTTGAGCAGAGCAGATTTTTAAATAGGAACAGTCAGCTGGGGATGACCATCATCGAGCTCGTCATGGCCACTGGCATTGTGGCCATAATCATGTATGCAGCTATTTCTTTTTTTATTAGCGTGAATCGTTCAAAGGCACAAGAATCGTTGCGTGCAGATGTGAAGAGTGAAGTTGAGGAGTTTCTGAATAGTCTGCGAATTGGTTGGAATGCTCGTGCAAGTTATAGTCTGTTGTCCCAATCCAACGCTCCTTGTACAACTAATTGTCCTAGTTTGAAACTTACCGTGGCGCACGGTATGGCGGGGACTTTGGAAACTAAAACCTATACCAGTGGCTGCGTCAGTCCAGGTAGTATAAATGCAATGACTCGATTCAACACTCTCAATTTTGGAACGGCGATGCCCAATGGCTGCATGGCCTGTCCTCAAGGACTGATGCCAATTGTCACGGTTACTAGCGCTGGTGCAGTAAACAGAATTGTAAGGTTTCCCCATAATGGATCCAATTCGGCTAGCTCTTTCAGGATCAATGGGATCCTAGGGTTTAATGCCTGCTTCACCCAAAGTGGCACTAGTCCTTTGATGGTGGCATTTACTTCAGTATTTTTGTCACCAAGTCAGAAGGCTGGTGCTCTTTCAGTTTTGGAGCGTAGTATAATTCTTCCCTATACTAATTTTGCTAATATGAAGATGAACGCGAATTGAGATTTGATTGGTAACCGAACGCTAAAAGTAAATGCGCTCTGATGATCTGGAGTCAAGGAGGACTGAGATGGATCCAAGAACTAGAAACATGTTGCTATTAGGTGGGGCCATCATTGGGCTTTTAGTTGTGCTTAAAGTTGGAAATAAAAAATTAAGACGTTCTGAGAAAGCGGCGCCAGCAGCCGAAAGTTTGCCTGAGGGCTCAGCCCCGGTCGCTGCGGATCGTACGCATAAGTCCGCGGGATCGCCTAAGAGCGAAGCCGAGGCACTAAATTATCCAGAAATTAGACGGAGCCGCGTCGGTCTTAACACAGTGAGTTATGTAACTGATAAAGACGGTGCAACCGCCCTTAAGGTAGACGTTAAATCTACTCACGTTTGTCATGCTGCCGATTTTGAGGCCATCAAAGCACTGGTCGGTGATCGCGGCCAGGTCTTGCTGGCTTTGGAGCCGGTTAATGGCGGCGATAAACCGACAAAGGCTGCGTCGCGCACCCTGTCTCTCGACAGCCTTGCGGATGGTATTACTGTTGATTTGCCTGTCAATAATAAGCGCGCTGGAATTTATGGGCTGTATCTATGCTCTGATCGCGCTGGTAAGGGCTCTTGTGTTGGCAAATCGCGTGCCGATTTTAATGAGCTAACTTCGCGACCAGCTGATAGTCAAACGGAAGATGCCATATTCTTCTTTCAGTTTGTCGTGGTTCAGGAGCCAGATGCTCAGTTGTATACTGGTGCCATCACTGGCTTATCGAGAGTTAGGGAAGAGCTGCTTAATCAGGGCATGAAGGATCAAGATGTGAGGCCGGCGCTTAAAAGAGCCTCTTCTTTAATGCGAGAAACAGCCTCCCTCCCGACTAACACAATCGATGTCGGCGAGGTCAAAACCATTCAGCTGCCTATCGCTAAGTTTGACAAGGCAGTAATCTGCAAATAGTTGCTCTTTAGCAGGCGGCGTTCCGGCGACGATAAGTTTTCGCAGCGCCTGCTAAAAACGATATTTTGCTATTACGTGAATATCATAGATGCGGAACTTAGCGCGCAAGTCGTTGCGTAGGCTCTGCTCTTCGTTACCTATATCAATACCTGCCCCCCAAGCTAGCATCTGTGGTGGGCGATATTGCGTTGTATCCAGAGTCGCATGGTAGCCAAATGCCGATTGTATTTGCTGCCACTTACCAGCAAGTCCCACTCTGCCAATCGTAAGCGGTATCAGTGTGAACTCTGCGGACCAATCGTAACGGTCGCCTAGTAAGCTTGCGGGCAATGTTCCTAGGAGTCCGATAAAGCCACCGCCAGAAACCCAGTCACCACCGCCGAAGGATTCACCTGTGACGGATAGGCCTTTAATGTGTCCGACTCCACCGCCGCGCCAGCCTTTGACGATGCCTCCTATCACTACGGGTAGATCCTCTTCCCAATAGATTCTCGTACTACCCTCGTAGCCGGAAAAGCGACCTTTGGCAGTGCTACCGGCTAATAATTTCGCCCCGAAGTCGTTTTTAATTTTGAAGATTAAAGTTCTACTTACGTTTGCTCCAATATTATTCATTAGTAGCAAAGGGAATTTGCTCGCTGCTCCAGCTATTCCGACGCCACTGACTCGCCAGAGTAATGGCCCGGCGGAGAGGCTGGCATAGTCAATGAGTCGATGGCCACCAGCCTCTTTGCTAATATCATCCCAAAGATTTGGCGAAGATTCGTCGATATTTACCTGATTTTCATTTGGTTTTACTGCTGAGTTAGGTGATGCAGAAGGTTTTGACTCTGTGTTTGGGTAGTCAGCATTGACCGCATTGGTTTGCTCAGGATCAGGTGTAGTCTCATTTTCTTCCGCAAGTTTATTGCCGACTGATCTGGCGATAGGTGCTGCGCCTGGGACATAAAGCGGCGAAACAATAACTGTGTCCTGTCTACCGGCATCTTTGAGTCCAGAATTGGCGGCTAACCGCGCAAATTTTACGCGCGAGGCAATGGCGCTGATCCTGGCTCCGTCACTGACTTCGATGGCATTGTCATAGGTCTGTTTGGTGATGCGGGCGACGGAAGTTGTGCTTTTGGTGTCGACGACTTGAGCAGTTCCGAGTGGTTTGGTCTGGAACTCTAACCATGTGCCATTGGCAGGGTGTAGGCTTTTTATGTTGCTTCGCACTACGTCAACATGATCGCCAATGGCAATATTTTGCTCCGTCCCACCAGACAGGGTGAGAAACTGTCCTTGCACAGAGGTCACGGCGACATCGACAGGGAGTCTGTTGATAATCCTGTAGGTCAAACTTTCGAGCTTATCAGTGATCTGCTGAGGGCTCGCATCGGTGAGCCAGCCGGTCGTGACAGTTTCCGTCTCAAGAAGCTCGGTCTTCAAAGCGGGGTCCATGAGGCGCGCAGTCAGGGTGAGTACACCTTCTCTTTGGTTAACCGTTAACCCCATGAATGCCTGAGCTTCGTACTGGTCGCGTAGGTCGCTGCGGCCGCGCTCTGTCTGCCACAAGCCGGCGACCAATTCGTCGCCTAAGACGCGAAACCTGTGGGTCGAACGCACGGCCGTAGGAAACCCTTGCTCGATGGTGTCTTTGTTTGGGATCGCGCTCGCAGAGCCTTCCCACTGCACGGGTATGACGCCAACATTTTGGATAATGGGCAGTCTAGCTTCGCTAGCCGCGAGAGCTACTACCGAACCAGCTATCCACCATGCAAGTGCGAGCAAGGTGAGCTTAGCGTCAGATTTTCTCAATCTGGTGGTTCGTACCGTCATAGGAGATCCTTCTTTTAACCTCTTCGAACAAGGTATCGATGTGTACCGGTCGCTTCCAAATACGGTGTAGATTCTTCAAAGTCTCTAGGGTCGCATCGTGTTTTAAATCAGCTCCCTCATGACTGTGAGTGAGGAGGAGCTCGCCGCGATTGCGGAAGTTGCCATCGACGACCCTGATAATCGGTTGGCCGAAGTTGGTCAGCTGCTGCAATAAGCGTTGTTTTATCTCGCGGAAGTCGCGACTCGAGATCACATGCCGATTCGAGCGCCGGTCGTAATCGTATAGGAACATCTTCGATTCGTGGCAGAAGTCCTCGTCCAAGAACTCGTCTAGGAAGGTGATGTCGTTATGGATACGACGCACCTCAAGGAGCTTTTGTTTTCCTAGGCCAAGATTTTTATTCCACTCTGAGCGCGTTTTGGGATCATCACAGTGTAGATAATCGATCCCGAACTGGCCTCGGTCCCATCTGCGTTCGATGTGTCGCAGCAATTCAACGCCGAGTTTATAGGGGTTAAGGCCGCCTGGGTGGGATGCCACCACACCTGCGAAGTGATCGCAGTAGTCGATGATCTCGCTCTCGTGGAGGGGGGCGATCTGAGTCATCATTTTGCTATGCCAATAGGTAGCCCATCCCTCATTGAGAATTTTGGTCTGTGCTTGCGGCGCAAAATAATAGGACTCATCCCGAATGATCCCAAGGACGCGCTTTTCCCAGCTAGACATCGGTGCATGGTCTATTAGAAATTTGAGTACATCCCGCTCGGGGTTTTCTGGGAAGCCTTTGACCTTTTCGGCCTCTTCAACCTGCTTGCGCCGCTGATATTCCATGAACTCGGCGGGATTAATATAGTTGTCCATATAGGACTTGGCTTTGATTTTAGATGGCTGTTTTGGGCGACCGTATTCGTCTTGGTCTTCACTCTTTTTCGGCTGAGCTTTGAAGGGCGAGTGAATATCGATCAGGTTTTCTAGGGAGAGGCAGGTATCAATAAAAGACTCGACTTCGTCTTGTCCGACTTCATCGATAAATTTTCTCATTAAAACGGCATGATTCGCCATTTGATTGAGCATTTTCCGATTGGTCTTGCTAAACCAATAATTATTTTTGAAAAAGTCGCAGTGGCCATAAACATGAGCAATTACGGTCTTTTGGTAGACCATGTCATTTGCACGCAAGAGATAGGCGTAGCAGGGGTCGTTGTTGATGACCATTTCATAGATAATCGACAGACCGTAGGTGTAGCTTTTAGACAGTCGCTCGTATTCCATACCCCAGCGCCAGTGGGGATAGCGCGTCGGGAATCCACCATATGCCGCGATCTCATTCAGTTGCTTGTAGTCCACCAATTCAAAGATCGTATCAAAGAAGTCTAGGCCGGCTGCACGTGCTGCATCAGCCAGCCGCGCGGCGACCTCTTCAAGCTCTGGCGTCAGTTGGGTATTGTAACCATGCATAGACTTATTTGCCTTTGCCAAGAAACGTTTTGAGAGCGTCTACTATCGCATCTCGATCTTTAATTTGAGATAGCGTGATTTTATTTGATGTATCGCCAAAGTGCTTCTGTAAGTCGCGCAAAAATTGACCAGATCCATAGCGAGATTCGACCTGGCCATAGGCGAATAGATTGGAGGCTGGAATTAATTGGCCCTCCAGGATCTTCATGCACTCGGCGGTGTCGTTGCCCGACCAATTGTCGCCGTCAGAAAAGTGGAATAAGTAGATATTCCATTCCGCCGGATCAAATGACTCTTCAATCATCTTCTGAGCCAATCGGTACGCCGAACTGATCAAGGTCCCACCCGACTCTTTAGTCCGGTAGAACGTCTGCTGATCGACTTCGCGCGCCGTGGCATCATGAATGATGTAGCGTCGCTCTAGGCCGGCATACTGCGTCGATAACCAAGTATCTAGCCAAAAACTAGTGAGCCGAACGATTTCCTTCTGCTCATCCCCCATGGACCCCGAAACATCCATCATGTAGATGATCGCGGCATTTGCTACCGGCAGGTTGTAGACTCGGTAGGACCTGTAGCGCTTATCTTCTTTTCTTGGGATGATGACAGGATTTTCTGGGTCGTAATTGCCAGAAGAGATGGCGCGGCGCAGAGCCTCTTTATAAGTACGCTTGAAGTGCCTAAGCGACTCCGGACCCTGTTTGAGGATACCAGTGTACTTATACTGCTTGTCCTCGATGTTTTTCTTGCCCTTGTTTTCAATGTTGGGGAGTTCGAGTTCCTCGCCGAGGATCTCCGCCAATTCTTGCAAGGTGACATCCACTTCAAGACTATGCTGACCAGCAGAGTCTCCGGCCTGACCCTCGCCTGGTTGCGGGTCACCTTGACCTACTTGGTCGCCGACCTCGCCGTTACCTTGCCCAACGCCGCCTTGCTCATTCGAGCCGTACTGGAAATGAGGAATGTCGATCCTAGGTAAGGGGATCGTCACTTGTTTTTTGCCCTGCCGTCCAATCAAGTCGCCGGAGGAGATGAAGCGGCGAAGCTCCTTCTTGATCTTCCCGCGAACGATCTTGCGGAACCGGTTGAGGTCCGATTCCATGTGCATCGGCATTTGCGACCTCTTTTCTCAGTCTTAAGGCTGTTTGTCCTTGTCAGCTTTGGTCACGTCGCCGCGGGCGAATATGCTCGCTACGAAGCTTAGCGCATCGCTAGAGCAGATCTCACAGTAGCCGTAGTTTTTAATCAGGCGATTTTTAACCACGTCGATTTTAGCCTGTGTTTCCCGGTCGACGACGCTGGATACCAGGGTCGTTAGCTTGATCGTATCTTTTTGATCTTCGAAAAGTTTAAGCTCTAGGGCGCGGTGGAGGCGCTCATTGGTGCGGAAGTCAAAAGAGCGTTTTTCCAAAGCCAATGCGCCGATATAGTTCATGATCTCACGCCGGAAGTCGTCTTTGCGGCTCTCGGAGATGTCGATCTTCTCTTCGATCGCGCGCATGAGGCGCTCATCGGGCTCTTCGTCGGCCCCCGTGAATGGGTTGCGCACCTTTTCACGCTGTACGTAGGCTTTGACGTTGTCGATATAGTTGCCGCACAACTTGTCGATCGCAGACTCGTCGGCGGAGATGGCACGCTGGACTTCGTGTTTGACGATATCCTCGTACTCGCGTTTCACTTCGGAGAGGAGTTCGCGGTAGTGTTTGCGAATCTCTTCGTTGTTGATCAGCGAATGCGCCTTGAGGCCTGAGTCTAGTTCATTGAGGACAATGAACGGGTTGATACAGCCGCCGCCCTTATCGACCACTAATGCGTTTGAAATTTTATCCTGCACGTAGCGTGGCGAAATGCCATCCATACCCTCGCGCTTCGCCTCTTTGCGCAGTTCCTTGATGTTGTCTTCAGTGAACTGCTGAGTCGTCTTGCCGTTATAAAGCTTCAACTTTTGCATCAGGGTCAAGTTGGCTTTTTTAGGCTCTTCAAGGCGAGTCAAGATGGACCACATGCCGGCCATTTCAAGCGTATGCGGAGCGATATGAATGTGGGGCACGGATACCGAGTTGAAGTCCTTCTCGTAGATCTTGATCTCTTCTTGAAGCTTTGTAATGTAGGGGACGTCGATCTTGATCGTCCGGTCGCGTAGCGCTTCCATGAACTCGTTGTTCTGTAGCTTTTTGAATTCCGGTTCGTTGGTATGCCCGATGATCACTTCGTCGATATCACACTGCGCGAACTTCTTCGGTTTGATCTTATGTTCCTGGCTCGCCGTCAATAAGTCATAAAGGAAGGCGACGTCCAGCTTCAAAACCTCGATGAACTCGACAATGCCGCGATTGGCGATATTGAATTCACCGTCAAAATTGAAGGCCCGAGGATCTGAGTCAGAGCCGTATTCAGCGATCTTGCGGTAGTTAATGTCGCCGGTGAGCTCAGTTGAGTCCTGGTTCTTTTCGTCTTTAGGCTGGTAGGTGCCGATACCGACGCGGTCACGCTCAGATAGCACTAGGCGGCGGACTTCTACGTGGTTCTCGAGCATCTTCTCCCAGTCACCGCGGTAATGCTCCATGAGAGCGCGGTAAACATAGCGGCTTGCTGGGTTGATATCGCCCTCTATGAAGACCTGCCGACTGCGGTCGCGATTTTGATTCAATGCGCGTAGCACTGCATCCCGTCTTTCGACCGGAATCAGGTGCAGAGGCTCGCCATGCATCGGATCTGGCATCACGTCTTCCATGCCAACGATGTCGGAAAGATTACGCCACACGTAGGTGTAGAGGGCGCCTTGCGGAGTGCGAGAGTAGCGTTCTAATCCCTTTTTAAGGAGGCGTGCGATGGTGGATTTAGAAGATCCAACCGGGCCATGCAATAAAATGACGCGTTTTTCCGGTCCATAGCGCTGCGCACCAGCTTTGAATACCAGCACTAATTTCTGTAGATGCACGTCTAGGCCGTATATCGCATCTTTGCCGTTATCAACGGGATCGTCAAAGAAGGTGAAGTGAGTAATCTCCTTCTTATATTCCGTATAGGTACGGGTCCCGTAGGACATGATCATGTCGTAACAACGCTGGAATGCGGTACGGGCTACTTCAGGCCTCTCGACGACGATGTCTAGGTAGTCGCGAAACGAGCCGGACCAGTTTAGGTCCGCGAATTCCTTGCCGAATTCACGACTGTTGACAAGGTCCAAGAGTTTTTGCGCGTCCATTCGGAACTCCTTTTCCAAAGCGACAATCACAGGCAACAGATTCTATTTATTTAGTATACCCACCGGTGTCCGGTGTGAGGCACCAATTTTTTGAGTGGCTTCAAAAAGTAGAACTGTTTCTATTAAGGTAGAGCATTTTTCTCGATAACACCATGGCTGTAGGTAGCATAGCCAATTCTGGTGAGAAAAAGATGAGCCGGTGCGCGAACGCGACCGGCTTAGGGAGCAGACTTATTTAGCTTGGCTTACGGGTCGCCACTAAATAGGCATTAATGAATGGTTCTAAATCTCCGTCAAGGACGCCGGCACTATCCGACGTCTCGTGATCCGTGCGAACATCTTTCACCAGCTGGTAGGGGTGCAAGACGTAGTTGCGAATCTGGCTACCAAAGGAGATATCGCTCTTGGTTGCCTCGAGGTCGCCCTGAGCCTTCCGGCGCTTCTCCATTTCGCGCTCGTAGAGCGCCGATCGCAACAGCTTCATACAATTGTCACGGTTTTGGTGCTGAGACCGTTGCGTTTGACTGGCAACGACCACGCCGGTCGGGATGTGAGTGATCCTGACGGCCGATTCCGTTTTGTTGACGTGCTGACCGCCAGCCCCACTGGCCCGGTAAGTGTCTACACGGAGGTCGGAGGGATTGATGTCGATCTCAATATTGTCATCAACTACAGGCGTTACAAAGACAGAGGCAAAGCTCGTGTGGCGTCTGGCGTTGGAATCAAACGGGCTAATCCGGACCAGTCGATGCACACCAGACTCTGACTTAAGTAGACCGAAGGCATAGGGTCCGGAAACGGTGAATGTGACGTTCTTTATGCCAGCCTCTTCGCCAGGGAGCAGGTCGTAGATTTCTGTGGGCCAGCCCTTGCGCTCAGCAAAGCGCAGGTACATGCGGAACATGATGGACACCCAGTCCTGAGATTCCGTACCACCCGCACCAGAGTTAATCGTGACCACGGCGTCGTTGAGGTCCACCTCGCCGCCTAGTAGGCTCTGCACCTCTAATGATTGCAGTTCCTGTACTAATTGGCTGTAAAGATTATTAGCCTCGCCTAGGTAGTCATCGTCACCTTCTGCGGCTAACTCCAGCGCAGCATTAAGATCGTCGCGAGTACCGGCGAGCTTGGTTGCTCGCTGGATAGCCAGTTCGAGGACTTTCTTTTCTTTGAGGACGGGGGCCGACTTCTCTGGGGTGTTCCAGAAATTAGGGTCAGCGTTTACCTTGTCGTCTAGTTGCTTTAACTTTTCCTGTTTGCCAGGGATGTCAAAGAAACCCCCAAACGCGGGTGAAGGTCTCTTGAGCTCTCTTAGTTTCGTTTGCAAGTTGTGTATAATCCATGCTCAATCCCCAAATTTGACGGTCATTTGACAGTTGTTATGAAGCGGCCGTACCATAGAACGAATAGCGCTGCTGAGACAAGGAAAACTAAACAGTGATCCGCTTGACTCGACTGGATAATTCCCCGCTTCTTGTCAGCCTCGATGCCATAAAGTACATCGAGGCGACGCCTGACAGTGTAATCTCATTCCTGAACGGCGACAGTCTCATTGTGCGCGAGTCGTTAGAAGAAATCGACAGGCGCGTGCTACAATACAGAGTGAACCTACTAGTTCAAGCCAAGGTAGCATCCTCGCCCTAGTCAACCGCTTCACGCGGAGCCTGTAATCATGGATTTGACGAGTCTAATCGGCCCGATTTTATCATTGGGCATGATCATCGGCGGCTTATTCCTGGAAGGGGGGCACCTTGCTTCCATTATCCAAGGTACGGCGGCCATGATCGTGCTTGGCGGCGCTTTGGGCGCTTTGTTGGTGGCATACCCACTCCCGGATGTAATCTTTGCCTTTAAAAACCTAGGGGTATGGCTAAAGAACCCATCAGCCAATCCAGACGAGATCCTCAAAGATATCCTCGATTTGGCTCAGACTGCTCGAAAGGAGTCTATTCTTGCCCTAGAGAAAAAGCGCGATGGGATCAAGTTTGAGCCACTGTCGAAGGCTGTAAAACTTGCGGTAGACGGCACGGACCCAAACGTTATTCGAGAAACGCTCGAGACGGAGGCCCACGTCATGTTGGAGGAATCAGAGGTAGCGGTTCACTTCTGGGAAGATTTTGGTGCTATTGCTCCAACTGTCGGCATCTTAGGTGCAGTACTTGGTCTGATTCACGTAATGGAAAACTTAGATAAACCAGAACAGATCGGTCCTGGTATCGCCGTTGCATTCGTGGCTACGCTTTACGGCGTGGGTTCGGCTAACATCTTCTTCATTCCGATCGGGAAGAAAATTAAGCGTAAAGCCATACTTGATGGCCATGCAAGGGCTATGGTCACCATCGGTGTCGACGGCATACTTTCTGGTCTGAACCCGAAAGTAATTGAAGAGAAACTGGCAGTCTTCTGCCACGGGCACGTCGGCGAGGAGTAAACCGGGTGAAGCAAAAGTGCCCTGAATTCGAAAACCATGAGCGGTGGCTAGTTAGCTACGCCGACATGGTGACGTTGTTGTTCGCCGTATTCGTGGTGCTCTTTGCGCTAAAAAAGGAAGGCGCCAAACAGGAAGCCAAAGTTGCGGCATCGATCCAAGAGAGCTTTAGCACCCCTTTACCTGACATCCCGGTTGACCGTCGCACCGGGCCTAAAGAGCAGGGTATGGGAATATTTGAGTACTTTAAAGGTCAGTCCATTAGGCCACCTCTGATCGAGAAATACCCGTCCTCGTCAATCAAGATCAAGGCGATTAATAGTGAAATGAATCGCATCAAGCTGAAGCTTGAAGAGCGACTCTACGGGCAGGAAAAATTTAGAGACAATAAAAAGTCCGGTCAAGAGCGTGTGATCGATATTCAGCGGACGTCAAACGGATTCAAGCTGCAACTCTTGGCCAGGCACTTTTTTGAAGTAGGGTCAATCGAGGTAAATCGCGGCGCTCTGCGTGAACTGGATCAAGTTGCGGAGATACTTAAGGAGCTCGGTCGCCCAGTCAATATTCAGGGTCACACGGATTCCGTGCCAGCTCCTGGGGAGCGCAGTAATTGGGAGATTTCAGCGCTTAGAGCCACTAATGTTTTAAAATATTTCATTCGCAAACATAATTTTCCAGCTACCATGTTGTCTGCCTCAGGCTACGCTGACACGCAGCCAATTGCTGGTAATGGCACTGAATCTGGCAGGATGTTAAACCGCCGCATTGAAATTCATGTGGATTACAATCGCGAGACCTCCAGTGCTCCGGAGTAAATGGCTGATTGGGGTGATACTGCTTTTTGCTGGGAGCGCTTCCTGGGCATCTGGTGGTAAGCGATCAGTTGATCAAATTCTTGATCGCTATAGCTTCGTTGCGGACTTCAATCAGAAAGAAGAAACCCGAGACATTTCGCGGGAAATCTTCTGGCGTTACCCATTCGTTTTGCCGAAAGTAGAATTCCCTATGCACGTTGCGCTAGACGATGCAAAGGTGGAAATGCCGGCGACAAAAGGGGAAGGGCGCGCTATCGATCATCTCAATCGAGGGCGTCTACTTTTTCTTGAAGGTAACTTTAACGAGGCTAAGGCAACCTGGCTTAGTGGTCGTGCTCGCTACGGCAACAAGTATCCTTACCATCGTCGGAATGATTATTTTGTAGGGCTCTCTTTTCTCAATATCGCTGATAAATTAATGCATAATGCACATCAAGACTTTGAATCCCCGGATGTGCGTAAGAACATGGCTAACGCGGGAACTTTTTTTAGCTGGGCATTCATCGTCAAGGCTGATCAGCCCGATGCACTTGTTGAGGCTGTAACCCCCAAGGGCCTCTATAATCTCGCAGCGATTTATTGGCGTTATAATCGATTTGATGGGGCTTTTGGTGCTGCAACGACGGGATTAAATTATCTGCGGAAGACTGGTCGTGCTGACCTTAGGTCAGAATTCCATAGGTTAATTGCAGAGTCTTTTATTAAGAACAGATCCTATTTAGAGGCAGTACAGGAACTGGATACAGCCATTCGGCAGGACCGATTACCAGAAAAAGCAGCCTTAGCATTCGCTAGGGTGGGAGATATCTATTTCGATCTGAATAATTATGAGCTAGCTGAGGACGCGTACGGTCTTGCAGCAAGCCTTGATGATCACTTACAGCAAATAAACCCTTCGCAGTTGGTTTTAAGGGCAGAGTCTCTTTTTTGGCTAGGTCGCTTTTCTGAAGCACAAAAAATGCTTCATTTTGCCATTCATGGAACTGACAATCAAAATAAGGTGAACGAGCCTCTGACGCCTGAATATCTGTCATGGGCATCTCTGCGCTTAGCCGATGCCTACTTGGCTCAGAATAAAATTGAAGAGGCAAAACTCGAGTATTTTAAAGTGGCGCATGGTTTTAAATCGAGTTTGCCAGGTCGCTTAGCACTTGTGCGCGAGGCTTGTCTCGAGCTGCCCTTTTACCAAGGCAATAACGTTAAGCATGCTCGGGATCTTCTAGAGCAAGCAAAACTGGGCGGTGAAATGCCTGGTCAGATGAAAGAGTTGGCTTGGGCATGTCAGGTGGGGTCTTATACGCAACGCGAGCGTACGGCTGATATGCTCCAGCGTGTCGCGCAGTTCTCAGATGCCTACCCAAGTTCGGATTTTTTGAAATCTTTTTCCGAGCCGGTGCGAGCTTATCAAGCAACTCACATAGAAAAATATTTTAAAGATGGTGATATTTATAGGGCGCTAAGTTTTTTCGAGAAAAATCGAAAGACTTTGTTTCCCAAGGTTCCGCCGGACTTGGCTAAGCACTTATTTGTCGCCTATGCGGATATTAACCGTGCTAAGTCGGCGGCAGAGTTTTGGGATGCTTATGCAAAAACTGCAGATTCTGATTTGAAACGCCTTCGCTTAGCCGTAGTAACGGCGGAAATGCTGAGTCAGTCTAAGTCGAGGATCTGGAAGGAACGAGATCATAGTAATCAAGCTGAGCTAAGAAATCGTAAGTGGATAATTAAAAATGACGACTTGGTTGATTCCTATGTCACGCGTATGCGTCAAATCACTTCAGATCCAGGGCACCTAATTTGGTTGCTGAACTTGGCACGCCACTTTGGTGAGAAGAATTCAGATTACGCTTGTGATGTCGAATATCCTTTATTGTCACGTTTGAATGCTGCTGGACCCTTGTATGCTGAGATGGTCCAGAAGGGGGCTGATCTTTTAATTAATAAGTTTATGCCGGATTTATTCCAGACTGACGAATCGTGCGCTCAGTCCTTACTTGATCTAGAAGCTGAACATCTCAAAAAAATGAAACCTAAGGTAATTGCAGATAGGTATCTCGAGCGGCAGAATTGGCCATTAAGTGGCGCTTATCTGCATCAATATTGGACAGTTTCCGAGTATGTTTACGATGCCGGTGCAACCGAGGATGCGCGTAAACTTTGGGAGGTTATTAGGGACAAGGGCGGACCTAGTGCTCCGGAAGTGGGCTTTGCCAAGGCGCGTTTAGATCCGACCCGTACAGAATTCGAAAATTTATGGAATTAGTGAGGCATATTCATGTCCAATCGGGTTTTGAGGAACGTATGGTTGGTGGGCTGGATTGCTGCAATTCCAGTGGCTATGATTGCTTTGAACTCATTAATAAGTCTGCCTAATTTTTTTATAATGGTTTCGGCCATGTCACTGTGGCTATTTTGTTTAATTATCGCCGGCGGCGCTTCTCGCTTTGATTCGCTAGCAGCAGAGGAGCGGCAGGAATTGCGGGAGGCTCGCCTTCAATTAGCTAAATTAGAGGAGGATTTGTCGCGTTTTTCTCAGCGTGTTGCCTCAGATTCATTGCCACCCGCACAAGATGAATTGGCTTTAAAAGGTGAAGTTGAAGATTTGAAAAAGAAAATCAGTGATCGAGATGATCTTCTAGCGGAACAAATTATTGCTATGCAACGTGTCTCTGCATTAGTGCCTGAGGTCGAGTTGCGAGTAAAGGCCGTAGTTGAACAGTTTGAAAATCATTCAGCGGTGACTGTTACGCAAGTGTCAGATGTTTATCAAAAATCCCGCGAACATCTTGCGACGACAAAAGAGATCAGCACCCAGTTTTTGGGTAAAAATATATATGCATCTGGTGTGCGTGATCTGTCATCAATAGCTGCTATTTTATCTGGAGCATTCCAGGTTCTGAGCGAGGTTGCTGAAACTTTTAGGATGCATCGGCAATCGAGCGAGGAGCTCGCTGTGCTGTTTCGCAGTCTTAATGGTGACAAGGCGATGATGAGTAAAGTGGCTGAGGATATTCTAGCGATTTCAGATCAAGCCAATTTGTTAGTGCTCAATACGACGATTAGTCTCGCTCGTGCTGGGGGTGAGGAACGTATCTTCCGTGTCGTGGCGGAAGAGTTGCGTAGGATTTCTGATCGAATGAATTTCACGTCTCTCGATGCCCGCCAGATCCTGGCGACATTTCCCGATTCATTGGCTAAAATTTCTGAGTTGCTCGAAATCACTGTGAGTGCCAACCTGACAAAAATGGAACTATTGGATGCCGAGGTTCAGCGGCTAATAGGCCCAGCGAAAGTGTCTTCGTCGGTACTGGCGAAGCTTGTTTCTGAATCAATTTCGACTGCAGATAGCATTGCGTTGAATATTGATCAAATCGCAGCGAGCCTAAATTTCCAAGACCAATTTAGGATAGATATCGACCATGCTATAAGTCCAATTCGGCAGGTTGGATATTATGTAGATGAGTCGATTCTACGTGTGGCTAGTCTGATAAAGCCAAATGAGTTTGAGGCCGTACCTGCAGTGGATTTAACGTCTAGCTCGCAGTTTATGTCTTGTGACAGTCCGTCGGATCCGCATAATCTGCCCGATGCAGTGTAATTGGGTGTCGTAAGTGAGTGTCAGTGGATCACGCCCATTTTGACCGCTGCTAAGGTGGCCCCACCCACGCTGATCCAAAGTAAAATACCGTGAACTAGAGGCCTCCATCCCACCTTCTTGAGTGCCGAGGGGGTTAGGTTAGCACCAATTAGAAAAAGCGTCAGGACGAGGCTGCGCTTAGCCACCATGGACATTAGCTGGCCAGGGGCCTGCAATGCAGGCAAAACCGTGACTAAAGCTGCTGCAGCTAGGAATCCAAAAATAAACCACGGAATTTTAATTGCGGCGCGCTTGCCAGCGCTACCTTGCGATCTTGCGTGAATTACGCTGATTATGAGTGCGACGGGGGCTATCCATAATGCTCTGGCTAGCTTTAAAGTAGTACCCACGGTCAATGCTTCAGCCCCATATTGCATGGTAGCGCCGACTACTGAGCTAGTGTCATGAATAGCGAGGGCGCTCCACAAGCCAAAAGCTTGCTGCGATAGATTTAACTGAGTCCCAATCCAAGGAAATACACAAAGTGCTAAGGCATTTAGAATAAATATCGTGCCCAGAGAGACAGTAACTTCCTGTTCTTTGGCTTGAAGCACAGGTGCTACGGCAGCAATGGCGCTTCCTCCGCAAATCGCCGTCCCTACACTGATGAGCGTGCCGGTGTGGCTACCTATGCGTAGCCATCTAGTTAATACCCATCCTAAAGCCATGGTGGAGCTTATCCCAACCATAGTGTAACCGACCCCCTGCGCGCCGACTCGGCCAATTACACCTAAATTCATCCCAGCACCCAATCCGATTATAGAACTTTGGAGCAGTGGAGATACGTAGCGTCGTGTGACTCGAATATAGGGATTGCCAAAGATTGCAGACACGATAAGCCCGGCCATGAGCGCAGTCGCCGAAGAAACGTCTGGTAACAGGGAGGTTAATGCCAGTACTGGCATTAAGATTAATGCTATTTTTTCCAACGTGCTATGTGCTTTAAGTTCGAGCAAAGTATGCCTATCGCTACGGGAGTCAGAGAAATCTACAGCTTTAGTGGTAAGTTACTACACTTTTAAAGAGGTTTGGGTGGAATGATTGCTACCTCGCTGCTAAGGGTGAAGTTTTTGCCACTGACGAGATATTCTGCCGACAGAAATGCGGCTGAAAAAAACCCTGTTTTAGGATCCAATTTGACGATGGTCTTATTTCCAGCCTTAGGCATTTCGGATACTAGCTTGGACTGCCATTTAGCGTTACGGAAGTCCTTCGATTATGATGTTGTCTGCCATAAAATCAGTCGTCTTGGAGCTGGTTGGCTATCAAAAATTAGCGATCCCGGGTCAGTGTTGTTAGCGGCTGTGATTTGACTTTGTATGATGGGCAGCTTGAGGTTTCCTGCTGCGGCCAGGGCGACGGCAAGTCGAGCTTGGTTGACTAAGTTGCGTTCTTTGGTGTCATGCCCAGAATTTGGCACATACAAGAGGTATTTGGGCTCAGGCAACGAAGAAAAATAGAGGCTCGCAGCATCAAGGGGCCAGTATTGATCGTTTGTGCCCAGTAGAATTAGTTTTGTTGCGGTAAGGCGGCTCCTATAGGAAAACGGGTCGATCAATTCCAATAAGTGGCGTCCCTGGTCGGTCTTTAACATCTGAGGTAGGCCCTGGGAGGCATAGTCCCCAAGCTCTTCAGAATATTTGCCCCAGGTCTCTAACTGATGATCGAGTTGTGCTGACATGTTCAGCATATTGAAAACCATTGGCACTAGGCCGTTGACCCGCTCATCAGCTGCAGCCGTTAACCAACTTGTCCATCCGCGTTTTGATTCACCGCTTAGCGTGAAGCCTGAAATGGAAAGATGCCAATTTTCTTTCGCATATTTCTGAATGGTGTCCATGGCCCTGATTGTGGCTTTAGTCATAGGGAGCAACAACGGCCATCGGTCGTCTTTTGATTGAAAAAATTGAGTCAGAGTATGGGCGACAATTTCGTCCTCCATTTTTCCGCCAAAAATCGGTTGATAAGGTATCTGCTCGACCGAAGCACAAATGAGCCCACTACTAACTGCGAGTTCGTGAAGTGCGTCTAAAGTGACCGAATTTGCCTGTCCGTTGGGATTATCCGCAGAGGGCAATTGGTCGTGGCGTCCTCCTCCAATAATCAAGATCGCCTCAGTAGCTGACTTGGTCTGAAGGGGTCTTGCCAGAGTCAGGATGTGTTGCCAGGATGTTCCCTGAAAAATTTGCGAAGTGAGGCGCAAATTGACGTAATCGACATCTTTGCTCGTCCAGGTTTTTATCACTTCATAGCTGTAGCTTGGATCCGGTGTATTAACGAATTCAGCTAAGCTAGCAAATGCGCCATCGCACCAGCATTGGAGCGATAGTAATAATATGAGAACGAAGGAAGGAAAACACTGATCGAGCTTCATGAGGATCTCCTCTTGTTGCAAAAGTTGGTGTAGACTGAGTTTCACACAGACCAGCTCAGAGGGTAATAGATCCCGATGGAAATTTTAGAAGCCAGCGACCTTCGCTTTATCGAAGATGCCGTTAAGCTGCTCGAACGCCCAAGTTTCCTAGTAAAAGTGTCAGGATATCTTGGCCGTCCGATAGTGTATGTTGCAGAAAAACTCCCGCAAAAGGCACAAGCGCTGATTCAGCGCGGAGTTGATAAAGCGCTTACCTCAGGGCTTCGATTGGCCGTCCAGAGTATGAGTCACGAAGATGCTGTTGAGTTACCTTCATCCACAGCTGCCGCAAAAAAATGGGCGCATACATTCACAGCAATGGGTTTTGGGGCCGCAAGTGGGTTTGCTGGGGGCTGGGCTCTTGCGCTTGAGCTTCCATTGACGACCACACTTATCATGCGATCGATAGCTTCGATGGCCCAAGCATCGGGTTTTGATCCTCGTGATCCACAGACTGCATTGGAGATACTAACTGTATTTGCCTACGGCAGTCCTGGCTCGAAAATGGACAACGATAGCGATGCTTCATTTTACATCCAACGAGCAGCTCTCGATGTTCTAATCAGAGACGGTGCTGCTTTTATTGCGGGCAAGTCAGCTACCCAGGTGATGAAGGCAATTGAGAGTGGTGGGGCTCCAAAACTGATCGAGCTACTAGCTAAGGTTGCTGTGCGTCTGAATGTTATCGCCGGTGAGAAGTTTCTTGCGCAGAGTCTGCCGCTACTTGGAGCTGCTGGTGGTGCCGTAATTAATGGCATGTTTAATGACTACTATAGCAACATCGCATACTATGCTTTTGGCCTTAAGCGCTTAGAAGCCCGATATGGGCAGGCCGTCGTACGTAGTGCATATGAATTAGCTGCAAAGCGTTTACCGCCAGCATAATTCGATTCCATTATATTTTGGAGAGTTTCCAGTGTCACAAGCTCCGTCTCATCACACAGTTATATTCGACTTAGGCAATGTTTTGATTCGTTGGGATCCGCGCAATCTTTTTCGCAAGATTTTTGTGGAAGACGTGGCCGCTATGGAATGGTTCCTGGCTAATGTTTGCACGTTGGAATGGAATGAGCAGCTTGATGCGGGAGTAACGTTTGCGGAAGCTGTCCGGGATAGAACTGCAATGTTTCCAGAGCATGCACATTTAATTAGGGCCTATCACGAGCGTTGGTTTGAGACTCTTGGGGACGCGATTAGTGAGAATGTTCAGGTTCTCTCAGATCTTAAGCGCGTAGGTTATAAAGTTTACGGGCTGACAAACTGGTCGGCGGAAACCTTCCATCCTGCTCGCAAATTGTACCCTTTTCTCAATTGGTTCGATGGCGTGGTTGTGTCGGGCGAAGAGCGTCTAGTCAAGCCGGACCCTCGAATCTACCAATGTCTACTGGAGCGATATGAAATTAATGCCAGCTCATCAATTTTCATTGACGATTCCGCGCGCAATATAGAGGCAGCACGTAAGCTGGGCATTACCGCTATTCACTTTGTCCCTGGTGTGGATCTGAGGTCAGAGCTTGCGGGGCTTAAAGTAGTATTTCCAGTGGCTTGTCTTGGTGCGAGCGAGAGGACTTGAACCTCCACACCCTTGCGGGCACCGGCTTCTGAGACCGGCTTGTCTACCAATTCCAACACGCTCGCAATCGACACTTAACGCCGTTGGCTAGGGCCAGAACCATAATGGAGCGATTCCCCTAAGGCAAGGGAAAATAACGATTTAACGTTGAATTCGTTTTCTACTCAAGTTTCCCCCTAGTCAGTCCGACATGCTGGATGTGTGCGTAAAGGAGCTTGTCGAAGGCGAGGGGAAAACTTAGAGATGTCGAAGAGAATTGCCTATTTATACGTCCACAGCGTAATCCTAACGGGGCTGTTGGCGGCTTGCAGCAGCGAGCCACAGGCGCAGTCGTCAAGCCGCAGCGGCGCCGATGCCACCAAGAAAGCTAAAAAAACGGCGGTCGAGCAGCCCAAAGAAGACAACGAAGGGAATGCCTGTGAAGATGGCCTTTGCAAGGCCCCTCTGACCATACCAGTTGCGGCACCCCCTAGTGCCAAAGCCGCGCCCCCTACGGCATGGTGTGCAGCTGCTGCCGATACTCAGGCTGCCGGCCAAAAGTTATCCCCGCTATACGATGCGATTTGTGCAGGTAAGGTAGCGAATACTTTTTTCGTAAACACGCTTATATCTAACGCCTATTCTGGTTCAGGTGAACCGCAGCTTTACCAAGTCTCGGACATCACCAACAGTGGTGGAATCGTCAATGCATTTTTCGCCGTTGCGATTAAAATGCCGATTACCATTGCTAGCCACTTTGAGAGTGTAGCGCCCCGTGACGGGGACCAGAATACGGAGAGGGAGAGAATCACAGCTCAAGGTAGAAAGCCTGGGAATGTATCGGTCACTCCAGCTGCCAGCAATAACGATAAAGGTTGGAGTCGCGGATGGACTATTGACTCTCCTTCGAGTGCAAAAGCAGGTTTAGCCACGGTCAACACTCGCTACGTTTACCGACAGGATCACTATGATCTCGGCGAGGGTCTATTCATGTATACTTCGAGTTTGCAGAAGTCGTATGAGACTGTGACAAACTATCAAATTTTGACAGCTGGTCTTGATGTTGACGGGACCGGGTATCAAGTTATGGTTGCGAAAATTTCAGCTCAAGATAAAGGCCAGGCGGCTAAGGTTAAAGATGCAGTGAAAAACATTGCATCAAGCCTCGTTAAGTTTATGTACAGTCAGAGCACTAAGTGACTGAAAGCTATTAAAAATAGATAGCAGTCTGCACAGACAGTACGCTCGGATAAAGTCCGAATTCAGTTTGCGGAATTCCGGCATCGGGTGTTCTGCCGCGGGGTGACATGAGCGCTACGACTAGCTGAGCGTTCGAAGCCACTGAGTATGTCAAATACATATTACCCAGCAGTGATCTATCGCTGTCATTTAAAATCAATAGAGTTTTAAGGTTGAGCAGACCATTTATGTCATAAAGTGCAATGATACCTGTGTAATTACGCCCAAGAAGTAACGTCGGTGTGCTTACGGCGTTTTCTTGTTCAGTTAATTGGCTTGCTTGTTGAAATCCACCACCATTGAAGTACTGCTCCGCCTGAAGCGATATTTTTCCAGTCAGCCTATAATCGGCACCGATACCACCCACGAAGATGTTTTGTTTGGTTAGTTGATTGGATCTTTGGTTGCCTTCAGCTCGGATACCGACGCTGCCTAATTCACCCTGCATAGTTAGGCCTCCCAGTAAGCTAGGTCCAACTTTGCCGCCAAGGAGGCCTATTTCGATGCGCTTGATCGTGTAGGCTCCTCGTATTAGTGCTGAGGCGTTCTCGGAAGAGAAGTTTCTAGATGGTTGATTTTCGCTGCTCGTTCGACTGGTGACTCCGGTTGTTTGAAAGCCAGCGACTCCGAGGAGGGAGATTTGACCACGCTTACCAATACCATAATCCAGCCGAAATCCATCAACCCCAGGTTTGAACTCTCGATAATAATCAAACGCACGAAAAGGGGCGAAGAAGTCATTTGGCACAAACACAAACATGGTTGATAAATTTATGGGAAATCGACCTATTGTGAGATCGGCGTGTCCAAGTTTTAAGCTCATGTTTAGTCGGTCAACAGTTAGGTAAGCATCCGCGTTGGCGCTGTTGTGCCAATGCCGCTCAAGGGCTGCTGTGCGATTGGATTCATCGACAGAGTTTAATAGGGTCTGAACCAGGGAGTCTTTAGATGACGCCCCAATGAGTAGATTATAGAAGTTGAATTCAAAGCGGACGGCATTCGTGGCTTTGATCTTTATGCTATCGCGGAAGATCACCTGTTGATTCACGTCTGAGGCGCTGGGATAAAGATCCTTATCGCTTTTCGGGCTTTCTAAATAGGCTGAAAAAGTCCGCAAGCTGAGCTGCTGGTCGACGGAGCTACGCGCCAAAGCGATGTTTGGTGAAAAGGCAGATGCCGCAGTTATCGCCCAAGAAATTCGAGCTTTTCGCTCCATCTTTGCCTCGCCTTTTTCCACACTTCTGCGAAATGCTCTCGACTGTTTATTGAACCACAAATGTTGTGATTCGACCGAGAATCCCTTATTGTATTAAGAAAGCTTCTATATCGGTAGTTTATGACAATAAAAAGAAAAATCACATGGTTTGGCCCTGTCCGCAGCGTAGTTTTTCTGCGGCTAACGCAGGCTTGGTGCGCGTTAGTTTTCGTGTTTACTACGTCTATGGGGATGGCGGCTGATGGTGGAAAACCAACAAAAGCCGATAATGAAGAGTTAGGCAAGGTGCTTAGCGGGGTAGATAAGCTTTGGTTCTCTGCTAAATCATCTGCTGATATGAGTATGTCGGTAAAGACATCTCACTATGAACGGACTTTGAAACTGACCTACTGGACGTCAGGTTCGGACAAGGCGATGATCAAAATTAATTATCCACCGTCCGAGAAGGGCACTGTCACGCTCCGTCTTGCGTCGGATATGTACAACTACTTACCGAATGTCGATCGCACAGTGAAAGTGAGTGCTGCACTTCGTAGCGCCAGCTGGATGGGTAGTCATTTTTCAAACGATGATTTAGTGCGCTCAGCTTATTTTGAGCGTGATTATGATGGCAAGATTATTGAAGTGAAAAAGAAGGGCTCAGCTACTATCTGGACCATCGATTTAGTCCCTAAGCGAAATTCAGCAGTGGTTTGGTCTAAAGTCAGGATGATCGTGGAAAAAGAACGCAAGATACCGCAGTCCCAAGTTTACTACGACGATCGCGGGGCTAAGGTGCGGACTTTGACTTTCACCGATCTTAAGAAGTTGGGCGGTCGGATGGTCCCATCGCGCATCATGGTGACCCCGACTGATTTGCCGGGCGAACATACAGAGCTCGTCTATGAGTCGATACGACACGGTGTCAAATTCGATGGCAATTTTTTCTCCCTCGAGCAACTTAAATCCCTTTAAAGCGGGGCTAATCTCGAGATGAATTTAGGCCTTTTTGCACTAAGAAATTTGGGTCGCTCAAGATTGCGCACAGTGTTGCAAGTTGGCGGCGTTGGGCTTATTACCGCGATCATGCTGGTCTGGGGGTGTCTTAACACAGGCCTGGGAGATCTGCTGACGCGGTCCGCGACTGATCTTGATGTAGGTGAGTTGCAGTTGCATGCAGCCGGGTATGTCAATAGTCCGGATCTTTATACAACGATGCCATATACAGAGGCTTGGCAGCAGAAGCTGAAGTCAATTGGGTTGGCTGCGGCACCGAGGCTATACGGTTTTGGACTTGCTGCAATAGGAAATCAATCGACCGGTGTGCAGATTCGCGCGGTCGATCTGGATGCGGAGCCCAAAGTAACGGAAATTGATCGACACCTCAGCAAGGGTAAGTGGCTTGAACAATCATCTCCAAAGGACGTAGTCATTGGGCGTGTCCTGGCCCGTAGGCTTCATGTCAAAATTGGACAGGAACTAGTACTACTGACTCAGGCTGCGGACGGAGCAGCTGCAAATGCTTTATTTCGTGTTCGCGGCATTTTGCTACCAGCTAGTAGTGACATAGATGAGCGCGGTGTCTTTATGTCGCTTGCAGCATTTCAGCAGTACTATCATATGGAACACGGTGTCCATGAGGTCGCGCTTAAGCGGCTTAATATTGGCGAACCGCTGGAAAAAGTCAGGCAACGATTATCGAGAATAGCTCCCGCATTGGGACCCTCTGTTGAAGTGTTGTCCTGGCGCCAAGTTAAGCCGATTTTGGCGAAAATGCTCGATATTCTCGCCATATCATCTAAGTTTATTTTTTGTTTTGTTTATTTATCGCTTGGCGGACTCATCATAAACATTGGATTTATGTCTATCTATAATCGGCTGACTGAGTTCGGCACGATGACAGCACTAGGGATGACTCCAGGGCAGATTTTAACTTTGATTCTTGCAGAGTCTAGCTGGTTAGGGCTTTTCAACAGCATAGCAGCCTGGGCCCTTGGCATTCCCATAGCCTTACTGCTGTCTCGGAACGGCCTGGATCTTCGTTGGTTTTTTGACCACTGGGCCATGGCTGGTATCACTATGCAGCCAATTTTGTATGCCCGGCTAGGTTGGGGGGAGATCCTGACACCCATTGTAGTTATGTTTATATCTCTAAATTTATTTAGCCTATACCCCGGACTTGATGCCGCGCGGATGCAGCCTTCTCAGGCACTTGCTCCGCGGTGAATTACTTGGCAGGAGCTGCCCTTTGATAGCTGAGATCATTCGTATTGGCACTCGAAACATTCGCCGCAACCCCAGAAGAACTCTGACCACTGCCTTATCTGTGGCTATGGGTGCTTGTGTGGCAATGGTTTTGATTGGGACTCGCCAGAGCACATACGATCGATTGATTGCCAGCGCAGCCATGAGTGGCTACGGAATCGTGAATGTGAGTCAACCTGGTTACCTGGCGGATCCAACGCCCTCTAGTAGAATTCAATTCGACGATAAGACATTAAAATCTCTGAAGCAGATTCGAGGGATTCAGGAAGTTAGTCCGCGAGTGTCTGCGGCAGCAGTGGTTTATACGGCGAAGAATAGCACTGGGGCTAGACTTTTGGGGGTCGACCCTCGTTTTGAAACCGCGACTAATAATTTGATGATCAGTGCGATTTCAAGTGGGGTAAAAATTCAGCAAGGGGTCAGTGACGACTGTCTGGTTGGGTCTGCGTTGGCAAATCAATTGGGACTGAAGATAGGTCATAAGATGGTGTTCACCACTACCGATGCGCAGGGACAAATAGTCTCGAATATCGTACACGTTGGCGGGATTTTTCACACTGGTAGTCCCGAGTTGGATGGGCATGTAGCAATTTTGCCGATTACGCTACTACAAAGGACGCTTGGTTACGAACCCAATGAGGCGTCTTTTTTAGCTCTTTATTCAGCGCCGGAAACCGTGTCTAAAGATCTCGTGACTGCTGTTAAAAAGAAGATTTCTGGATCCGCAGTTGCCAAGGCACATGTTGCTTTCTGGCGTGAGAGCTTTCCAGAAGTGGCGCAGACTATCGATATTGATGCCACTCTAAACACGATGCTTTTGATTTTTGCTGCGGTCATTATATCAACGGGCATTTTAAATGCGATGATGCTCAATATCATCGAACGACGCAGAGAGTTCGGAATTATGCTGGCTACGGGCATGTCGCCAGGAAATATCATTTTTATGGTGGCTTGGGAGGGGTTTATATTAGGCGTGATCGGTTTAGTGATCGGCGCTATTGCGGCTACTCCCATCTACTACTATTTACATAATGTTGGCTTAGATTTATCAGCGTTCATCGGTGAGCAGCGTGACAAAACAGTGGTTGCAATGGATCAGTTGGTGGGTTGCCGACTGAGTGTGAAGCAGGCGATTTCTGTCGCGAGTGGGCTGATGATTATGAGTCTCGTCGCCGGTTTGTATCCGGCATGTAAAGCTGCGTTTACCGTACCTATCAAAGCGATCCGTTCGCAATAGACTGGCTACTGTGAATTTTTTGTTCGAAAATTAAACATTTTGTATGAAATCTGGGCACCCTGGTGTGTGGGAGCATTCTTTTGATCGGCGGTAATTTCCAATGATTTCTGAATTCTATCGGAATTTTCTAAAGTTTTAGGCCAAAAATGCCGATACGAACGCGCTCCTGTTGTTCTGGGAGATCCTATTGTTCTCTACTTGGAAAGGGCTGTTCATGAGATTTAAGTCTAGTGCCTCCTCTCAGCTTCGCCGGGCTCAGCTTCTAGCGATATTGACGGCTATGGCTGCATGTCAACCGTTAGTACGAAAAGATGGGCAAGCGTCTGGTAACCGGAAGTCTGGTCCGGGTGGTACGCTGTCGTTAAGCGAAGCAGTCGCGCCAGGAAATGTAAGTCAGATTCAAATCGTTCTTCTTGACGAAGCACGTTGCAAGAAGCCAGTTCCAGCGGCGCAGTTTGAGCCGCCCCAAATTACAATGACCACGGGTAACGGTGGAGGGACATCCAGCGGGAGCCCAGCTTTGCAGCTCACAGGTGGGCATCATCAAGGGCGCCAAACTGGTGGTTGGTACATCATAGGAATGTTTGGTCAGTCTGGTATTTTGGACCAGGTATTAGCTAAGCTGTTCGGTTTGGCTTCGCTCGGCTCTGGTAACTATACAGCGAACGTTAACATCACGAACAACGTCACTACCACCACAACCACTAACAACTACTATAATACTCCGGCTCCGGCTCCGGTTGCGCCGGCTCCAGAGCCTACCCCGGCGCCCGCACCAGCCCCGGCACCTGCGCCAGTGGCTCCTACACCTACTCCCATCGACCCAGCCCCTGCTCCAGCTCCAGCACCGTCAACCGATCCAGGATCTGCGGTGAACTCGACTGGTGGTGGCTACGTCCCAGCTGACCCATCATGCGTCGTGCTAAATGTTCAGCAGCCATACAAAACGTCAGAGACTCTGAACTTTAATAATATTCCGGTTGGCTCTTACACACTGTTGGTACTTTGGGAAGATGCCAATGGCATCCCATTGCAGCAGGGCTCAAGCACTGTGACTATTACTGCTAGTCAAGTTACAGTAGCTAACATTGTGATGCAGCCGGTCACTACTGGTGGCATCTCCATCAATGTTGTGAACGGGGCCAGTAAGTTAGCATTTCTAGGTAGCTTGCCGATTGCTGCTCCTGGAGTCTGTACCGCCGTTAAAGTTCAGACCCAAGACGACACTAATGCACCAGCTCCACTTGCTGCTGTGGCTACTTTGAGCTTCGCATCAAGCGCTGCAACGGGTAGTTTCCACTTAGACAGTGCCTGTACCGATGCTGCTGCTTCGGTCGCATCTCTCTCTCAGGGAGCAACCGACCTGACAGTGTATTACAAAGACTCCGCTGCTGGGGCACCTACGCTCTCAGTGACAAGTCCGAATGCTAGTCTGGCTCCCGCTTCGATCGTGATGGGCGCAGTAGTTGAGCCTGCTTCAGCAATGCCAGCCAAAATGTCCTGGTCAGTCTCGCCTGCAGCAGCGAATAGCTGTGCGCCACTTCTGATCCTCGTTCAAGACGCTGTTGGCGGCCAGGCTTCGTTCTCTGAACTTCGGTTGCTAAATGTCCGCTCAAGCTCGGCAACTGGTACGTTCTATGCCGATGCCACTTGTTCCACCAGCATGACTGCTTTTAATTTGGCAGTCGGTGCGACACAAGCCTCACTTTATTATAAAGACAGCGCATCGGGCACTCCAGTCCTCACAGTGATGGATCCGGCCGCCGGTGGCCTCGGTTCGGCTACTGTTCAGGGCGCTATTACTAAGTAAGATCTCTTTAAAGGCGCCGCTATGGGAATGTGACTTCCTGTAGCGGCCTTTTTTTATTATGCTTTGACATTAGATCTGAGCATAAAGAGACAACTCATGGGTGATCGTCGCGGTAAAATCCCGAAGAGTATTGTCGCGCGGACCAGCCGCCTCTTCTTTTCTGGCGCCAAGATTGCCGCCCGTGAGGTTGCAAATCGTCTTATAAGTGAAGATTCTAAGCTCGCTAATAGGATTCGCCAGACTGAGGAGCTCGTTGCTACTTTAAGCCAGCTCAAGGGTGCGGCAATGAAAGCTGGCCAGCTCATCAGCCTTGAATTCAGTGATATGTTGCCCCCTGAGATTTTGGCGATATTGAGGCAGCTCCACGATAGTAGCACCTTTATGCCATTCGATCAGGTGCGATTCATTCTGAGTCGCGAACTCGGAGCGGAAAAATTATCGTCTCTTGAGGAACTCACGCCAGAACCGATCGCGGCGGCTTCGATTGGGCAAGTCCACAAGGCCGTTTTGAATGGTCGACCGGTGGCCGTTAAGGTCCAGTTTCCGGGTGTCTCAAAGAGTATAGATTCGGATTTGGCTGTGATCCGCCGCATTGTGAATTTGGGTATCCAGATGCGCGGTAAGACGGTCGACATGGAGCCAATCTTTACTGAGATCGCATCTGGTTTAAAACGGGAGGCTGATTATCAAATCGAAGCAGCTAATGTGGACGCTTACCGCAAGGCTTTAGCTGGCTCAAAATACATTGTGCCGTCAATTTACCATGATTATTCGACGCAACGTGTGTTGTGTATGTCCTTCGAGGAGGGGCGTAGACTTAGTGACTGGGTCAAAACACAGCCGAGTCGTGAGGATGTCGATAGATTTGCGCGACTTATCATCAATCTTTTAATTGATGAGCTGCTGACAAATGGCATCATGCAGACAGATCCTAATTTTGGTAATTTTTTGTACCGCCCAATTGAGGGTGAGTTAGTTTTATTAGACTTTGGCGCCACCAATACATTCTCTGTGGAATTCCGTCGTGAACTTCGTCAGATTCTCGATAGAATCGTCGCCGGAGATTTTGATCAGGTCATGGAGTTAACATTCGCCCAGGGCTATCTTTCGCGGCAGGAATCCGCGGAGACGGTGGCTTACTTCCGAGCGCTTGTTGAGAAGGTGACTTGGATGATGCAGCCCGAACGTCAGCCTTTTCGGTACCGTAATGACGAGTGGCTGCGAGAAGTTCGAGAACTGGCAACTAAGTTCGCACTTAGTGTGCGTTTTTCCGCCCCACCACATCAGCTCTTTTTCCTCAATCGCAAGCTCGCAGGGATGTTTCATCTTCTCAAGGATCTAGATGCAGAGGTAGAGATGATGGAATTCCTAAATCGGGGTTTAGCAGTGAAGCTAGATTGAGCGAGCAACAATTCGGGTGGTAAGCATAGACTTGACTACACTAGGGTGATTGATCGATGAGTAATGATAAGACAGCCGAGAATCAGCGCGAGCATTACCGGATTAGATACCCGGATAATGAGCGTCCACAGCTCATTATTGGCAAACAGACTTTTGAGATTATAGATCTTTCTGAAAAGGGCATTTATTTTGCGATGGGTAGCCAACACAGTTATGTTGAGAATCAGGCTTTGAAGGGCACGGTTGTGTTCAAAAGCGGGAAACGCTGCGACATCGCAGGCAAGATATTGCGTATCCATCCGATGGAAAAGACCTGCGCCTTGCGTCTCGATCGAGGCATCACATTGGCGCAGATTATGGAGGAGCAGCGAATACTTCTCCAAAAGTACAACGAGTTGAAATCGCGCTAGCAGCGTGCTTAAATAGCTACCTTTCGAATTAGGTGGCGTTTATGGCTAAGCTATATTTTCGATACGGCGCAGTCGGTAGCGCAAAAACCCTGAATTTGTTGGCCGTGGCACACTCCTATACCCAGCAGGATAAGGTAGTGGTGGTGATTAAGCCGGCACTCGATACCCGCTTTGGCCGGGAGTCAGTGACTTCTCGTGCCGGGTTGACCAGAGAAGCCGATATTTTGGTGGCTCCCGACTCTGATCTGCCGCGCGAAAAAATGTTGGGAGCTCATTGTATTCTCGTCGATGAGGCGCAGTTCCTCAGTGAGAGGGTTGTAGAGCAACTCCGCAGCGTTGCTACCGAGTTAAGTATTCCCGTGATTTGTTACGGCCTTCGAGGCGATTTTCGTACGCGTCTTTTTCCCGGCAGTCGTCGGCTTATGGAGTTGGCTGACGAAATTAGCGAGGTCAAAACGACGTGTGCGTATTGCAACCGCAAGGCAGTATTCAATCTTAAGCTGGTTGGTGGTCAGCCAAGTCAAAGTGGTCCCGTTGTGGATCTCGGCAGCGAGGAAAAGTATTTACCCACCTGCGCCAAGTGCTACGAAGCAAAATTAACTGGAGCTTGGAATCTCAATGAGGAGCTCGAAGATGTCGAACAATAAAGCAGAGTCCTTGTTTGCTTTTGGTCTTGGTATCGGGACGCAAAATAAGCACGGGCAGTGGTTGGAAGTTTATTTCCCCCGTCCCTTGCTAAGGCCCGTGGACCTGGAGGTCTCTGCTTTCATTGAGGCTTTTGGTTACCGCGGAGGACAGCAGTCGATTCGCTTAAATGCTGATCAACTTCACGCCTTGGCTAAGGTTGGACCTGAATATGCTGCTTTCGCAGCTACCGATAGGCCAGTTGTGGCGGTGTTCTTAGCCGATGATGTTGAGCCGACTGATGTGCCCGATGCTTATTTGAAATTACACCTCCTGTCGCATCGGATGGTTCGGCCTGGCACCATAAATATGGCGGGGATTTTTAAGGTATTGCCGAATGTGGCCTGGACGAATCAAGGGCCAGTGGATGTGGCTGAATTGGCTGAGCTACAGCTAAAGTGCCGCACCCAAGGTACACCTCTTTCCGTAAGCATGATCGACAAGTTCCCAAAGATGACCGACTACGTGGTGCCAAGTGGCGTGCGGATTGCGGATGCGTCGCGAGTTCGTCTTGGAGCTTATTTAGGCTCTGGTACGACCGTGATGCATGAGGGTTTCATCAATTTCAACGCCGGAGTGGAAGGCCCTAATATGGTTGAGGGTCGCGTATCTTCGAGTGTTTGGGTTGCTGCCGGCACTGATTTGGGCGGCGGATCTAGCACTATGGGTGTGCTCTCGGGCGGTAATAATATTCCCATTTCTTTAGGGAAGAACTGCTTGCTTGGGGCTAATGCCGGGCTTGGTATTCCACTAGGGGACGACTGTACGATCGAGGCTGGCTTGTATTTGACAGCCGCAAGTAAAGTCCGAATTTTAAATCGTGATGGCCAAATCACTCGGACGATGAAGGCATTAGAGCTGGCTGGGCGCAGTGGGCTGCTGTTCCGTCGCAACTCTCAGGACGGCGCGATTGAGTGTCTGCCTAATAAGAAGTCCATCGAGTTAAACGCAGATTTGCACTCGCATAATTGATTTTGCAGCTAAATGATTCCCCAGACCTAGCGGTGCTTGGTCTGGGGAATTTATTTGGCGTATTTACTTGAATGCTGCGACGTAGGCCACCCAGGCCTCGCACTCTTCACCTTTGGTAACCACTTGAAAGTTACCGTCGCCTTCGCCTTCATCGGTTGATCCTTCCCAAAGGAAATCAACGCGCTTGAAGCCAACTTCTTCGAGCAGGTCTTTCAGCTCTGGTAGAGTCCACACGCGCCAGTCATAGGTAAAGACGTTAAGACGCTTCTTTTCCCCAGGTCTTTTGAAGTGGATATGAAACAGCCCCTCGTGCGTTAGAGGGTCGAACGACTCTTGATCCCAAAAGTAGTCGAAAGCAGGATCTCCATTCTCCGAGACCTCTTCGTTTGCTTCGTGGCACCGTGGGCCGCCAAAGGCATCGACTACGAATACGCCGTTCGGATTTAGCGAGCGAAAGCATGCCTGGAAGTATTTTTTCAGCTCTTGCCGTTTTTTGAAGATGTTGTAGGAAAAATTCAGCGCACAGATGATGTCGGCTTTAGGGGCGCCGCGGCTGAGGACGTTTTTCTCGTGGATATGTACACGGCTTTGTTGTTCGGCCGTTAAATACGGCAGATAGTTCTTTTTGCCGTACTCAATTGGCTCTGGATCAAGATCAAGACCGTGCGCAACGTATTTGCGGTCGCGCTGTACCCAAGCACAGCAATTAGCAAAAGTACCGCAGAAATCCTCGCGAAATACGCTCGGTTTACGACCTTTGCCCTTTAGGTAGATCCATTCGAGAAAACGAGCATCTTCAGCTGGAGATTGTACGCTCTCGCCGTAATGATAATATTTATCGAATTCGGGTAATTTTTTGCTGTTGGATTTTGTGTTATTGCGCATGCGTCCCTTGCGATTTTGCGTTAACTGACTAGAGTAAGATTTTATGCCGAGTAATTGCTATGTCTCGGTCTGAGCGAGGCCGTTTACCATGTATAGACAAACTACCCATGCTATCGAAATTACCGTACACCCTGCCTTTCTTGACGATCATTCGCAACCGGAATCAGGCGTTTATATTTGGTCTTATGAAGTCTCAATCGCTAATCGGGGCCCTGTCGCTGTGCGCCTGCTAAGGCGTCATTGGCGTATTACCAATGCTCTGGGGCAGACGATGGAGGTCAAGGGCGACGGAGTCGTTGGTAATCAGCCGCTGATTCAGCCTGGTGAAACGTACTCTTACAGCAGTTTTACCAATTTACCGACAGCTTCTGGATTTATGGTAGGTACGTATCAGATGCTGGTAGAAAACGGCGAATCTATCGAAGTAGCTATTCCCGCCTTTTCGTTGGATAGTCCTGAACAATTGACACGCCCTAATTAATTTTATTCCGAAAGGGCCCGATCTTGACACAGTTAGAGCAGCAAAATCCGCAAGATCTTCAAAATCCATGGCAAGATGTGCCACATGTAGTCCTGTTGTTAAACTTTGGTGGTCCGACCTCTGACGCCGAAGTAGAGCCATTCCTTCGGCGACTATTTGAAGATCCGTTCATTATTCGCGCGCCGATCCCGCAGTCATGGCGGCGTTGGTTGGCTCGTCGTATTGCCAAGAAGCGTGCTCCCAAGTCCTCTGCTGAGTATAAGAAGATTGGCTATTCGCCAATTAATCGGATGACCAATGCGCAGGCGCAACACCTAGAGACAGCTCTGCGGCAGCTACGTCCTAATACCAAGGTTGTGGTGATTAATCGTTACACTGCACCGACCGCGGAAGAGGTTGTTAAGACTCTGGACTTTGAGCACAGCCGGATCTTCATGATCACCCTTTATCCACATCTTTGCCACAGCACCACAGTCAGCTCCTTGCGAGATTTTGACTTAGCGGTTGAAGCGCACCTTGGACACCGTCATATACCGACTACCAGGGTGTTCTCTTGGTGGCAGACTCCGCGTTACCTGGCACACAGTTATGAGCGCCTGCAGGCGGGGCTTTTGCCATTGGTCAGCCAGCCGGCACCGGGCCCAATTACGGTACTTTTCTCTGCCCACGGCATACCGATTAAGTATCACCAGCGTGGCGATCCTTATGTGACTGAGACTCATGCACACTTTACAGAGCTAAAACAGCGTGGCAATGCCTGGCTGAAGGCGAATTATCCAAATGCAGATGTGCAGTGGAATCTTTCGTTCCAGAGTCGCGTCGGTCCCGTCGAATGGATCAAGCCCTATACCGACGAGACCATTGAGGCATTGGGCAAGCAGCGTGGCGGAAGTATTTTGTTAGTGCCAATTAGCTTTACGGCTGATCACATCGAGACACTCTACGAAATGGATCATACCTATCAAGAGTTGGCACTTGCATCCGGGTTTAAGCGCTACGCGCGCGTTGTGCCGTCTAATGATGATCCGGAGCTGGCGGCTTGCTTGGTGGAATCTTTGCGAGCACACGGCTTCTAAGTACAAAGATAATCCCCAGTTGCTGTGCGCTGCAAGGCAACTGGGGAGTTGTATTCTATGTTCATGCATCACCTTCGCTGATGAGCATGAAGCTATTAATTAGGCCTGCTTGCCTATGGCTTTCTCTGTGATCTTGTCTTGCAGAGTCATGAGCCCGGTAATCACAGCTTCAGGGGTTGGGGGGCATCCAGCGATGTAGATGTCTACAGGGATCACCCGGTCGACACCTTGCAGCACGTGATATGCACGGTAAAAGCCACCGCTTGATGCACAGGCGCCCATAGCGATGCACCACTTTGGCTCTGGCATTTGGTCCCACACTTTCTTGATGATGGGAGCCATCTTCTCGGTGATGGTGCCTGCAACAATCATCAAGTCCGCCTGGCGGGGAGAAAACCGTACTACTTCCGCGCCAAAACGGGCGATGTCGTACTTAGGGCCCACGACAGACATAAACTCAATACCGCAGCATGCGGTGCCGAATGTATAGGGCCATAGTGAGTTTTTCCTAGCCCAAGCAAGAAACTGATTTGCTTTGGTAGTAAAAAACGATTGATCTTGGTTTTGCTGATCTTGCTTCATAATACTAGTTCGTGCCTCCTGCGCGGCGTTTTGGCGCTCGACATTCCTGGGGAGCCATCGTCAAAAACTCAAGTCCCCTGGCGATCCCCCGCTGATGAACGAGGTCTTCTAGTATAATGCCAGAAAGTGCGGCACGAATCGCGCTGGAAATCACACCCCAGGCATCCTTTGAGCTGCAGACATGCTCGGCCATGCAAGATGTCCCGCCTTCTAGGCATTGAACTGGCTCAAAAGCGTCTTCCACGGCAGTGAAAATAGCCAGCACGGTCAGCTCCTGGGGGGGCTGTGCCAGACGATAGCCCCCACTGCGACCGCGCGTACTTGCGATAAGTCCGGCCTCACGCAAGCGGCTAAGGATGTGATCCATGTAGTCTAGGGGAATGCCCTGCCGCGCGGCAATGTCTCCGCGCTGGATCACCTGGTTGTCGTCGGTGGCCCAATACTCACAGAGATCCATCATGATCTTGAGTGCATAGCGACTTTTCGAGGTGATATTCATAAGAGTGATCTTGCCTCTAGTTAGTTACAACACGGGCACTATGTCGACGATGCTTTCCTCGCCGAAGCGTTCTTGCAGTTGCTGCTGCACGCCGTTTAGTAGAGTCATGGTCGAGGATGGACACCCCTGGCACCCACCACCGAGGCGAATGTGGGCGATCCCGCTATCAAAAGCCTCCAAGCGGGCAAAACCCGAGTGGAATGCCAACATTTCCGACACTTGACCCTCGAGAAAGAGAGCAATATCTGCCGCCAGTCCCGAGAAGCGATCGCTGGTTAATGGCTCCTGAAAGCTGCCTTCTTCGGTCATGCCGAGGAGCTCGCGCATGCTGTCCTCTGCCTCTACTTTGGTCAAACCATGGCTCGTCTTACCCGAGGGAACATGGACTGCCTGCCAACTGCCATCGGCTTTAGTGCTGATGACCACTGATTGTAGCTGGCTCATATCGCCACGACCTCCAAATACGGATTAAATTCGCTGCGTAAAATACTTTCAATTCCCTGAAGGGTACCCATCATCGCGCTGGGACAACCCCCGCAGGCACCTTGATAGCGCACGGTTAGGATGTTGCCATCGAGTTCCAGAATTTCGATATCACCACCATCGGCCTGCAGACCTGGGCGTATGGTGCGGTCCAGTATTTCTTCTAATTGCTGAATATCGAGAGGTAGCGCGGTTCGCTCTACTCGTTTGGGTTTAGCCATAGATTCAGCAAAATCCGGGTCGTGCTCGGGTAGAGTTCTGCGGATAACGTCTTCGACGCTTTGGCTTAGCGCTGCCCAATCTGAGGCGCCATTTTGCGTTACAGTAATCACATTCTCAAAAAGATGGACCTGCGTAACATTAGCTAGCCGAAGGAGCGAAGTCGCAAGTGGCACATGCTCGCATTCGCGCGTCTCCGTATAGGAAATCTTCCCGTCGCGCTTGATATCGACGCTAAGAATAAACTTCCACGCATTTGGATTTGGCGTTTTTTGCGTACGAAGCTGCAGATTAGTTGCTAGTTCTATCATGTGTCACCTCACTCAGTAGAAACTGTCTGCTGATTGCTGAGCGCTCCGTTGAGAGCATGCCAGGCCAAAGCAGCACATTTTACCCGTGCCGGGTACTGCCAGATCCCCGAGAATATTTTGAGCTTTCCAAGGCTGTGAGCTTCTGTATCGGGATTAAGTTCGCCCTTGAGCAGACTTTGAAATTCACTAAAAAGCGTTTTAGCTGTGCTCGGTGATTGTCCTTTAAGCGCCATGGTCATCATTGATGCCGAAGCTTTACAAATGGCACAGCCGCTACCTTCAAACGCCGCCTCTTGAATCACATCCGCACCTTCAGGGCTCTTAGCGATCTGCAAGTAAACCCAAAGGTGATCGCCACACAGCGGGTTGAACCCTTCTGCAGCATGAGTGTGGCTAACTAACTTACCGAAATTGCGCGGCTTTTTGTTGTGCTCGAGGATGACTTGTTGGTAGAGATCTACTTGTGATGTCATGCAAATAACCTCTGCACTTTGAGGATTGCTTGCACCAATGTGTCGATTTCACTTTTTGTATTATAGAAAGCCAAACTAGCCCTAGCTGTTGCAGGTACACCGAAACGGTCCATGAGCGGCTGTGTGCAATGATGGCCAGCTCGGATTGCGATGCCTTCTTGATCTAGCAGAGTGCCTATATCGTGCGGATGGATATCATCCAGTACGAAGCCGAGGATGCTAGTCTTGTGCTCGGCTGTGCCGATCATCCGTAGACCCGGAATCTCGCTTAAACAGCGCGTACCGTAATGTAGTAGTTCGTCTTCCGCTGCGGCAATGGCAGCTAGACCGACGTGATTAACGTAGTCAATCGCTGCGCCGAGACCAATCACACCGGCAATATGAGGAGTGCCAGCTTCAAACTTTGCTGGCAGGTCGGCATATGTGGTCTTGGCAAAAGTGACAGACCTGATCATGTCGCCGCCACCTAAAAATGGCGGCATTCGATCCAGTAACTCGCGACGTCCGTAAAGAACGCCTAAGCCTGTTGGGCCAAAGAGTTTGTGCGACGAGAATGCGAGAAAGTCGACATCCAAAGCCTGAACGTCTAACGAAATGTGTGCCACTGCCTGTGCAGCATCAAGCAATACGGGAACGTCGTGGCTGTGGGCTAGATCGATGATGTGTTTGATCGGGTTGATCGTACCTAGAGCGTTAGACACCGCAACAATCGCAACTAGCCGCGTCTTCTGATTGATGAGTTGCTCTAGTGCGGTGAGGTCAAGCTCGCCGCGATCATTTACCGGCGCTACTCGGAGTGTTAACCCTTGGCGTTCACAAAGCATCTGCCAAGGCACAATATTAGAGTGATGCTCCATGGCACTAATGATGATCTCGTCGCCCGCTTTCAGCAGGGAGCCGTAGCTGTGAGCGACCAGATTAATACCGGCGGTGGTGCCAGCTGTGAAAATAATCTCTGCCTTTTCTCTGGCATTGATAAAGCTACGCACCTTTTCCCGCGACGCTTCAAAGTCTGCGGTAGCCTTTTCACTTAGGTAGTGTACTCCGCGGTGCACATTAGATGCGCCTAGTAGTAAGTGGCGTTGGACCGCCTCCACAACAGATTTGGGCTTAAGAGTGGTGGCGGCATTATCTAGGTAAACCAGAGGGCGGCCACGCGCAGTGGTGGCAAGGATAGGAAAATCCTTACGAATTTCCTCAACAGCCAGTTTTCGTGTGGATGCTACAGTCATGTAAAGTACCCCATCGTTCTTGAGCGTAGTCGCTTTCTGACGTGAGGCGCTTTCAGCAAGACATCATCAGCAAAAGCCGTCGTCAGCAGTTTGCGAGCTTCAAGAGAGGTTAATCCTCTGCTGCGGAGATAAAAAATTTGATCTTCGTCTAGCTGGCCGATACTGGCACCGTGGGAGCATTTCACATCATCGGCATCGATCATCAGCTCGGGCTTAGTGTCGATCTCGGCGTCAGCGCTGAGTAAAAGGTTCCTATTCAGCTGCTGCGCGTTCGTGCCTTGAGCCTCTCTAGTCACGATCACCTTGCCGTTGAACACAGCTCTGCTGTCACCGTCGAGGATTCCTTTGTAGAGCTGGCGGCTCGTGGCATTTGGCACCAAGTGGTGGACAGTGGTGTGATGGTCAACCACTTGACCTGCCTTAGTCAAATAAAGGCCGTTTAGTTCAGCGTCGGCTCCTTCACCTGCCAGCACTACATCGAGATCGTAACGACTGAGACGACCGCCGGCGCTATAACAGAATGAGTCTAGACTTGCACTGCGACCGAGCTCAATACGGCCACGGCCGACATGCAACGCCAATTCACTTTGAAGGTCTATGCGGCTGTACTGCAGTCGTGCTCCGGGCGCGATCTGTATATCAGTGTGGCTGTTTGTGAAGGAACGCGTGTGCCCGGCTGCGCTAACAAAGGTCTCGGTGAGTTTGAGCTCGCTGCCCTCGCCTAATACTAAAAAGTGTCGCGGAGCCTGTGCCGTATCATGCGCCTCAGACGTACTGACGTGCAAGATATGGAATGGACGTTCGCAGATGGTGTTTGGCGCAAGTTCTATGAGGGTGCCGTTACCGAGAAAAGCGGTGTTAAGCCGGGTAAAAGGCTGCGCTGCTATCAAGCTTTGTTGTAAACGTGGGCGCAAGTAGTCGCCATGGCTCGAAAGGGCGTCCGTTAAGCTCGTCAACGTCAGGCCTGGCTGCTTGTGGTCAATGTTGCTGTTGCTTAGAGATAGCTGTCCGTTGACGAATACCAGCACGGTTTCGTCACTAACGATATAGTCGGAGACAGCCGCACGAACTGTGGCGGAATCAGCGAGCACTGCTGCAAGACTGTAGTTGATGTCACTGACAGGGCGCAGGCTCGTATATTTCCACTCTTCATCCCGACGAGTCGGTAGACCCGATGTGTCAAAGGCTGTGAATGCGTCCAGACGCAGTTCAGAAACCCAGGTTGGGTCCTGACGCTGCGCTTGCCAGGCAGCGAAGGCATTGGCAAATGGATTGCGTGGATCAGATTGCTTTTGCATCGATGGCATCACCTTCTTATTGCAGCAGCCAGTCGTAACCGCGTTCCTCAATCTCCAGAGCCAGATTTTTATCGCCGCTCTTGATAATGCGGCCACCGGCTAATACGTGCACATAGTCTGGCACGATGTAGTTGAGAATACGCTGATAGTGAGTGATGAGTATGAGTGCGTTGTTCTCAGTCCGTAGCTTGTTGACGCCCTCGGACACTAAGCGCAGCGAGTCAACGTCGAGGCCGGAATCGGTCTCGTCGAGGATCGATAGGCGAGGGGAGAGGACCGCCATCTGGAGGATCTCGTTGCGTTTCTTTTCTCCACCAGAGAAATCGACGTTTAGTTGCCTGTCGATGAACTTCTCATTCATGCCGAGATAGCGGACTTTTTCTCGTAAGTATGTATCAAAATCGAGTGGATCCATCTCTTCGCCGCCTTGGTGGCGGACAGCGGCATTGAAGGCAGCGCGCAGGAATTCGGCATTGTTAACGCCAGGCACTTCCACTGGATATTGATAGGCGAGGAAGATGCCTTCGCGAGCACGTTCGTCTGGACTTAAATCGAGAAGATTCTTCTTTTTGAAGTTGACCTCGTAAGCTAGCTCACCACCGCTGACTTTATAGTCTGGATGTCCAGCGATGACTTTCGACAAGGTGCTTTTGCCAGATCCATTGGGACCCATGATGGCATGAACTTCGCCCTCTTTAACCGTGAGGTTGAGTCCCTTTAGAATACTCTTTTCGTCGACTTCGACTTTTAAATCACGAATCTCTAACATATTAACCAACGCTCCCTTCGAGCTTCATTTCAAGCAGGCGCACTGCCTCAACAGAAAACTCCAGAGGCAATTCTTTGAATACCTCTTTGCAGAAACCATTCAGCAGCAAACTAATCGCTGCTTCGTCGTCAAGACCACGAGACTTTAAATAGAAGACCTGCTCTGCACTGATCTTAGAGGTGCTAGCCTCATGCTCAACGCGTGCGGTGGGGTTCTTCACTTCTATATACGGAAAGGTGTTGGCACTACATTTATTGCCAACCAACATGGAATCACACTGTGAGAAGTTGCGTGCATTCGTTGCTGACGGCAGGATTTTTACCTGGCCGCGGTAGCTGTTGACCGATTCGTCGGCCGAAATTCCCTTGGATACGATCTTGCTGGTCGTATTCTTACCGATATGCACCATCTTGGTACCGGTGTCGGCTTGCATCTTGTTGTTAGTCAAGGCGACGGAATAAAATTCACCGGTTGAGTAATCACCTTGCAGGATCACACTTGGATACTTCCAGGTGATGGCCGAGCCGGTCTCAACCTGAGTCCAGGAGATTTTCGACCTTTCACCTAAGCAGATGCCGCGTTTGGTGACGAAATTATAGATGCCGCCTTTGCCTTCTTTATCGCCCGCGTACCAGTTTTGGACGGTCGAATATTTGATCTCGGCATTAGCTAGAGCTACTAGTTCCACGACAGCTGCGTGTAACTGATTTTCGTCCCTCATAGGAGCTGTACAGCCTTCGAGGTAGCTAACGTGGCTGCCTTCTTCAGCGATGATCAGCGTGCGCTCAAACTGGCCAGTTTCTGCCGCATTGATACGGAAATAGGTCGATAGTTCGAGCGGACACCTAACGCCTTTCGGGATGTATACAAAAGAACCGTCGCTGAACACTGCTGAGTTAAGTGCAGCGTAGTAGTTGTCTTTATATGGGACTACACTGCCGAGCCAGCGCTTCACTAGCTCTGGGTGTTCGCGCAGGGCTTCGGAAAAAGAACAGAAGATCACCCCATGCTTGGCTAGTTCTTCTTTGTGAGTCGTTGCTACGGAGACCGAGTCAAAGACAGCATCTACGGCCACGCCAGTAAGGCGTTTTTGCTCGGCGAGCGGGATGCCCAAGCGATTAAAGGTATCGATAATTTCAGCATCGACCTCGTCGAGGCTCTTGGGACCAGGCGCTTTCTTTTTAGGCGCCGAATAATAGCGAATATCTTGGAAGTCGATCGGTGGGTAATTGACGTGCGCCCACTGCGGTACCTCCATCTTTTGCCAGTAACGAAAAGCCTTGAGTCGGAACTCGAGGACAAAATCGGGCTCGTTCTTGATTTGCGAAAGTCGGCGGATGACATCTTCATCCAGTCCCTTAGGGAAAGCATCCGCTTCCACATCGGTGACGAAGCCATACTTGTATTCGCGGTTTGAGAACGACTGCGTCGCAGCGTCCGAAGTCATGTTGACCTCCAAGTCCATAGGCTCTCTCTCAGAGAGACCCACTCTCAGACATTAATTCCGTTGGCGGAAATGTCTACCAATTTACTGGAGTTTACGCCAGCTGAACTTAAGTAGCTTACGGCACAGCAGGTTTTCTGCAGCCGAAGCAGCATCAGCAGTGTTTGCGGGGGGTATTTCTGGAATTAATTCGGAAACTTGGGGGTGGCGGAGAGGGTGGGATTCGAACCCACGGTCCAGTTACCCAGACACTAGATTTCGAGTCTAGCACATTCGGCCACTCTGTCACCTCTCCACGGGCCTCAGGTTATAGCCGGAAGTGACGGAGTTTTCACCGCAAATTTATCGAAATATCTAAGACTCTTCGCCGGTCCGTGTGGATTTTTTGTAACCATACGAGATAATTGTATTTTATTAGCTGACGCAAGGTCAGCGTGGAGCGACCACGGCCTCTGCGAGTAATCGACCTGCCGTGAAGGCACCCTCCACTCGTCCACCGACAGCCCAGTCGCCACCGGCCCCAATGCCCAAGTCTGGGTTCCATAAGACTCCGGTAGGCTGGGCTGCGGTGGGTGCCGCATAACGCCAGCGATGGGTTAGAGGGATGTGACCGTTGGGTAACTTAGTCCCCAGGGCTTCGGCCAGGGCGCTGAGCAGTCGGGGAGCGACCTGCTCAGTGGTCTTCTCGAGTAGTTCATTAGAAAGATCTGCGCCAGCATGGAGAGTCCATGCAGCAGGGTGAGGCGTGCGACCAGGTTTGGTGTGATTGGCTGCAATCCAATCGAGGCCGCCGATGCGGATAAACGCCGCATCAAAGTCGACTGATAATGGTTGGTCAAATAGGGCCAAGGCAGCCCAGCACGGGGTCATCGGCACTGCGCGTAACGCTTCCTCAAGAGGTGTGTCGCGAGCGAGATCCGCCGCTTGCTTAGGTGGCATAGCCAGTATGACGCAGTCATAGGGCGCTGTCGTAGTCCCGCCTAAGATCCAGCGACCATCTGAGCCCCGCGTGACCTTATCGATCTGCTGATTGAATTTAATTTGCGTGCGAGGCCACACCGACTCTAACCAGGCATTCATTCCGGGAGTCCCAATCCAACGGATTTGCGAGCTAGCTTGCTCATGCGCTTTTGAATGAATGTAGGCGATGCGGGCACCCCAGGGCCTAACGCGCCCCTGCTTTTCCTCATCGCTCAAAAGTGAGATGAATTCAGGCGTCAATGCGGTCATGAATTGAGCGCCTAAATCAACGCTACCGAGGCCATCAATGCGTTTGACAGCTAATCTGCCGCCGATGCCTCGACCTTTGTCATAGACGTCAACGTCCCACCCGTGCTGGTTTAAATGCCGTGCGCAATTCAAGCCGCAGACCCCGGCCCCTATAATGGCTGCGCGTGGTTGAGATTTACTCATGAGAGATGTCTCCAAAGGCTTCAGTCAAATAGAAGCGGCACCATATCTGTTGCTCGCGACTGGCGCGACTGCTGATTCCGGCATAAGATCGCATGACATGATATTTAAGCGAACTAAATCTTAAGGAGAACTTATGCGGTTTCTGGCTTTCCTCCTATCCTTTTCCTTGGGCGGTGCATTGGCTATGGCCAAAGCTGATAAGCAGGAGTTTTCAGCTTTAGAGGCAAAAAATCTTCGCGGCGAGAACGTAGGCTTCAAAACTTACAGCGGTAAAGTTGTTCTGGTTGTGAATACAGCGTCACGCTGCGGCTACACACCGCAGTACGCTGGCCTGCAAAAACTTTACGATAGTTACAAAGATCGCGGCCTTGTCGTTCTGGGATTCCCGAGCGATGATTTTCATCAGGAAGATCTTGAGGGGGAGTCGATTGCCAAGTTCTGTGAGAAGAATTACGGCGTCAAATTTCCTATGTTCAAGAAGGCACACGTTAACGGCCCCGAGCGTCATCCAGTCTACAAATACTTGACTGCCAACTCAGCAAAATCTGGCGACGTGCAGTGGAATTTCGAGAAATTTCTCGTGAACCGCCGCGGCGAAGTGGTGGGGCGCTTCTCCTCAGGTGTCGCTCCTGGAGACGCTGAGTTGAACAAAGCTATTGAGACGGCGCTAGCCGATGCGAAGACCTAATACTCGTTCTATTTGAGTCTCGCTTTGCGAACTCTAAGTAGCGCTAGCTGGCTCAGCTAGCGCTTTTTTATTGGCATCTTTTTGGATCGCGCGAGCTAGTCGGTACATAAACCAGCGATGCACTTCTGCCTGCGTCCATCTATAGATGACCCAAGGTAATGCAGGACGAAAGTCATGGACAGCTGCTAGGCAAGCCGTGCCGCCTAATGTTTCCCTCAGCTCTAATCGACCACGCCGATTCTTTCTGCTGCATAGTAAGCCACCCTGAACGTAAAAAAGTTGGCGATCGGGCGCACTGCGTTCAGGGCTATATTTCAGGACAAGAAGGGTGATGGGTAAAAAAGTTAGTTGGAGCAAAACTCGGTCGTCTTGATTTCGGACTTTTACCAATAATGGAAATACTTTTGGCAGACGTGCCAAATACTGCTGTGCCACCCATGCAGCCCGCCTGCCCTGTGGCAACGGTAAGCGCTGGATCGAGCGCACGGTCCCGTCCTTTCCTGGCTTGAAGCCACGAAAAGCGTGCGGTTTTTCTCCAGAAGAGAGCACATCCGGTAAGGTCTCGCGGGCAGCGGTGAGAAAATCCTTAAACGGCGGATCGCGGTCAGGCCATTGGTGGTCCGGTCTCACTAACATCGACTCACTCAGACTATTAATGAGCGGGTACACGAGATCTTTAGGTGCTCCAGTCACAAGGCGCACCCAGAGTTTACTAAGACCTATAGTGAAGTAAGGGAAGTTCAGCATGATCGGTTTTTTACCGAGGAGCTGCGCAGTGTCCGCAATCATCCCGCGGTAACTGACAGGCGGATTAGCGCCTAAGTCGAATGTCTTGCCTTGGAGGTCGGGGCGGTCCAGACAAGCGCTTAAGCAGCGAACGACGTCAGCGAGCACGATGATTTGGCAGCGATTAGTCGTCCAGCCCGGACACACCATGAGCGGGAGGCGCTGCGCCAGCCGGATCAAGATGGTGAATGACGACCCCTTTGGTCCAATAATCATTCCAGTGCGTAAACATGTCACATTGGGTAGATAAGACCGCAAGGTAGTTTCTACCTCGAGGCGACTCTGTAAGTGCTGGGAAATCGTATTCCCGGCTGGAACTAGACCGCTTAAGTAAATGACATGTTTGACGCCGCGTAGGCGTGCGGTACGAGCAAAGTTATCGGCTAAGCTAAGGTCAAAATCAGAGAAGTTTCCCTGATTTAACCTAGCCCCTGGGAGCATCGAATGGACCAGGTAAAATGCCGTGTCAATACCTTCAAGAGCTTGCTCTAGCTGCAGCAGATTATGCAGATCACAGCTAATAGCGCGGTAGCGTGACGGAGCCTCGGGGTGATTCACGGCTAAAGGCGTGCGGCTTAACGCGACGACTTCATGGCGAGTGTGATCTAGCAGATAGTTAATCAAGGATTTGCCGACAAATCCTGAGGCACCCACTACCGCCACGCGCATATTCGCTCCGCCAAGGTCTCAAATTTTATGTAGAGGTCGAGTTGATGGTTCCGACTTTACTAGCCTTTGGCGTTTTAGACCAGCCAAGAGCTTCTTGCGGTGGGCGCAGATAACGACAGAACCAGGATACTGCGAGGTCGGCGACTCTCTCGAGGGTGCCAGGCTCTTCAAACAAGTGAGTTGCACCGGGTACGATCTCTAGTCGTGCAGGATCTGCCATCAATTGGCCTAAAGCTGTACGATTCAAGCTGATGACCTGTTCGTCATGGCCACCGACTATTAGCAGCGTTGGGGCGAGCACCAAAGGGAGGTCACCACCGGCCAGATCTGGGCGGCCGCCCCGAGATACAACAGCTTTGATAGTGTCACCGAGGTTTGCTGCGGCGACCAAAGCGGCAGCTGCACCTGTGCTAGCACCAAAATAACCAATTTTAGCTTGACTCAGTGATGGCTGTGATTGTGCCCAGCGCGTAGCTAACATCAGGCGCTTTGCAAGAAGCGCGATATCGAAGCGTAAGTGTCGCGTTCGCGTATCAATCTCCTCCTCCGCGTCTGTTAGCAGATCAAAAAGCAGGGAGCTCAAACCAGCGTCGGCCAATTTTCTTGCGACAAATTGATTTCGTTTGCTATGACGGCTACTGCCGCTGCCATGTGCGAATATCACCAGCGAAGACGGTATGGTCTCCGCAAGCAAGAGAGCGCCGTGAAGTTCTAGACCATTGCTTTTGATTTGGATCTCTTGGGGACTCCGGTGTGTCATGGGATCTCCCGTTCTCGTGCCAAGAAACGCCTAAGGAGATGGGATATTAGACGCATCTTCTAGGTTTCGACCTTGTGACTCTGCTTTTGTGAATCGCTCGGCAGTGTCATCTTCGCCGCTGACATAGGCTGCATGACTGATATGGCCATCGATAAATTGCGGATTTTTACTTGCCGTCGCGTCTTCCCTGTCCATCTCGCAATTCAGGCAATATGCTGTCTCGGGAATTACCTTCAAGCGCTCAATAGCGATATCTTGACCGCAGCATTCACATACACCGTAGCAGCCCTCTCTGAGTCGCTTGAGGGCCTCATCGACTTGTGCAAGTGTCGCCGCTTCTAGGCCAGTGATCACAAGCTCAGTCTCCTGCTCTGCTGCATCTGCACCTAAGTCTGCTGGATGTAGTCTTACGTGACTTAGCTCTCCGGTGGCTTCTTGTGTCAGATCTGCTAACGCATGGCGCTTTGCTAGGCTCATAGTGGCTTCAGTGGCTACTCTTTTAGAATTAAGAGCCGCAAGAAACTCGCTCAACTGCTGCTGTGTTAACATGACAGGCTCCAGATCACGGCCGCGCGCTTTGGAGGCGTGGCTGGTGATAGTTGTGCCTTCCAAAGGTCACAACCAGATCGATCACAAATCACAGAAAATTCATTGCACCATTTGTGCCAGCGAATTTCCCCCGTTGATCGAGCGCACTGTGGGATTTCGCGCAGTCGCAAAGTTCACCAAAAGCGAAGTCATATTTCTTCATTTTCAATTTTGACAAATCAAAATGAGACCCCATATTAGATTTAAGGCATTGCCAATGGGCTATGCAGACGTGTCATGAAAGGAATCAGCATGATGGGGTACTCGCCGACAACTCCTCTTTACGTGTTTTTCTTCAGTATCGTTGCTATTTCTGTCGCCAAATCCTTCCTTTTGCTTACGGCCCCAGCTGTTTCCCAGGCGAATAAGAACCTTTACAGTCGATCGCTGCGCTAGTGCTGCGATCGGCCTAGATTTTTTGATGGGGTTTGCAAGTCAACCCCTAGATAAAAAACTGTAATTATTGAAAAATCTTTAGATATTTTTAAATATCTAAAGATTTTTTTTTAAACTGATCCTGCATTGATTCGGTAATCGAGTTAAG
>CAIWTN010000184.1 GCA_903915625.1 uncultured Pseudomonadota bacterium | reverse complement strand
GGTTGATTCTATTTTTCGATTTAACATAGTTCATCAGATTTCGGCCGCTGTAGAAATGGTCCTGATGTCAATGGCGCTTGCCGACCGCATTTATTACATCAACGTTCAGCATCGCGAGGCGGAGGCAGAAAAAGAAGATATTCTTCGAAGGAATCGATATTTGCAGGAGCAAGAGCGTCTTCATGCGAAGGAAAACGAAGCCATCATGAAGACTACACAGATGTTGGCTCACGATGTGCGCAAGCCATTTAGTATTCTGCGCATGGGTTTGACTATGCTTTTGAACAATAAGGAGATCGAGCGTATGCCCGATCTCCTCGCCAAAATGTTGCCGGAGGTTGATCGTGCTGCCAAGGCAGCGGACGGTTTGATTGCTGATGTAATGGAAATCGGATCATCGCAGCAGCTAGTGTTTGAGGATATCTGTCCCACCGAATTGATCCGTGGCACTCTTTATGAAGCATTTCGCATTTATCCGAGTTCTGATATACAGATCGAATTTGATTCTCAACATACGCACGAGATACGCGCTAACGCTGCTAAGCTGCAAAGGGTATTTACAAACATTTACACCAATGCGTTGCAAGCAATGGGAGCATCGGGCCATACCTGGTTTCGCACTCGCAATATTAGGCTAAAAGGTAGGGCTTTTGTTGAATTTTGTATCGGAAATAGTGGCTCGTTCATCCCAGCAGAAAATATAGGAAAAATTTTCGAGGCATTTTTTACGGACGGGAAAGCAAGTGGCACCGGTCTAGGTTTGGCAATTTCTCGTAAAGTTGTCGCTGCTCACGGGGGTAGCATCTGGTGTGAGTCGAGCAAGTCACCGGAATTTCCTAATGGTAAAGTACAGTTCTTTTTCACGATTCCAGCTTCGATTAAGGCAGCAAATAAGGCGAGACTCCAATTTCCTACTCAGAGCAAGGATTACACGGCGGCCGTTTTTGCTGTGTCTGATCCCAACGAATCAAATGGTTTTCGTTCGTCGATAGCGCAGCAGGAATTGGAGCTTGAAGGAGCAATCATTGCTACAGCTGCAGAACTCGGGCGTCGTCTTCAGATTGTGTTGATCGATGATGAAGCGATCTATATCGAGGCGCTACGCCAAGATTTTAGGCGATCTGGAAAATTAGCTGAAAGTATTTGCATAGGAGACTTCAGGACGGCAGGTGATGCATTGAAGTTTATTGCAAGTAGCAAAACGGATTTGATTATTTGCGACATTGACATGGGACGAGAGTCTATAGATGGATTTGAGTTGGTACGACGTGTTCGTGATCAGGATGGATCTAGCACAGACGGTAGTTTCATTTGCCTGCATTCTAATCGAATGGTGGCTGACGATCACAGACTTGCGATTTTAAGTGGCGCGGATGCATTCATCACCAAACCTGCAGCAAGGGCACAAATCTTAAAACTGCTGTTGCAGGCCGCCCAGCGGGCCAATGACTCTCATGATGAGCCTACCGCAGCCGGAGGCGACGACATAAAAGCAAGCTCACCTGAGGTGGCCATCATTGAGGATAACCCCTTCATCGCAGAGGCTTGGTCGGCCACACTTCTGCCAGATGCTGTCGCTCACTTTGCAAATTCGCCGGAGGAATTTCTGTCACAGATTTCAAGTGACGGCACCCTGCTCGAGCGCTTGGTTTGTGTCGTGGTGGACCAACATTTTGACCAGTCAAGCAGTGATGGACTCAGCCTAGCGCGGTTCATTAAGGCGCAGCGTCCTGATTTGCGGGTCTTGTTAAGCTCAGACGGATACTTGACCGATCAGGAAACCGATGGGGCCATTGATCGTCAGATATCAAAAACACCGGTTAAACTTAATCGGCTACTGAGGTAGCTGTAAGTCTTCGAATTTAAACGAAAAAAGGCGGGGCGATCCTTCGCCCTGCCACTTCTTCCATCCGGTCAGCGAAATTACTTGATTTTCGCTTCTTTGAAGACAACGTGTTGCTTCACGATTGGATCGTATTTTTTGATTTCGAGCTTATCACGACCCTTTTTGCGCTTGGTCGTGTAAAAATAGCCGGTGTCGGCAGTGGACACGAGACGGATCAGCTCGCGGTTCATTTTCTTTGCCATAGTGAGACACTCCTCAAAGCCAACAGGACCCATTAATAATCGGGCCCCCGTTAATAGCAGGCCTTCTGGGTACAAGACAAGAAGTTTGCGGGCTGGCTGCGAGATAGATT
>CAIWTN010000183.1 GCA_903915625.1 uncultured Pseudomonadota bacterium | reverse complement strand
GTCCGCATAGCGCCCGGCTGCAAGATGCAACGCTGGTGATGCACCAGCTACTGCCTTGAGATGGATGTAGCCGCCGAACCGCTCCACTTCACGCAGGCGACGCGCAATTTCGATCATCTCCTCCATCGTTGCATCGGGAGTACGCAGTACACCCGAGCTGAGGAACAGACCCTCTATGTAGTTGCGCCGATAAAACTCCATCGTCAACCAGACAACTTCATCAATCGAAAAGCGAGCTCTCGGAACGTCACTAGACACTCTATTGATGCAGTAAGTGCAATCAAAAACGCAGAAATTGGTCAGTAGGATCTTGAGCAATGACACACAGCGACCGTCCGGAGTGTAGCTATGGCAAATGCCCATGCCGGAGGTATTACCTAGGCCATTTTTGTCACTCTTGCGCGATGAGCCACTGCTGGCACAGGAGGCATCGTATTTGGCAGCATCGGCTAGAATTTCAAGTTTACGTTTGAGGTCCAAGCGCTCTCCGGCAATGATTGCGAAACTCTAGACTAATATGCTTGAGGGCCCAAACCTTAAACCAATATCTGGCTAAAAAACCAAAAAAACGGAGGCGTGGAGCGCAACAAGCTGAAATACCTAGAGTTTCAGCGGCTCAAAGGACGGCACCACGTCCGGCGCATCAGCTTGGCCCCTTGTCCGGATACAGACTAAAAGCGCCTGATACCGTCCCAGAATGAACCGCCCCATTACCTAATCCGTCGCATAGCCCGCCGCATAACCCGCCGACATATAGAGATAAATACCGGACCACCAGCACCACCTTGACCGCCACACCGGTCTGAGGTTATGACTTATATGGATATACTACAATTAGTTTAGAAATTAGTGTGCTCCCCCCCGAAATTCCGTGAATTCTAATCAGTCGCTTGGCGCAACGCCCTGTGGGATTTTCTTATGCAATTAAATCTACTTTTTAAGGCACTTCTTTTATCTCAGCAGCTTTATGCGAGCGAGGCGACTACCTCAATTCCGCAGCTAAGCGTTGAGCTACAAGAGGCAAATTATTTCTCGAATGACCCGGCCACCTTCGTGACGATATGCCAAGGCTCAAACTGCCAATCAGCAGCCGAGGGTTACACGGGATTAAGTCGTCAAGATCCCGTGACCACGGACAGCTTAGTCACGGTTGGTAGTAACTCAAAATATATCACCGCTATTATGACCCTAAAACTTGTCGATCAAGGGCTACTTAAGCTGACGGACAAGTTAACGGACTTCTTTCCAGAATATGGCCAATGGGGCGAGGTCACCGTGCGTGATCTTCTCAACCATTCGTCTGGTATCCCTGAGTACGTCTTCAGTAAAGAGGGCATCAACCGTATCGTGCGTAGCGCCTTCAACTGGCATTCACGCAAATGGAAGCCGTACGAATTAATCAACGCAGTGGCAAAGCAGCCCTCAATGTATCCGGTTGGGACTAAAGTTGAATACAACAATACCAATTATGTCCTCCTCGGAATGATTGCGGAGAAGGTCACCAATCAACCTCTGGATCAGCTGCTCAAGACTCAGTTATTTGAACCTCTAGGTATGAATTCCACCTATTTATCTCTGCCAGAAGACCAAAGGAAATTCCGAGTCTCGGGCTATATGGTGGCAAATTTGCCGTTTCCTGGCTGGTTCATTAACACCTTTTCGCGCAAGATTAAGAAGATCGGATCGTACCTAGACACTACTAATATTTTCGACAGCTCCTTCGTTTGGGCAGCTGGTGGCATCATTTCAAACACATCCGACCTTACGCGACTGACCTACGCGCTCTTTCATGGCGAGATCCTAAAACCAGAAACGCTCGCTGAAATGAAAACAACTCGACTTGGCTCCGTACTGGGAATGCCGTTGCAGTATGGACTCGGTTTGATGAAGACACCGTCGCTAATCGGCGATGGCTTCGGCCATGGCGGGTTGGTACCTGGGTATCAGACGATCACGAATTTCTTTCCCGAAAAAGATCTTACGTTAACCATGTCATGCAACATGGGTCCGTCACAGCTTTATGCGGTATATAATGACTTTCTCTCTCGGCTACAAAAGCCACAGGAAGATAAACCCTTCATCGAGTCAGATGCGGTAAAGAGCGACAACCTTAGGAACGACGGGATTCATTTGCGCCTGAAGGGACACTTGGCTGAAGATACCACCAATAAAGTCTTTTTCCGTGATGCCTTTGGTTACGCTGAGGTTAAAGAACATGGCAAGACCTCACTACCGTTCTCAACTTTCGAAGCAATCGCAAAAGAAGCTAATGGACGTTCTGAGCTCGAATTACGCATCAAGGGCAGCCTTACCTTCCTCGACTTGCAGGCACAGGCAAAAGTGAGCCTGCCATTCCTCACTGTCATCATTGACCAAAGCGAACTTCGTGGCGCCACCGACACTTTAATAGAGTCAAGTGATGCCCAGCGCATTTTTGCATTTAAAGGTTTGGCCCAGGTGACTCCCGGCGGCAAAGAAGATCTGTGTGTCACGGAAATTATCGATCTTGCCGAAACGACCGCTATCCAAATCGTGGGTACAAGTGAGCACGGTTTCCACTCACAAGACAGCATCAAGCTTGCTGGCAACATCCCACTTCGGAAGCTGACAAAAGACGAGAAAGTGCCGGAGTTGGAGCAGCGCAATCTAAAGGTTTGCTCCAGCGTCTCACATTAATCAGGTGCGTCAACAGTGGTGTGTCGATCCTCAAGAAGCAGCAGTAGCTATCCGCTATCCGCTATCCGTAGATAGGTAGCTATTTGCTGCAGTGTGGTGCGGCAGTTCTGTAGGCGAAATACACAGCTGCCGAACCCAAGACGAACAACAGATCTAAAGTGATACTGGTTTGGCAGTCGTTTTCGACAATTGCCGCCACTAGGGTTTGGCCAAGAGAATTTAATTCTACCCCGGAAGACGTCACAAAAATACGTCCAATCTGCAGCAAAAGATAAAGCAGCGCGAATATGGCGAGACTTCCGAGCCACTGCGGAAGTTTTGTCTTTTTGATCCCAAGTCTTTTTGGTTCCGGCAGTAGCGCAACGAGAAGAATGACGTGAAGAAAAATAAGGTTAACGACGTAAGCCAACGAGGAGGTGGCCAGTAGGGGACTTAAAACGATTGATGCCAGGGCAAGGATGATACTGAGCCCTAAAACGGGTCCAATCGTGTGCAGTGGGGAGGGTCCGACGTCACTCATGTTAGCCGATAATGTGGAGTCGATGCTGCTTTTAGAGAGTTGCTCTCGACACACCCAATCTGCCAAAAAAAGAGCAAAAGCCACACTTATCGCACCTAGAAAACCCAGCAAGGCAAATCGCCATGCTTGGCGGCCAGCTGCGCTCTTTAAAATACTGACAAAGGCACAGGTGGAAACTAGGAGTTGTGACGACCAAAACCAATGTTGTGGTGTCTTGCTCACCAATCGATAGGCTTGGATAAATAGGTCTGATTCGGAGACCCAAAGTTGCCAACTGCCACTTGCAACCGTTGAGAAGGTCCAATCAAAGAACCGGATGATATAATACCATGTGCTCAGCCCGGCCATCAGAGCAATGAGCATGAACATCGTCGCAAAGATCATTCCTATACTTGCTCTGCCGTCGCCTCTCTTCCAACTCTTGAAAAGCTTAAGATAGGAGGAGAAAGTACGTTTACCAACAGCAAGACATGCGTAGGCCAGCACGCTGAAGTATATGGCGATCGAGGCAGCACCGATGAGGATTTTTAAGGTCACCCAGAAGCCATATTTTTATCGTTCATTTTTGAAAGCCATACAGTAGCGCATTTCCAGAAGCTCTCTAGCGAGTTAATAGCTCCAGCGAGACGCGGGTGAGCAGCGTCGTCAAGCGCGCCATATAGTCAAAATTGACTCCACCGACCTTGTCACATTTCTTGTGATAGCAGGGGTTTGAATCCCCACCGAAGAAATTCTCCGAAAGCACTACAGCTGGCTTACCCGCTCGCCAAAAACTCGCATGATCGCTACGGCTGGTGCATGCAGAAACTGGCTTCAGCTTTAGTTCAGGGTCGCGAGCTGCCACATTTTTAAAGACTCGCGACAGCTGCTCGGATGAGTTCTCATTACAGTCGATGACGTGAAATGAGCCATCGCCACGCGCATTATAGCCCGTCATTTCCATATTAATCACACCAGCTACCCGATTGATCTCACCGCTATCGACCAAGGATTGCGCATAAGCTTCCGAACCCACTAAGCCCAACTCTTCCTCATCGAATGCAACAATTCTCAGATTGTATTTCAAGGGCGCATCTTTCAACGCTCTAGCCATAGCTAGGGCCGAGATAGTCCCAGAGCCGTTATCATCTGCACCGGCGTTTCCTACTGAATCAAGATGAGACGACACGATTAACACGCGACTAGTGTCGCTACCGGCCTTTTCGGCAACAAAATTCGCATTGGTGCCGAAACTTCGACCTTGATACGGCAGCTCTGCAACGGTAAAGCCCAACGCCTCATATTGCTGACGCAGCCAGGCGCGCGCGTGGGCCTTATTCTCATCCAGTCGCCGCTCGCTGATCCTAAGCTCCTTACCATCTATAGTCACAGGTAGGTCGCCCGACAGTTGACGCAACTCCGTAACCAAAACATCCGGCATAATCACAGGGCCACTAGCCAATTCGGGTGAACTAGCGAAGTCCTGCTCCATTGCAGCAAATTCTATTAGACTTTTGCCGGCAGCTGGCGCGGTGCGTTCCCGAGTTGCCAACTCCTCACCATAGAGCGTGGGGAGACCGGCAATCACATGCAAATCTGAATCATATGATGCCGAAATCACGGCAAAATTACCGAAGCGCTCAAGCTCACCAGGCAAAACTGTGGGGCCACCGGAATGGAGTTCGACCATGACTAGACGCTCGTCCTTTGCCGGGAAGAGACGCGAACTCTTTAGTGCTCCCTGAACAGGCTGGGAGGTAGACACAAATTGAAGCTGATTATCGGCTAATCGATTATAAAAGCGCGCCACACTGCCTTTAGTGACTAAAGAGAAATAAGCACCACGAGGCTTGTCATGCCCCTGCAGTCGATAGTCTGCATCAGTGCAAGCCGTGCCAGCGAGGAGTAGCCCAAGCAAACACACCCTAGCATCATGCAGCATAGCCTCAGCCCCCAAATCAGTGGATCGATAATCCACACGATCATACCGTATATAGGTACCGAAGCTACAATTTTAATATTACGCTATATCGCGAATGATTTGATCGGCTGCGCGGTTGTTACGCGGAGCTCCATACCGCTCACGCAGCAGATCGTAGAGGAATTGACGCTGTCCTTTGTTACCACCATAAATCTTCAGACCATGCTCGAAGCCAGATCGAATCGCCTTTCCCCACCGAACCTCTACGGTAACTCCGTCCATCAGTTTTTCTTGGAGCTTCCTATTTAATTCGACATCAGACGTGACGATTTTCACAGAAATAAGAGATTTCTGGCCAAACAGCCTGGGACCCGTCACTCGAAACCCAAACATCGAAAGATCCACGACCACAAAAGTACCGTATGAGCTAACTAAATTAATCGCGCTTGGATCCTCGACATCTACCGACTTATCAAAGGCGCGAACGCCTAATTGATCCAAATGAAAGGTCTCAGCCACTTTAAGCAAGTGCGGACGCTCGTAAAATGGATCACATTCACACGCCTGGACTAAATTGGCATGATGTTTTACCGCGATCGCAATATCAGAAAAAAGTGATGGACTAACCCCACCCTTAACCAACTGGTCACGGCACAATTTACTTACAATCATTTTGAACGGACTACAGGCTGTTTGTAGACGGCGAGCAAAATTAACTCCTGAACCTACCATCGTGAAATCAACAAGGGTCTGTCCTCCGAGATTACCAACGCTCACTTCGGCTGAGTGAATCCCAATTCGAACAGGCATAATCATCACATCGCGCCCCGAAGCAGCGGCTGAATTAGCCTGTGAGACCGTAAGTTCCTGGATTTTACACGCAGCTAGGAACGCATTCATTGTATTTTTTTCAGGTTCATCAGCATCTTCGCTTCCAAAGAAGCACAAAAGACCGTCGCCAAGCGAACGATCAACTGTTCCACCGTGCGCCTCAACCACAGAACCTATCTGACTAATACGACGAGAGAGCTCATTAAAAACCTTACGCGACGGCAATGGCGCCGAGATTTGGGAGAAGGAAACAATATCTACAAACATAATACAAACTTCAGAGATCTCCCCAAAATCGTCAGCAGCCGATCCGGCTGCACCAGAGGGATCACTATCTCCGCCACTCCTCTTTTTTGTCAGAGATGCAATGATTTTTTGCCGCTTTTTTTCTAACAACCGCAGCCGGATCGCTAATGAAGAAGAAAAAATAGCACTTACAATGAGAGCGCCAATTTGAAACATATAATTACGAACAAAAGTTGCCTCGATCCAACCAAACCAGGCGGCATATGTGACTAACCAAGATGAGGAAAAACCGAGAATCAACATAAAAAACTGCAATGCCTGCGGATGGCGCAAATACCTACGCAACACCAACTGCTTCCAAACCAATATGCATGAAGTAACAAAAATTATTGTCAATGTATGCAACTGAGCGTTAACAAATGGGGCAAGCAACACCATTAGCAATACCACGCCTAATGAGTATCTATCCTGAATCTTCAGAATTCGCAGACGATTGCTCATGCGAAAAAACGACTTTTGAAATAAAATCACAGCCGCAATTGTAAGAAGAAAAGCCTCCTGCCCAAATAGTAAAAATCGGTCATATTGATGCCCAATGGGAGGATACAGAAGAGCCACTGAGCCAGATAAAAGCAATGCGACTGCAAGTAAAGATGCGAGAAAAATGCTGTAATATAAAAATATCTTGCGTCGAACAAAAACAAACAAAAACAAATTAAATAAAACCATTCCCAGCGCAGTACCTAGCATCAGACCCAAACACAACTCACGCGTCCTCGAGTACTTGATAAATTCACTATTAGTCCTAATCTTCAATGTCGCTGGGGATCGCCCCGCAGTCACTGTCTTCACGTAAACATATCGCTCAACTTCTTTCGAAGCCTTAAAGGCAAATGCACTCGTTGTTCCTAAAGGACGACGCTTAATGTCGACTCGATCAAATCCGGCCGCAACCTCGTCGATTACCCGACCTCGTTCTACCAGGTAAAAATCGACTGATTTATGTAAAATGAATTCCACTTCGGCAACAAAATCTGGATCCTGTTCTTGGGTGGAGACCGGAACCGTAACCCTTAACCAGCTATAGACATCATCTGGCGCAGGATAGCGCAGGTTTTTACCGTCTTGCTGACGCCAGACTTGGGGCGAAAGCCGCAGAACGTCTCCAATTTCATCCGAATGAACCTTAGACTCGTACTCTGTAACTGGCCATTGCAACCCTTTATCAACCGTTGTGGCTGCAAATAAAAATCCGAGAATAATGGGCACAAAAACAGGAAATGCCGTAGATGCTATTAGAAGTGATTTTTTATTCCTCACTACAATCACATTGGTCCCCATTGCCACGCCTTAAATTTAGGCTGCATCTACATCGTCTGGAAAATCATTTGGAATATCATTCTTGAGAGGCTGCAGACTCACCTCAGCACCCCGCGCTGCTTCGACCAGAACCCCCATCAAAAATTGCCACTGAGACTCAGTACCCCCGAGCAGCCTCATTCCGTGCAAAAAATCACGGCCATTCTTACGACTCCATCTAACCTCGACCGTCAGGTCCCGCATTAATTTTTTACTGAGTTTTAAGTCTAGTTCTGGATTTTGCGTGTCGATGCATACTTCAACCACTGCTTTTTGCGCCAAAAACACCGAACTCACCACTTGAAATCCACGTGATGAAAAATCAATAACTCGAAATGAAGCGCCACTAGAGACGAGATAAATATCGGGCACACCTGACACGCGAAATCTATCTTCTCGCGTACTTTCTCCCAATTGCTTTCTGTACATCTTCACAGACAAATTCATACGCGTCGGGTCGTAAGCAAATGGATTCACTTCGTATGCTTGAACTAAGTCCGCTTTATTTTTTAATGCAAATAATATGGACTGGAACTGATCACGATCGATACCGTCTGACATCAGCTGCTGCCGACATGACTCACTAAGCATGATTTTGAATGGTGCACATGCTGACTCTAACTGGCTAGTGAAGTTGACACCGCTGCCAACCATGGTGAAGTCAACAGACTGATCGCTACCTAAATTTCCTATGGTCACCGTATCCGTATGAATTCCAATCCGCACTGGCAACGGGAAATTATCCTGCTTATCGTGGCCATCGTCAGTGACTTCGCTCGATAAATCAACAGTTTCTTGTTGTATTTTAACTGCAGCATTAAATGCGTCTAACGCATGCTTGTTCGACTGAACTGCTGCGCCGTAACCAAAGAAGCACAGAAGGCCATCGCCCAGCGACCGATCTACAGAGCCGCCAAATTGATGGATGGTCTTTGTGATGTCATCAAGCCGCTTAGATAGTTTACTCATCACCTCATCAGGCTGCAAAGTGGCAGCTAGCTGCCCGAAAGACACGATATCAATGAACATGATCGTGACCTTCATTTCGCTAGCTCGATATTGACCACGATATGTCTCTCGCAATACAGCGTTAAGGCGACTTTTCGGCCCACGACTCTTCAAAGTGTTAACTACGAGCTCGTTTCCCTTGTGAACATCTCTGACCCGCGCTGCTATCGCCATCGTCAAGAAAAGTCCAGACCAAATCAGTCCCACCACATACATTCGGTCGACCACAGCTGAACCAGAGAAAAATCCGAGCCAAGAAGCAAAACTTATCAATCCGGCAGCGCAGACCCCTCTTATCGCAAATCCAAAGTAGCTTGATGAACTGAATTCAAAATGTATTGAATTGGAGTTGTTATATCTGGTCAGAGTAATGACAAGAAAAAAAGCAGCTCCGATGACAAGTAATGGAATCGGCAAAATAGGCGCAGAAAAAATAAGAACAACGGGGCTGAATCTCGCGAATTTTGAGAAATGACTCTTTTTTGAAGTAGTCCTTCGAATACCCATGAAAGATTCCGCAAAAAGAGCCGGCGCCATGATCGCCACCAGGATTAATTGGGCTTCAACACGGACTAATTGATCGAATCGGACATCAAACCCTGACCACAGAGCACTTGCGACTCCGTTACCAAAGAATGCAAATGCGATCAATACAGCCTGAAACATTGCGTAATAAACATAGTTTTTGCGTCTCAGGACAGAGTAAAGAACGACGTTGTAAATCAATACACCGATCGATACTCCAAGCAGCAAACCAATTAAAATATTCCTTAGGCTCTCGAATCTATTGTGGGTGACCTCCTCGCGAAGTGCGACTGGAGCAACCATGAAAACTTGAGATGCAATTCTTACATACAAATCCTGTGTGAATTGTGTATTTCTGCTGAAACGGAAACCAAAATAGAGGCCACGATCACGGTTTTTTTCGCCGTCGCCATCCACACCACTTATCATTGAATCAATGATCTGATTGTTTTCCACTAAGTAAAAGTCAACATGCTTAAGTACATAAAAACCGACATCAGCAACAAAACTCTGGCGACCACCACCGCTATGATTCGCTGGTATTTTTATGCGGAACCAAGCTTCTTGTTCCGCAAAAGAAATCGGCGCAAAAGCATGTTGCTTCAACCTGGACCATTGCTGATCTGGCAATCTCCGAACTTCGTTTATGTTACGATGCTCAGTCGCTAAGCCAATTGTTTCAACAGAATAATAAGAACTTGTCTGCTCCAGCGAATCTGAAAGCAAAGCAGACATAGCGACAAATAAAAATACGGGCAGCCAAACTACCGCCTTCGAAACTATTTTTTTTGTCGTTGTGTCAGTCACTGCAACCCGCCGAAATGAGCCAGACGCCCCCGATAGTAGTTCGGCTAGTTCCACAGATTTTATGAAGAGAGACCAACGTCCAGGACTTGGTAGTTAGCTAAGTCTGAACGAAAACTCTGATGAATCAAATAATATAATAAAAATCGGGGAGACTTAGAAAGAATCCCGAACCAATCGTTTCAAATTAACAATGTCCGTGGCCTTTAATTGAACCACTGTTCTTTTGGTAATGCCCAGAAATACAAGTTGTCGACACACTCGTTCTGCCAAAGCTTGTTCAGACTTGCGCCCAGATCTGGCCATACACCGCGCACTGCACGGTCCAGCGCATACAAATGGCCTTGCTTCTCTCCGCGGCACAAACTCCTCAAATCTCGAGCAATCGTGAAAGGACTAGAATCGCTGAAATACTGGGCGTTAAAAATCTGCTTATCTACCTCGTCGAGCGAGCCAGCAACCTGTTGAGCCCCAAAAAAATCAAGATTATTAGCGATGATTTGCCGACGTAGACCAAACACAAGTAACAAGGCAAAAGTGATTCCAAAAAGCATTTTTCGACTATCCAGCCAGCTATACCGAGCCACTGAACGAAATGATTCTAAAGCGGGAATGACTGTCAGAGTTAGAGCGGGCACTAGGTAGCGTGGTCCCAAACACCACTCGCCGTTATTATTTTTCCAGCCTCCAGCAACAACGATAATCGCCAGGACATTCAGCCAAATCAGCGCGCTCTCTCTCGCGTAGCGCAACCTATGTGCGCGAAATCCGATGAAGCTAAAAATGATCATGGGGACAAAAAATAATATGCTAGCGTTTCGTCCCCACAAGTAATCAGGAATGGAGTTCTTAAAGTGCTCTAAGGCATACCAGTCACTGCGTGAACGGGGAAACGCCGGACCAACTCCGACCTCAAATATACTGCCAAATTTGTAGGAATTTACGGCAAGTTGACTCAAGCCGCAGAGTCCGAGCAAAGCACAGCCGACCAGCGCTAAATTCTTAGCATTTGTCGACCCAAGCCGCCCGGTGAATAGGCACAATAGAGACATTAAAAAGAATAAAGAGAAATAGACTTTCGCATGCACCAGAGCGAATAGAAGGAAGCTAAACGCGATCATAATCGGCACAGACTTCCACGGAGGAGTACTATCATCAGCGCAGCTAAGATCGTCGTTTAATCTACGAAACGCAACCAACGACCAGACTAACAGAGTCATTTGGATGATTTCTGACGCTTGTGCCCGTAAATAGTAAAAAAGCACAGTACTAGTCAGAAACCCGAAGACACAAAATATCGACCACAAAGGCGTCGCATTATTACCCGCCAGCAGCAATAATCCCGCCGCTAAAATGGTCGCAAGAGCGACATTAAAGGTATTAAGTGCCAGCACTAGCGGTTTGGGTGCCGCATCTGCACCTACTACAGACAATGGGATCGCAAACGCCAATGTGTTCGTTAGGCCCCATCTTGAGAAATATTTTTGGCGACTGTCATTTTGCCAAAAATACTGATCTGGCTCACTAGACGGCGGTATAAGGTTTGCAGGGAGCTCATCCCTAGCGCCGTAAGGGATACCGATCTCTTGATGCTTTAGTAAAGATCTAGTCTCGTGTCTGATAGCTACCGGATCACCAGCCAATAAAAAGTAGGGCTGGGTGATCAGGAGCACGAGAGCAAACAAGCCAAGAGATAGATATCCGAGAGGTGAAATCGACCGCATTGAGATCATCCTCCTAGAGGAAAAGAGGCCTCAATTCTCTAGAGACCGCACTCAATCTCATGCTTGATTTCTGACCCTTTTTTTGCCTGAAAACTGGTCGATACGATTTTCTTAAACGGCTGCTTAGGATCGAAATCATCGTCCATCACCACAGTTAATTGCTTAAATTCTGCACTATATTTGTCATTACCGGTCAGCGAGAATGTCGGTCTCTCTGAATGCGCTGCGTCCTTGCGGATAAACAATGCTGTCATAGCGTTAGCCGATCCGGCTGTCTTGATTTCTTTTTTGTCCTCTGCTTTGGTGAAATCCATCAAATTTACTTGCTCAGTCATCCCCGAGCCAATAATCAGGAAGTCTCCGTCACCTATTCCTTTTGTGTAGCTGAACGAATAGCTAAATGTCTCAATCCCAGTGCCGGTCCGTATCTGATTTGAATCTCTTTTAGTGTAGACAAAACCACATCCTGGCTCTGATTTTCGTAGAGCATAAATGGATCGGCCTTTCACCACCGTGACCTTATCTGAGCGCCAAGTATCGCAGCCAACTACGCAGCCAACTAGGTTGGCGGTCGCATACTCACCGCCACAGGTTTCTTCGCATGCAGCTCGCGATGTAGCCAAATTAGAAGCCGATCCCCCTCCACCGCTGGTTGGAGCGGAAGCCCGACATCCAAGTGACAGGAGAACTAGACTAAGCATAGCGCTGCTCTTCATATTGCCCTCAATCATTTGTAGGAGATGAGTTTAAGGCAAATGATAACATGCACTTTGGAGAAAATCGAACTTCCAGCCGAACACGACTTGCACCAATTTGATCACTAGTTACTAGTTAGCGATCTCCTCTGGTGCAGGCAGGTTCTTACTATTGTTGATTTAGAGGCGCCTCAGCCTCATTTAGCTCAGCCATTGGCCAGAATCGCCCTTCGAACTTACCGTTATAAATCCACCAAAGAGTGGCATTCATGCGATTTGCTTCATTCTCAGTGAGGGGGCCAATTTTTACCGAATCGTGCCGGTGCTTTAGCACTTCGGCATATTTTCCGGCCTGCCCATCTCGCCACAGGCGCTCCTCGATATTCCCATCCTCCCGAGCCATCGCAAAAGGCATAGCACGGGCGATCTGATGCACTTGCCAGCTATCTTGGTTTTCCGGCACTACGACCAGACCGCTAATATCGAAAATAGGGGCTAAACGGGCTGGCAACCTTGCTGCTTGTAGCTTTGACAAAAGTACCTGATGCGCCGCAGCTTCACGTCGAGCCGCAGGACTAAACCATTGTCTAATCGACTGGCGCCAATTCTTATCCGTAGCTCGTCCGTCCGCCAACTCACCACGGAAGAATGCATTCAGCGTTGGCTCCATGCTCCGCGGCAACCGCACTCCGTGACGCCCGTGCTTGACTCCACAGGACTCGGCCAAATAATCAAGTAACTCATTTGCTACCCGACGATCACGCACTGGACCATAGGCTTGCGTCGTGCCAGGTATGATTGGCCCGATACCGACCACGACTTCATGACCGTCAGCTGCCACAAAAATAGTTTGAATGGTCCGCTGGTGCCAAAGCGATGGATGAAATCCGACGGACTGCCCCTCGAGAGCCTGGCACTCCTCAAGCAAAGCAGCATAACCATTAGCACTGCGGCTGACTTGCAAATCGGATGCTTTGAGGACTAGGCGGAGTAGTGGGCGTGGCAATTGATCGAACACGCGCAAACGGCCAACTTCGCGATGCAGGTGCAGCGCACTGCTTAAAAACATCAGTTTGTTCTGCTGATCATACAGCGAAAACACACCCGGACCGGGAGGTACTGCCGCTAAAGTAGCTGCTTCCAGACTCCAGCCTAGACGCATGCTGGACTCTAAATCGCCCTGTAATCTGATAGCGGCATCAATCCGATCGACACCACGATCCTTCAGACGCTTAAGCAGTACTTTAAACAGATCTAAAGTAACGTAGGCATCAGCTTCGGCTCTGTGCAGTTCACCGGTGCTCAGTTCGAAGAATTTTGCTAGACCACGAAGCGACTTATCCGGTGACTCCGGAGCTAGTTTTTCTACTAGTAGATGCGTACAGAGATAAAAGTTCTCCATTTCAATACCGGTAGTGGTCTTGGCAAAATGGCGGAGAAACTTCATGTCGCCTATCGTATTGTGGCTGACCAACACGTCGCGACCGACAAACTCAAGCAAACCAGGCATCACGGCATCAATGCGAGGCGCGCCACGCACCATTTGGTTATTAATCCCAGTCATTCGACGCACAATAGGTGGAATTGGGATACCCGGGTTCACCATACTGTAGAAAGTGTCCATCACCTCGCCCGCTTTATAACGGACCGCAAAAATTTCGGTGATGCCATTACGCTCTGGATTACCACCCGTAGTCTCTATATCGAAGACCACATAGCTGCCCGTCGATAGCGGCAACTGGAGCAGAGCCTGCGCCTCGCCACTCACCTTAGGAATGCTGAGAAGCTCCCGCCTTTTACCACTACTGCGTCGACCACGGGACTGAGAGCGACCATTGTTATTTGACGTATTCATCCGACTCCATGTCCCGACTTTTCGCGACAGTAAACTTGACGACCTACATTCCAGGTCGCAACGACATCGCTGGGCAGATGCCAGCCTGCATATGGGGTCCAGCCGCATTTACTGACTACATCAGTCGACTGGATAGTATGTTCCTCATCACTCAGCAGCACTAAATCGGCATCATAACCCGGTGCCAAACGCCCTTTATGCCGCCAGCCAAGTAGCGCCGCGGGAGCCTCTGTGGCCATGCGCACTGCTTGCGCCAAGGGCAAACCGGTGCGTCGACTTACCGCCATCAGTAGCTGATAAAATAATTCAACACCGGGAACACCGGAGGGCGAATGCGCCACATCCGAGTATTTTTCTGACAACAAATGTGGGGCGTGATCCGTCGCAAAAATATCGACAGCACCCTGTCCCACTAAACGGTTCAATGCTTCCACCTCCGCCAATGATCGCAGAGGCGGATTCATCTTAACCAACGGTCCAAGACGTTCATAATCGGCCGTTGAGAATAGTAGGTGATGAGGTGCCACTTCGCAGGTCACCTGTACTCCGCGCGCCCGAGCCTCTGCCACTAACTCGACCTCTAGGGCCGTGCTCACGTGAGCAATGTGAATCGGGCGTTTATACACGGTACGCGCCCACTCCAAGATTGTCCGGGTCGAAAGATGTGCCGCTTCGCTACTGCGGATCGCTGAGTGAAGCGCGAAGGATGCATTATCTTTTTCGTGCAGGCGGCGAGCATAATGTTGATGATTACAGTCGATCGTACATTGATCTTCGGAGTGAAACACAACGACTTTGCCGCCGTGTTCCGGGAGCACCCGAGCCAAGGTCTCTAGAT
>CAIWTN010000182.1 GCA_903915625.1 uncultured Pseudomonadota bacterium | reverse complement strand
TAGTCTCTCCGAAGGATTCTCCTTCTCCGAGGACATGTAAGCACATATTTAAATAAATCTAAATGCGTTGCATTTCTGCCAGACTCCCAGGGCGTGGTGCAGCCTCCCCCCCCGAGAGAAAAACTTCAGACCATACGCGTAGGCGTATAGATAAAATAAATATAAATAATTTAAATAAACAAAATCATCTTCGCGACGTCTCGGAAAAACAAGACTCCAGAGCCTCCCACAAGGCGCGGTCTGACGACGATGATTTTTTGAGTGTTTTTAAACTTTAAACCGAGCTTTTCAAACAGCCTGTACCCCAGTCGCAAAGAGCGCGGTTTTACACGGCTGCTAGGGAGAGTGCAGCTGCGGCCACCGATATCGCGAACCGCTTAAGAGAACTCGCAAGGCACCCGCTGCTTATCACCGAGGTGTCGTCCATCAACGCTGTCTGGCACTATGCACATCTGCGAAAGTCAGGTGCTAGATTTGACGAGAAGGCGAGGGGACTGATCGAGGACATTGCCAGAGCTTCGTCCGATTCAGCGTCGCTGGAACGAGGCATCAAGCAAATGCTGAAATCGTCCAAAGGTGGAAGCATCGACAGTGAACTTTTCATGAAGTATTTTGCCTCTACAATTGCCGCAGTTGCTCCCTCTGAACAGAGCCAAGCACTTATGCCTGAATTTCAGGACGTTGCTCTAACGAGCCTAGAGCCCGAGGAAAATCTATGGCCTGTAGGTTCCGATACCACTGAGCTAGTAGAAAGTCAGGATGAACTACTAGATGCCACGCAACACCTGGTTGAAGTATCGTCCGTTGACGAGGAAAAGATTCCAACAATCAGTGACGCGGCATCACTTGGAGTAGTCACTGACGACAACGTTGTCCAACCACAATCTCACCCTGTTACCGCGACTAATCGTGAAGCTATTGTTTGTGACATCCAAAACGAAAAGTCTGATGGGTTCAGGGCTGAACTAGAAGAACTCCACGCTGTCTCAAGTAAGGCGGCGTTTATAAGTCGTTTGCAGGTGACCCTGGGAGCCACATCAGTAAATACAGCCATGTCGGTCAACGAACGGAATACGCTTCAGACCCTGCTAGAACTAGCTTATGTAGAGAGCACACAGTTGCAACTTCTCAGGCGCATGGTGGCAACAAGGCTAGGGAGGCGTCGTGCAGCCTAGTGCCAAATACTTGTGATGGCTCGGGTAATAGAGACCAAACCGGGAACGCGGATACGACTAAGAGTAAGGCTAAAATTCGACATCCCAGCTTCAGGGACTGAAGCTTAATTGCATAAAAGGATGCCAAACTCGCAATAAGCAGTAGCAGATGGCACCCGATCAAATCGAGATTTTCCTTCAAGCCCCCAATGTGCTTGGTCGTCGTTGACTATTTCAGGCAAATTTCCGATTTTACTCAAGTTTGAACCTCAGATTTCCGAAGTCCAAATTGGTGCACATGGGACTCCGTCCTAGAGCCCAGCCAGAATTGTCTGCTCAGCACGGTAGGGACAAAGATGAAATCTAAATTCCAAATGCCAAGTCTGACTAGGATTACGTTAACCATAGCGTTGCCTTTATCTACATTGATTTCTATCGCTTGCCAGAAGCAGTTTCTCAAAGAACACACCAATGACAACCGTGCTGCCACTCTCGCAGCGGCACTGTCCGCTAGCGACAAACAAAAGGTTTCAGGAACGATTGATCAGGCATCTGGAAGATTGACGGCCGCTATGTCGTCGTCCGCATTGGTCACGCAAGAAGTCTCACCAAACGGCGACAGCAACTTAGCCGGTGTGCTATTGAAGTTCCCGCCGGGATCACTCGCTATAGATACGAATATCTCTTTGCAAGAGTCCGTGCCGATTGCCACAAGCTCAGCGGCAGCTAGTCTGGGCCTCAGGGGATCCGTCACTGCTGTTGGTCTACCCCTTGCCGTGCAGCCTAGTATCCTGGTGGATCCGGCTCAGCCGTTCATAATTGCACTGCAGTTGCCTCCGGGGGCTGGTCTGCGCTTAGCCTCAGGTCTCGACAACTTAGTCGTGATGTACAAGGCTAATGTTTATGCGACGAAACAGGTCTTATCAGGGATACTTCCACGCAGTGCTCTAACTATTGAAGGCGACTCTGTACGCTTCCCTAGCCGGTATTTCGGCGCATTTCAGATCGCCTACACAGAAACCTTAGTCGAGCAGGCTAAAGAGGTTGAGACAGCGACTCCCGTACAAACCAAATATGAAGTTGCTGCGCTACCTGCTCTAAGTATTACCTCGCGGTCACCTTATGTGGTTAGGGCCGCCGAGACGGTGACCCTTACCGGTAAAAACTTTCGTCCCTCAATGATTCTGGCACTGGGCGGCAAATTAGTAAGTCAGCTCAAAGTTCTTAGCGATGTAAGTGCGAGTTTCATCGTACCCACAGCAATGGCAGCAGGGGGGCTAACTCTTACTGCCGAGCAAGATGGGGTATCACAGTCGATATCTCTACTGTTTACTCCGGGAGATTCCAGCACCCCAGTGATTACTCTCGCACCTTCGGAGGTGTGTGCCGGGCTGAAATATTATGATGCGGCTGGCAATTTACAGGTAGGTATTAAACCATGCCCTGCGCCATTGCCAGATTGTGCGGCTGATGGAGCGACTGGTTGCGCTGCGAATGCAGCTTACAAAGCTGCCGCTATGGCCGGGCTGTCGAGTAAAGTCCTGAGTGGCAGCACAGTAGCTGGGGTCGTCGGCACAGCCATTCCAGAATATCGACCAGATTGTGCTGCTGACGGAGCAACGGGCTGCGTCACCGTACCCGCATATAAAGCCGCGGACATGACGCGAGCTATCGCCGGCAATATCAAGTCCGGCGTGACGATAGCTGGAGCGATTGGCGCTTACCCATCTGCGACCTATCCGCTCCTTGGTGCGAATGCCACACCCGATCTCGATCTACCGACCTTTGATGCCAAGATAAAGAGCGCGTCTAACTTTCAATGGTTCAGCTCAGATGGTACGCGCTACCAAAATGCTGGGGATGCCGATATCACTCCTGCCAATATCTCAAATGGCGTAACGATCTTCGGTGCGACAGGCACCCTGCAAGGTGCAGGTAACATCGATCCGTGGAATGTGCGCACTGGTGTGACCATTGCCGGAGTAGCCGGAGCTCTGAAGACTAACTGCCGCAACACAGTGAATAGCGCATACTTCAACTTTGATGGTGCAGTTGGTAGTATCGGCACAGCTGGTGTGACCACGGGTACCGCATTCGATTATTGGGATACAGTAGACGACTATTTTGGTTTCTCATCGAGCAAAGTGACAGCCTGGTCGTCGGACACTGTATGCGATAGTTCCGTTTGGGAAGATGTAACTACTACCAACGGCGGCAGTTCGACAACAACGTGCGCAAGCGGTACTTGTATCTACAAAGATAAGATCAGCAACCTTCAGGTTACGGGTATCTTGGCCGCTGGTGGCAACACGTCTACCACGGCGACTCCAGGTACATTCGCTTGGAACGTGGCACTCAGCACCTGTAATAGCTCCACTTACGGTGGCTACGCAGCCGGAACCTGGCGTTTACCCACACAAAAAGAGTTGATGTCTATGTATGAGCATGGTATTGCCTCACTACATTCTCCGGATTTTATGTCGCTTGCGAATATGCGAAATTATTTCTGGTCGTCGTCGACCTACTCGCCCAATACCCCCGGCCAAGCGTGGGGCGTGATCTTGGCTTACGGCAACACGACCAACTACGGCAGCACCAAGACGAATGCCCACTCAGTCGTCTGTGTAAGGTGAGTGCTGGCCGCCTGGTCGACGCCGCCGCGGCAGTTATATGTATTTATTTTTTAATTTTTAGAAATTTTGAGGCCCGGCTAGCATATACAAATATCCCTCTCCCGGTCTCGCGCTGTAGCAGCAACTACTCGCAATGTTTCACAACGCCACAGTTATTGTTTTCTCTTTAGTTCTCAATCACCCCCACCAGCGGCCCCAACTTATCCGAAAAATCCCCACCAGCAGACAATCCAAACAACTTTTTGACTGCCTCTCTAAAAAAATCTACCACCCACCCAATCCCCAAATAAATCATATTTACAGCTAAAAAATTCACTTTCTTAGTCCTCCCTCTTTCTCTCACACCCACTTTCAAGCCAGCACCACCCCGCAAAGCAAAAGACATGCCGCTACCCAAAAGCAGTATTTCCATCCCAATTTGATCCTTCAAACCTACGAATTACCCACCTTGCCGGCCGCTTTCGAGTCCACTGGCAACCAACGCGGCCACCTAAACTTGCTCTAAAACCAGACCCAAAAACAAAACCCTGGTAATTTAAATAAACACCAACTTGTTGTTTTATTTATTAAATTAATCCATTCACAACCTGAAAAAATCCATTTTTTCCGTCTTGGCACGGAATATGCCTTAGCACTTTTATGTGGGCACGACTCGAAAACCAGCCCACGTGGAGTGCTAATCATGTTTTACGAAAAATGTCTTATGAGGCGTTTTGACCGCGTGGTCCCAGATTACGCGCATCGCTGCAAAAGATGTGGAGGCGGTCCAGTCTTGGGCTGGCATGAGCTCACTGACCGTTGTCTAAATTGTCACAATTATTTTGGCTCAGAGCCGCTGATTGATTTCGATCTTGGAGAGACGCTGAGGAAGGTCAGAGAGTCGCTCGCGCGGTGGATCAAAAAAACTAAGCACAGTCTCAGTCTCTGTCTCACTCGTGGTCCTGAGACCCCTTTTAACTTGCCAGGGAGGAGCACGCTATGAGCAAGAGGGCAAACTTCGTTCTGACTCTGAAACATTCCATCCATGACTGGATCGGATTAGTGAGCGTCGAGGAACTTTACGAAAATGTGGAGCTTTCGCGCCGGATTCAAGACTTGCTGAAGGCAGTAAGCAAACTCAATGGATAGAGGAGGATGCCGTGACATTCGTCGACACCCTGTTGGATATCGAGCTGAAGTTCGCCGAGGTCGTTAAATGCGTTTCCCTCGAGGAAGCCAGAAATAACCGCCAACTTCGCTTGAAGACCAGGACCGTGGCGCAGCTATTGCTGCTGATCGCGGTCTTCAAGGAAAGCTTTTCCGGAAATAGACGACTAGGAGGCACAGACGGTGATGACTTACGCGACAAGAAAAGAGGGGGACGTCCCCGTGCCAGCCGCAGTCGCACTGTTAGCGGCGATCATGGTGTGGATGATCCTGCAAAGACATGGCTCTTCAATCGCGAGCTATTCGCAGATGTTTGAGAGCTTTCTAAACTCTCGTCCCGAGACTGCAGCTTTATTACTAGGTGCAGGGCTCCTTGATCTTGGGGTGCTCTGTTACTTCGGATCTCACGTATTCCGAATTATCCAGAAATCCAAAGGCCTCGATGAATTCGCCGGCGAGACCATAACTCCGGCGAGGGATATTTTGTCGACCATCTGCCGCCTAACAGCTTGCACTGCTGTCTTTGGCATTCTCCTGGCTCTGGCACAGCGTCACTTGATTCAGCGGATCGGTGCAGAGTTTCTTTCGAGTACAGGTGTGAAGGCGCTGATCATCTATTTGGCGATGGCCATGTCGGTCATCACGGTGGGTGCTACGTATCTGCTGCGAAAAGTCGGCGGCACCATCAAGATTAAAAAGTCGCAGCTAGCTAATTTGAAACTGCCGGCCAATAGCATCTTTGTTGGCTCGGTAGAATCTGACGATGATTCCGTACCGGAGTTGCCGGTGATCATGGGCGAGGCGGCTCTGGGCGGCAACATACTGGTGACGGGCAGCATCGGCACTGGCAAGACGCAAGGGACCATACTCCCGTACTTTGAGCAGATCTTACAGACCTTCGATCCACCGCCGGCGGTCCTGGCTATCGACCCTAAGGGCAGTTTTATTAGGGAGGCCGTGATTATGGCGACCGCGAAAGGTTACAGGGAGAAGGTCCGCCGACTAGAGCTAGGTGGATCGGTGTCGATCAATCCGATCTATGCCCCCGACGCGCTCAAAAACGGCCGCTTTGTCGAAATCGCCGAAATGATCCAGGCTGCGGCGTCCAACTTTTCCGGTGATCAGAGAGAGCAGGCATTCTGGAAACTATCAAGCTTCAACTTGATCAAGAATTGTTTGGTCTATGTGGCGGCGACTCAAAGTTATTACACACTGCGTGATTTGCATAAGGCGTTGATCAGTAGTTCAGAGCCGCAGTTTGTCGATGAGCTAGAGGTGAAGGGGCGCGAGGTTGGCCTAGACCCTGAGGTCAAAGAAAACATCGATTATGCGGTTGAATATTTTGGACAAGAGTTCAATAAGTTTGACGATAAGGTCCGCACCGGCATCCTCGCTACCGCGACGGCATTCCTGCACCAATTTCAGGAGAGTCAGGCTGCTCGGATCTTTTGCCCAAAGGAAGAAGACTGCACCATCAAGTCTATCGATGAGGTGGTGGATCAGGGCTTGTTCCTCTACTTCGACGTAAAAAACCCTGGTCTAGCGCGGGCTATGGGTACCTTTGTAAAGCTGCTATTTCAGCAATCTGTACTGAACCGGATTGCAAATGTGGCAAGGCCGGCGGACAGAGCTGCACTGCTTATTATTGACGAGTATCAGGACGTCGCCACGACGGGATCAGGTAAGGCGCTCGGTGATGAACGCTTTCTGGCAAAGGCACGTGAGGCTAAAGCGGTCACCATAGTTGCGACTCAAAGTCTTGCCTCTCTGGAAACCACCTTGGGTCAGGGGGCAGCCGTTAAAGAATTACGGCAGAACTTTCGCTCAATGATTTGTTTACATTCGAGTGATTCCCTAACGACCGGTGTGTTTCAACAATTGGTCGGCGAGGAGGAGCGCGAGCGGATTAGTCGCGGCTATTCGGAGCAGGAACGAGACCCCAGAGCTGTTCTGAATAAACAGTCCACAAACGTGACTCAGTCCGTCAATAAATCGATGCACAAGGAGTCCGCTGTGAATGGCCAGATCTTTAACGAACTAGCCAAGTTCGAGGCGATGGCCCTGATCTATGACGGACATAGGACGAGGTTTATCAGGAGACTTCGACTGAAGCCTTTCTTTCTGCAGGGAAAACGGCCTACACACAAAGAGCTCACTAAGCTGCTCTGTCAAGGGATCAAGGTGCTTGCTCTGACATGCCTCAGCGGAGCACCGGTTGCACTGGCTTTTCCAAATATTTGTGATGTGGTGTCATCCCCTGCGTTTAACACCTGTCTTGAATATTCGGTATCCGCGTGCGTGTGTCCGTTACCAAAACCTCATCCTTGCGCCAGCTTTAGCTACTACGCACCTACGACCTTTGTCGAGGTGACGGATGAGCAGGCTGACACCGTTTTTCGCGGGTTGCCAGGAGTGATGGCTCAGCTTCCATCGGCGAAACTTTCACCAACATCAATAAATTTACCTTTTGGCACCGAGGGCGAAGATTTCTCAGCCTTTCAAGCTCGGACTCTTGCCATTCCGTTTTCAGATCTTATCTTCAAAGGGCTACCATGCAAGGGTGGAGCGGGTGAATCTACCTGTTTCGGAGCCATGAGCGAGCATTTAGGCCCGCTATGGACTACCGGAGTAGGGGACCGACTCCAACCAAACTACCTGGCGTGGTTAGCTAGTCCCAAAGCCTGCTTAAGTGTAGGTCTTGCCCGATCTGCCGTTGGAGGCGGCGCACCATTCTCCAGTGCTTGGTTGCCAAAGTTGTATAGCTTATTGATAAATCCCAATCATTTTCTATTCTCAAATGCTTGATTTACGCTGAATCAGGTGACTCTACCTTTAACTATTCCTTTTATAAAAGTTAAACACTAAAACCATGGAAATTA
>CAIWTN010000181.1 GCA_903915625.1 uncultured Pseudomonadota bacterium | reverse complement strand
GTTATTATCTTTGGTTAGAAATTGATTTGCACTTGGTTGACTAGTTAGCGAGAGAGCTAGCTGACCGTCAGCATCGAACGCCAACGTCTTACCATCGACTGGTACTCTTAACGCCAAGGGCACATAACTATACTGCTGCCTCGGGTATGTCTTCCCAGCTGCAATAATCTCGATAAATACGGGATCTGCGCCTTGGCCAAACACTGCGGTAATTTGCGCCGGATTCAGATCGAGTGGGATTGTAAATACACCCTGATTTAGAGCAATACTAGTTAGCTCAATCGGGGCTCCTAGCGTGTTGCCCGCTTCGGCCGCGCTCCAAAACCTAACCGTGACATCGACAGGTCCACTCAATGGCCCACCATCGGCCTGAGTCAGACGTCCCGAGTAAGACAGAGAATAGCTTCCACTCTGAGCCAATGCCGTTTGCGATGTGGTAAACCACACGCTAAACAAGCAAGCCATAATTGCGAAGCAGATTTTTTTCGAAAATCTAGCCATCGGCTGCCTAACTCATGGCAAAAGAGCGCACCTTTCCCATTCATCTTTAGAGGTAATCGTCACGGTAGGGATAATTCTTGAGGTGTTTTTTATCACAATGTTTTCGGTGGTTTGCGGCCCACCACTCACCCCGAAATGCGGGCGATTTACCACGTTAGGATACTGGCATAATTGCCTATCTAGGCTTCTGGCTATTCTTTCAATGAGTTGGCAGAAGTGCCTGACCCCACAAAAAAAAGTAACTTGAAACATATGCCTCCAATATTCTATAATAATAGGCATATGTAGGGCCAATTTTCATACTGAGGTTCTAGTGTATATATCTAGAATTATAGATTTAAATGCGATTGTTGGCCAGAAATCAGTTCTGCTTCTCGGCCCTCGTCAGACTGGTAAGACGCAGCTTATCACTCATACGCTTAGCGAGGAGGTGGCATATTACAATCTTTTGGATAAGGAGATGTTCTTCCGGCTTGCCAACGATCCGACCCTCATTCGAAAGCAGGTGGCGGCGCAAAAGCCAAAGAGCGGCGTCGTAGTCATCGACGAAATCCAGCGTCTGCCTGAGTTGTTGGATGAAGTGCACCTCATGATCGAGAAAGACGGGCTGCGGTTTGTGCTGACTGGCTCCAGTGCTCGCAAATTAAAGGCCAAGGGTGTCAATCTCCTCGGCGGCCGTGCACGTCAGCTCACCCTTCATCCACTAACCTATGTTGAATTAGGCGATAAGCTTTTTGATCTCCGAAAGTCGCTAAATCGAGGCCTAATTCCCTCAATCTACCTTTCTGACGATCCTCGTGCCGATCTAGGTGCCTATCTTGGTACCTATCTGGAGAATGAAATTGCCAATGAAGCGTCGGTACGGAACCTACCTGCCTTCTCACGCTTCTTGACGACCGCGGCATTATGTAATGGCCAAATTATTAACTACTCAAGCATCGCCAGTGATGCGCAGGTCGGCCGCAAGGTCGTCGCCGAATACTTTCAAATTCTCTTCGATACCTTGGTAGCCACTGAGCTACCAGCTTGGCTGCAGTCTAAAAAACGCAAGCCACTTGAGACCTCTAAATTTTATTTCTTTGATACCGGTATCGTGCGCGCCATCCTCGACCTGCCACCCACCAAGGAAAAATCAAAAGACTTCGGCGACTTTTTCGAAGCCTACATCCATCACGAGTTGCGGTCCTATATCGACTACTGCCGACCTAACACGACGCTGCATTATTGGCGTACAACAACTAATCACGAAGTCGATTTCATACTCGGAGGAAAGGTTGCGATCGAGGTCAAAGCTAAGGCCGTCGTTGGTGAAAAGGACCTCCAGGGGCTTAGAGCTTGCGAGCAGGAAAAACTCCTAAATAAGTATATTGTCGTGTCCTTGGAAGAACGCGCCAGACTGGTCGATGATATGTTTCTGATCTTGCCGTACAAAGACTTTCTCAACTCGCTATGGAATCACGAACTGATCGAGGCCCGTGAGGAAATCTAGGTGTAGGGGGTCGGGCACTGGCGCTAAGCCACTGAAAGCCCGAGTTATTTTGTAGTCATGTTTTGTGGTGTTCTAATGGTGTCAATGAGTTGCAAGAAGTGCCTGACCCCATACCCCCCAAGAAGCGTCAGCCCTTACCGCGGCAACAGCGGAAGGGAAACGTACCTCCATTGGGTCCTGGGGCTGCAAGGCCGCTACAGGCCGCCGGCATACTAGATAATGTGTTCCCGCTTCCAGTGCCGCCAGATAAATAGCTGGTATTATTACCGCTATAATACATGATGTCGGAATACCGGTAGTTGGTGCCCAACGAACCTACGCCGCGGTAAACAGAAGTGCAAATCTCTCGGAAAGAGCAGACTAGCTTACCAGCACTTGCACAACTGGCGAAGCTGCTACCTGCAGCTGTTTCTGTACTGTCCGATGAGTCGATGCAAAATCCCGCACCGCTATCCACCATCCCACTTGGGCATCCAAATCGCGTGGCACCATTCACGTCGAGCGCGTATTGAGGATTTGTCGTGCCAATCCCGACGTTACCGTTAGCATTGATATTCAGGCGATCGGTACCTTCAGTGGCAAGGGCGATAGCACCATTGGTCCCAGAGTCAGTAACGGTGACGGACGAGTTGTCTTGAATCACTTGGTTTGCACCCGCTGGGACCGAAACACCCGAACCTCCAGAGTAGCGGCAATAAAGAACTGCGACGTTTTTCGGGCGGACCTCGTCATTCGTATTCCATTTGGTACCCACGCCTGCGGCTGGAGCCGACCAGTAACCAGTAAACAAGTTACCAGTATAGGCCGATGTCGATTTGCCCATGTCTACCGGCCCATGAGAGTAGCCATAATAGTTCTGTCCGGTATTGGTCATCGAGAAACCCTTCCAGTCTTGATCCTGGATATTACCCGGTACCCGCTGACCACCAAGGTCTATTGAGGTTCCAGACTTATCGATGCCACGCAGGAATCTACCGTAGGCCGCTGAATATTCCGCCCAACCTGCCGGACATGAGGTCGCTGCAAATGCCATGATGGCGCCCTCGGGCATATTTTGTCCGACCAGCACCCACCCCACACCGTTATACATCTCCATTAAATTCGATGTCGTATTGTAGACGGTAAGACCCACGGATGGACTCGCAATTGCATTTCGCTGGGCTGTTGTTAATCTAGGCGGCAGGAAGCCGCTGGTGGTTGAATTCACATCAAGTATGGCTGAAGGGTTGGTTGTACCTATACCGACATTCCCATTAGCGAGCACAAGCTGATTTGTACCTGCGATTAAACCATTCATAGCCAAGGTCAAGGATCCGGTCATCGTGTCACCAGTCCTGGACACTTTGGTCGAGGCATCAGCTATGGTGCTAACAGTCACGGCACCGGCAGCATTATTTATGCTAATTCCAGTCCCGGCGGTTAAAGTCGCTAAATTATAATTTGTCCCGTTACCAATGGGGATTTGACCGTTGGCAGGAGCAGACGAAAGTCCGGTACCGCCGTTGGCGACTGCAAGAGCGCCGGAAGTGATGAGGGCTGCGCTGTGACTAGGTAAATCAGCGGCTGTTAGCGCCGTACCCGAGGTCACGCGGCCTTTCACATCATAGGTCACTTTAGTAGAGGTTCCTGCGATAGCGACAGCAGCAAGTGTTGCCACCGCAGATCCTGCCCCTGCGGCTGTGACGTCGCCAGTTAGAGCGCTTATGTAGCTACCAGAAGCTTGTTTACCATTGAAAGTCGTCCAGTCGGCCGAGCTTAGATAACCGTTGGTGCTGCCATTTGCTTGCGCCATAGAAATCACTGGCGTTGATGTACCAGTCGCCACTGAGATCGGTGCTGTACCCGTAACATTGGTGACGCTGCCTACTGCAGCGGATACCCAGCTTAAAGTACCTGATCCGTTAGTGGAGAGTACTTGCCCGGATGAGCCATTGCTGCTCGGCAGTTCCCAGGTAAGTGACGATGCCAGAGTATCGGGAGCTTTCAGAGCGACTGAGTTAGCCGAGCCTTTGTCGTTAAGCACAAGTTTGTTAGCTGTCGTGCTGTTACCAAGAATCGTGACATTACCCGCCACGGTGTGGGCACCTGAATTTACAGTACCAGTGGTATCGATTGTAGTTGAGCCGCCAATACTCGATGCGCCGTTGATCGTGGCGTCGCTCAAAGTTTTGTTGGTCAGAGTTTCCGTAGCTGCTTCCGTCACCACCACGCCGGAAGCCGGGAAGGTCGCGGTTGAGTTTACGCCGGTACCGCCGTTAGCAGCAGCAAGAGTGCCGGAAGTGATGATGGCTGCACTCAGCGGCGGGATATCTGACGCTGTCAGCGAAGTGCCAGTAGTCACGCGGCCGTAAGTATCAGTAGTGACTTTGGAATATGTGCCAGCAGTCCCTGCTGCAGCCAAACTTACCGTAGCTGTACCGCTTGCCGTTGCTACCGCGATGCCTGCGCCCTGCGCAACAGCGCTTACTTTGCTGCTAAATGCTGTGTAATCAGAATTAGATAACAGACCAGCAGTCACACTTGCCGCAGACGCCATCGGAATACTAAGCGTATGGGCATTACTCGCTGACGACCAAGCCGGTGCAGTGCCCGATATGCCAGGCGTAGCAAAGGTCTGCGTATTACCAGTTTGTCCGTTAAGATTAGCAATTCCTGATCCCGCGGCTCCTAGTGCAATAGCGGCAGACCCGTTCCAGTACTTAATTTGGTTGCTAGTCGAATTAAACCAGGTTTTCCCGACATCACCCGCCGCTAGTCCTGATGGATCTGTGGAGTTTGAACTTAGAGCAAGAGTCTTAGATGCAGCCATTTGGATGTTGCCAGAGTTGCTAAGATCGTTAGCACCGAGGTTCAGCGCGCCGGTCACGGTGTCGCCAGCTTTGTTCAGTGGTGAGTAACCAAGGGATGAAGTGATGTCGCTTGCAGCAATCGCCCCGACAGTCACGCTACCGCCCGATGTAGCTTGTTTAAGGTACTGACCTGTACCACCGGTACTGCTGAGATTTACCCCGGTACCACCGTTGGCGACTGCAAGAGTTCCGGAAGTGATGAGTGCTGCACTTAGTGGCGGGATATCCGCAGCTGTAAGTGAAGTGCCAGAGGTCACGCGGCCTTTTACGTCATAAGTAACTTTAGTGGACGTGCCTGCGATTGCGACTGCAGCAAGTGTGGCCGCTGCAGATCCTGCGCCAGAGGCCGTTACGTCACCAGTTAGGCTAGTCAAATAATTACCAGCAGCTTGCTTACTATTAAACGTGGTCCAGTCGGCCGAGCTGAGGTAGCCGTTGGTGCTACCATTTGCTTGCATCATGGAAATAACTGGCGTTGAGGTACCAGTGGCAACTGAGATTGGAGCCGTGCCTGTTACGCTTGTGACGCTGGACGGTAGTACCATGCTTTGCCACGTCGTCCCATTTGACGTGAGAACGTTTCCGTTTGTGCCTGGAGCCACAGTTTGAAAAGCGTCAGTGCCGTTGCCAAGAATCACGTTGTTGGCGGCCAGCGTGGTTGCGCCGGTACCACCGTTGGCCACCGCAAGAGTGCCGGAAGTGATAAGGGCTGCACTGTGACTAGGCAAATCTGCTGCTTCTAGCGACGTGCCCGAAGTCACGCGCCC
>CAIWTN010000180.1 GCA_903915625.1 uncultured Pseudomonadota bacterium | reverse complement strand
GCCGCCGCCGTAGCCGCCGCGACTACCGCCGCCGCCGCCGCCGCCGCCGAAGCCGCCGCGACCACCGCCGCCGCCGCCGCCGCCGCGTGGCTTATCTTCAGCTTCGTTGACTTTAACGGTGCGACCGTCAAGTTCTTTACCGTCCATGCCGGTAACAGCGTTCTGTGCCGACTGCTCATCGCCGAAGGTCACGAAGCCGAATCCACGGGAGCGACCGGTGTCGCGATCCTGGATGACTTTCGCTTCATCAACGTGACCAAAGCGTTCAAACGCTTGGCGCAGGGTTTCGTCATTAGTATTCCAGCTTAGACCACCAACAAAAACTTTCTTTCCCATCTCTCTCTCTATCCGATAACGAGTAAGTGATTCATCGAGGGCCAACCATTTGGCCGCCGACTATCTGACACTCTTGTATCCTAACACAGCGAAAGACGCTAACTGACTTGTTGCATGCATAAGCCCGCCCATAGGCAATAAAGCACTGATTTATTTGCCGAAAAAGGCATAAATTGGGTGGAATTATATATTTTTGACCCAGTGACCCTCCGGTCTTTAGGGTTTAAAGCACTGTAAGTATTGATTAAAGTTTGGTGCTGCTCGGGTGGGGGAGCAAAAAAATCGTAATTTATTTTTGCGTCAAGGCGATTTTTTTTAAAAAAACAGGCTCACCGAGGGGGGGTGAAGCCTGTTTTGGCCTGAGTCTGGGGGGTGGGTCCGTTGATGTCGGCATGCGAGATTGGGGTTCGGCTAAGCCGCTTTGAGACGTTTACCAACTGAGCGCATCGCCGTCTCTACGGTGATCGGACCCAGCCATCTGATAAATAATGTCGTCACATCATCTTTTAGTGCTTCGCCGCCCCAGATGCTGTCGCCGGCATTCATCACTCGTTCGAGGATCTCCGCGGCAGAGCCCTCTGCCAATATGAGGTCGCGAATTTTCCGCTGACTTAACCGTTGCTTTGAAGGTGAGCTGTTTTCCACGAGCCCGTCAGAATATGCGAACAGTGCATCACCGGGCTTTAGTATCGCTTCGCTGACTACAAACTTGGATGTCACTTCCTGTCCGAGCATTGGTCCCCGTGAAGGCATGACATCGATTTTGTCGGGGCGGATGAGCCAGGGATTTGGGTGGCCGGCATTGAGCACCGCCAAGTGACCGGATCCTAGGTGGAGTGACATGATGCTAAGACTCATCATCCGGGAACTTCCACCAGTGAGATTAAATACCGTATTTAGACCACTGGCACAGTGTAGAAGGTGGTCTCGCCAATGATCGGGTCCATCTGCCGCGAGCTCTTTTAAAATCTCGTACCCGTAAATTCCACCGCAGCCAACTCCCGACATTAAGGCGGCTGACATGCCGTGACCGGTCACATCCGCAATGAAAATCTGCAGGCGGTGCATGTGTTCGTTATAAAAATATCCGATCCAGTCGCCACTTGTTTGGGAGGCAGCTTGGAATCTAAAGTCTACATCTAGTCCAGGACAAACTAGCGGAGGAGGGAAAAGTGCGGACTGGACCAATCGCGCCGATTCGAATTCAGCCTCTAGCCTTGCCTTTAATTTCTCGTCTTCAATTTGTCGAAGGATCTCTTTGCCCATATTTTTCAACAGATCTTTTAGATGATCGAATTCTGCATAGCGAAAGGTAGGCATATCAAAATCGTATCGCCCGTCAGCATAGGCGGAAACCATGGAGGAAATCTGGTCGAGATACCTGTTCATGCGCCTGGCGACGATGAAACTTACTGCAGCTACCACTGCCAGAAGTATAAGGGCCGAGAATAACGCGATAATCATCACGCCTGCTACTTTGCCAACTATGAGATTTGATGGTGCCTTGATTTCAATGCGGAAGGGCAAAGAGGCGTATGAGTCTAAACCATAAATATGTAATGGTTTGCTTAACTTTATCACATCAACTTCATCCAGCGACTGGGATCCTGCGCTGATTATTTTTGTCTCGTGATTGAATAGCGAAACAATGAGTTGCTCGCCAGCTAGGCGACTTAATATGGGCGTGATCTTCTCCCACGGGATGGTAGCAATTACGTACCCTAGGGGTGGACCATCAGATGCACCATTCGTTCTGTTGGCTTTTAGGGGTACGACGATCACTAAAGAGGGTGATGACATATTAGTTAGGTAAAAATTCCATTTCATTGAGGTCGCGGATGTAGGTGGATCGCTGAACAGGTTTTTAAGCTGTTTGCTCCATAATTGAAATACTTGACCAGGCGGCGCGACCTCGGTGGTTTCGCCCTGAAGATTAACCAGGTCCAGGCGCTCTACTAGAGGGTTATCTTGGATGAAACGTCCCATGAGATCGGTTGCCTGCGCGCCAAACATCGAGGACTGAGCGGCCGGAATTAGGTCAGAACTGGTAGCCATTGTTAGTAGGCGTGAGACGGTAATATCTATGGCGTCCTCGATATAGATACCGGTTTGCGAAGCCCGCAGATCCAAATCGTCAACTGCATTTTGACGAGTTTTTGAAAAAAGAGACGCCATCAGAAAGATTGATATCAATATCATCGGCAGGGAAGAGGCGAGCAAAATCGTTGCGAGGAGGACCTTGCGATAACTTTTTGTACTGGAGGTGTGTGTGGTCATTTTTGCGGATTATCCGGTCGATTTGCCAGCTCTGATTCTGCAGTGACCTGCATATAGCGAGCGATGTCCTCAGCTGAGTCTCGGCCACCAAGATAGCGAAGAAATCCCCGACGCATGGCCTCCCAGGAGTAGGCCACTGCCGGGTCGCTTGGCATTGCTTTAGCAGCTGCTAGCGCTCCCAAGATGACCTTGTCATCCTGGTTAGCTTGATTCTCGAATTGCTTACGGGCAGAGTTCAAGACTGGTATTCGGTGTAGGACGCGCCAAAGATCTCCCTGGATCGAGTCGCTAACTAAGAAACGTGCGAGTTTGATAATTTGCTCTCGCTTTGGTCCCGAGAGAGATTTTCCTGGGAATAGTAAACCCATCGTAGAGTACATGGCGGGCATCTCGTGCCCGTCTAATGAAGGTAATTTCGCGAGGCCGAGATTTTTGCCCAGCTTTTGCCGGGCTAATGATAGGGCCCAGTCACCATCGATTGCGTATGGATACTTGCCGTCATAAAAATCTTTGCTCGCGCAGTCGTATGAGCAGCGGCGATCGACTAGGCCTTCGTCAGCGAATTTTTTATAGGTTTTTAGAGCCTGAACCATAGCTGGGGTATTTAAATTCGGAGCTGCATCTTTGACTATTCCACTGCCGTATGCCTGAATAAACGGCGCAAACCAGTACATCTCAGAAAAGTTCCAACCGATCACCGGTGGATCATGAGTCTTGCGACCATGAGCGAATTGGCTCCATGACGTCGGAGCGCCTTTTACCAACGACTTGTTGTAAAATAGCATGAGGTGGTTACCCAGTATCACTGGCAGGCCGTAGAATTTGCCGCTAGATGAAGTCGTCATCCAAACATCGCTACTAATATCTTTTGCCTTCAGCGCATTTGGTAGTAGCGATAGGTTTAGCTGCTCCGCCATACTGGCATAATCACCGGGGCAGAAGATGACGTCGGGTAGAGCTCCCCTCTGTGCCTGCTTGATCAGTGTGCTTTTGTAGTGATCCGTAGCGATCAGCGTTGCCTCGACGGCAATCCCGGATTGCTCTTGGAAGTCTTTTAGTATCTTCGAAACGAATTCTCTGTCGCCAATTTCTTGATGCCAAAAAACGATGCCAGCCTGAGCCGCTTCAGCGGAGCAAAGTAAAAAGATTAAGCTGACGATGTTGATTAGCACCAAAGCCCCCTAACAACTTCACCCCAGGCGTATCGGGTGACGGGGCAGATTCATTAGGGTTTTCTTTGTAACGTGTCAAAATTAGGAGGGTTTTGAGAACAAGGGAGGGGCTCTTGGTGGGGGGGAGTTGAGAGTGCTGAATTGTCTGTCCGTTATACCGAATGTTT
>CAIWTN010000179.1 GCA_903915625.1 uncultured Pseudomonadota bacterium | reverse complement strand
TTTATTAATGCAAAAAATTCATCAGCGGATACTGATCGACGACTGTTTGTTAGTCATCAAATTCGACTGGCTTCAAAAAAGCAGATAGGAGAGACAAGGCGGAGCTGAATCACTCGATCCACATAAAACAAACAGGCAGGACTCCTTGTCCTGCCTGCTTTTGCTTTAAGGCACCGGAAAATTAGTAGTAACGTGGGTAGTAGTAGTAGTTGTAGCCGCGGCCGTAGTAGCTATAGCCGTAGCCGTAGTTGTAGTAGGAATTGCCGTAGTAGTAGGACGGGTAGTAGCTATAGCCGTAGCCGTAGCCGTAGCCATAACCGCGGCCGCACCATGCTTGGCTCGAAGTGCCTTTATCAAGCTCTTCAGCGCTTTTGACTACAGCTGGAGCTGCTTTGTCAAAGGCATCAGCTAGTTGCGCCTTGTCATTAGCATCAACTGTTTCGTTTTGACCGCGCAGTTCAGCTTTGGTCAGGTCTTCTTTGCCGTCGGTACCGACAGGAACGCGCACGATAGCTGCTGCTGGCACGTTAGCTGATACTTCTTGGCTCTTTTGAGCGCTGCTGCCGCATGCGGTAGCGAGCATTGCACCCAACAAAATCGTCATAACTTGTGTTTTCATGGGAAACCCTCCAATTGTTCAGAAGCCTGCGATAGCGCAATTCCCGGAGGGTTTTCAATCGAATTCTAACAAGTAAACAGAAAATCTTTTTAACTACGGCAAATTGGCGTTTCGGACGCTGCGTCAATTTGGCTCGAGTTAACTGGCAAAAAACTCAACCTAATGAAATTTATAAACAAAAACCATCAGGTGATAATCACTTGGCCCTCGGCCAAAGCGCGGGTTGGACCATCCTCCTGAATCCACGCCGAGACTGCTTTGATCTCCTTATGGAGCGATCTATCGGTCTCCATAACAGGGGCGAGACGACGGACCTCGTTGACGACCAAAGCTAGAGTGCTAGATGGCTGAAGGGGTGCAAGAAGATCAAGACCTTGCGTCGCAGCTAAGAATTCAATCGCCAGAATATTCCTGACATTTGCTAACACGCTGCGAGCCTTGCGCGCGGCAATCGGCCCCATGCTTACGTGATCCTCTTTATCGGCAGAGGTTGGGATGCTGTCAACACTGGCTGGGTGACAAAGCACTTTACTTTCAGACACTAAAGCAGCTGCGACTACATGGGGAATCATAAATCCGGAGTTAAGTCCGCTATTGCGTGTGGCAAAGGCCGGCAGTCCGCTTTGATGAGGGTTGGTTATTTTTTCAATTCGCCGCTCGGATATGCTACCCAGCTCAGCGACCGCAATTGCCAGGAAATCCATGGCCAACGCTATCGGTTGGCCGTGGAAGTTACCGCCGCTGATAATATCGCCGTCAGCAAAAACCAGGGGGTTATCGGTGACGCTACTAAGCTCGATATCGACAATTTTAGATGCGTATTCAATGGCATCCCGACTAGCTCCGTGCACCTGCGGGACACAACGAAAACTGTAGGGATCTTGAACCTTTCCGCAGTTTACATGACTGTGCATGATGGAGTCATCGGCTTGAAACAACTTGCGCATGTTACTAGCCACTAAGCTTTGGCCCACCTGTGGTCGCACTGCATGAATTCTTGGATCGTACGCTCTGAGCGTACCGCGCACTGCGTCCAAGCTTAGGCCTGCTGCAATGTCCGCTGACCGAGCGGCCGACTTTGCCTCCTCGACGGCGAAGGCAGCAATTGTAGTCATAAACTGCGTGCCATTAATCAGCGACAGGCCTTCTTTAGGGGCTAGTTTTAGCGGTGCAATGCCCAGCTTTGCCAGCACGTCTGCTGCGGGCCACGTAGCACCCTGCCAGCGCACATCGCCCTCGCCTAAAAGCCCTAGAGCCAAGTGAGCTAGTGGAGCCAGATCTCCAGAGGCACCAACACTCCCCTGACATGGCACCACGGGCAAAATATCGTGCTCTAAAAACCGCAGAATTTGCTGCAAAACCTCTTTCCGAACTCCGCTGTGACCTAACAAAAAGGAATGCGACCGAATGATCAGTAAACCCCGTACCAATTCATCACTGGCCGGCTCGCCAACCCCACAGGCATGGGACCGAACGAGGTTCAGCTGTAATTGGGCCAAATCTTCTAATTTGATTGCCACATCAGACAGAAAACCAAAGCCGGTATTGATACCGTAGACGGTACGTTGGCTATTTAGAACTTCGTCCACGCTCTGCCTGAACCCCTGCAGCCGCTGCCAGGTCTCGGCGGAAACGCTAAGCTGCGGCCCCGGACTTTGCGCCAACTGCACTAGGCGCACGGAGGTCAGCGTATCTTCCCCTAAGCGAAAGGACTGTGGGTTCTGGCTCGTCATGACTTAGCTCCTAGGCGCCACCCAACAATGGAGGTGGCAAGCTGCCCCAAATCAGAGGGGCGACTCAAACGATCGGGTAACGTCTGAATTTGTCTACTTATGCCATGCTACATCGTAGCAATGAAGATAAAAATAATTCATAATGACTTTCGTTGTTTACGGCCTTAATTAGAGTCCGCAAGTCCTCGGAGACCCCATGACAGAGAAACTATCGCAGCTCCGCGACCAAGTCCGCGCTGTCGACGAAGAACTCTTTCAGCTCGTCGCTAAGAGGCTGGATCTCGCGCGACAGATCGGCGCCCTCAAATTTGAGGCGCACTTACCTATCAAAGACTATCAGGTCGAAAAAGCTGTGTTGGAGCGCAGTCGACAACGGGCCGAAGAGCTCGGCATCTATCCGAGCTTGGCTGAGGACCTAGCGCGTTTGATGATTCGGTATGCGGTGATCACCCAAGACGCAAATCGGCAGCAACGCGAACGCCAGCTTGCAGGACCGGCACAGAATGTAGTGATCGTGGGCGGCCGCGGCCGCATGGGCGGCTGGTTGTCTGAGTTTTTTGAAGCCTTCGGGCACAATGTGAGCCATGTCGATAACGCCTCCTCTGACAGATCATCGCCCTACCCGCTGCTCCCGGATCTCCATGCTGCACGCGACGCCGATATCATAGTCTTGTCGACCCCAATCGCCCAAACTGCAGCTGTGATTGATCAGCTGGTAGAATTAAGAACCACAGCCCTGGTCTTTGATATCTGCTCACTCAAAACACCTCTCTTACCCTCAATAGGGCGTGCCCGCAGACACGGCATCAAAATTAGCTCCGTGCATCCCATGTTTGGGCCGGACGCCGATATTTTGGTAGGTCGCAACATCATGATCTGTCACATTGATGACCTAGCGATTACGGCTGCTACTCGCGCGCTTTTCGAACCGACTACGGCAAACATTACCGAAGTACCATTAGCCCGCCATGATCAGTTGATGAGCTACGTACTTGGGCTGTCCCATCTAAGTAACCTAGTATTCGCCGAGGTGCTGGCATCAAGTGGCGCTCCTTATCGGGACTTGCTCAATGCAGCTTCGACCACATTTAATTCACAAATCCGAGTGACTACTCCAGTGACACGGGAAAATCAGGATCTGTATTTCGAGATCCAAGCAGAAAATAGCCACACGCCAGAGTTAATTGCAGCTTTAGAAAAGGCACTCGCAGCCTATCGTCAAACTATCAGCCAACACGATAGAGTGCAGTTTCGTGCCTTGATGACTAGATCGCGCGACTATCTTGGTGATACCGAAGCAGCTCCCTAGACCGTCAGTGACTTAGTAGCAACAATTGCCTTGAATAGTGGTGTTGCACTAGCCGCTCTAGGTTACGGTTGTAGTCCTCAGTCTTGACCAAGTCGCCGAGGGCTTCCAGACTTCTGCGTGGCAATTCCCGGCTGACAAGGTTAATGATCGCGTCTGGAATCACGCCACCTGGGTCCATGACTATCCTAAAATCAATTTCGGTAAGGTCAAGATTATCACCCACGGGAACTAAATTGATGACGATCCGCATCAAGGGCAAACGCGTCAGGCCCTCAGTTTTTGGTCGCGAGGGATAATCAATGTTTTGACTGGTCACGCGAACAGATAATGCTTGGTGGGCTGTGGCAGGCACGAAGCGCACGCTAGATTTAATGATGTAGTCCCGATTCTGTAATGGCCAGGGTGCCCAGTTTTCTCCGTAGAAAATCTCAAAATGGTCAGACGGATCCTGGGCTAAATCAAGGTCATCAAAATTCTTTTCTAGTAGCTCACCTTTCAGACAGCCGTATACCCAATCAGGAAGTTTCTTGGCGTCCCCAAGCAACGCCACGATCTTTGGTACACGAGCTTCGACTAGCGCCACGCCGCGAAACTCGTACAGATTTGTTCCAGGCATGTCTCGCCGGTAAACTTTGATCCCACCGTTTTCGTCAATTAACTTCCAGGGCTGTAAATCATCGGCTACGGCCACCGTAGAACCCGCAACACCAGACCAGATCACTAAAGCAACCATAGCGTGTATGCAGTGTTGGAACATAAGCCCCCTCCCAGTACCATCCAGACTTCAAGAGACGCGCACGGTCCATCGGCAGCATATCGCGTCAACTTTAGGCCAATCACTAAACAAGGAGGTATAACCCAGTTAAATCCAAGCCTTAATAAACCACGAAGAGTCACAAAAAAGACAAGTTGTACTCACCCTTGATGACGCAGCTTCAAGACTTCGCAGACGGCACTAAAACTCAAACCTCGCCCCTTAAGCAGCACCATCAAGTGATAAATCAAATCGGCAGCTTCGCCGAGCAGGGCTTGATCGTCTTGAGCGACTGCGGCCAAAGCTACCTCTACGCCTTCCTCTCCCACTTTTTGCGCCTGACGCCGGACGCCCGACGCTAGTAACTTTTGCGTATAAGATGACTCACTTTGTTTGTCTGCGGCGCGCAGCTCGATGGTGCGCCAAAGTTCCGCGAGAAAACTGATGCCATTCGCACTGGAGTCTGCAGGCCTTCCTATTGGCATGGACGACAACTTGCCACGATCAAAACAACTCGCGGTTCCTAGGTGACAAGTAGGTCCCTTGGGTACAGCAGATACAAGCAGTGTGTCTTTATCGCAATCGAGCGATACACTTTTCGCTTCAAGAATATGTCCGCTAGTCTCACCCTTACGCCATAGCTTCTGTCGGGAACGGCTAAAGAACGTCACATCGCCACATGCTATAGTCGCCGCTAAACTTTCCTTGCTCATGTAGCCTAGCATCAGCACTTGCTTAGTTTCCACATCCTGAATCACGCAAGGCACTAAGCCACCGCTCTTAGCCCAATCAATCTCTTCTATTTTAAAATCTAGGGCTATACTCATGAGCGCACCTCAATTCCGCAATCATTCAGATATTTCTTAACCGCACCGACAGTGAGTTCACCCGAATGAAAAGCGCCAGCGGCTAGGGCTCCGTCCACATCAGCCTGCATAAAAGCTGCAGCAAAATGCTGCGCAGTTCCGGCACCACCAGAAGCGATGAGTGGAATCTGCACTGCAGCACGCACCGCTTTTAGCTGAGGGATATCGTAACCAGTCCGAACTCCATCGTGATCCATGCAGTTTAGGACTATCTCACCAGCACCTCTGGACTGCGCCTCGCGTACCCAATCAAGAGTCCGGCGGCCTGAATTACGCATGGTTGAGGTGCTACCGGTAAATTGAAATACAAACCAGTCTTCAGGATTCGGACCAACATGCCTCGAGTCGACCCCAACGACTACACTTTGCGATCCCACACTTGCGGCCAATTCGTCAATCAATTCAGGGCGAGCCAGTGCCCGTGAATTTACCGATATCTTATCAGCACCAGATCCCAACACGGCTCTCGCGCTTGCGACATCATGAATACCACCGGCTACACAAAAGGGAATGTCGATCAAAGCGGCAATGCGCTCGACCCACGACCGAGCCACCGTGTCACCGACTGTACTTGCTTTAATGTCATAGAATACCAGCTCATCAGCGCCCGCATCGCGGTAGCGCTGCGCCAACTCGACGATATCGCCCATGACCACGTGATCAGCGAAGCGCACCCCTTTCACAACTTGCCCATCTCTGACATCGAGGCAGGGTATTAAACGTTTGCGCAACATTCCAGTGCCTCCGCCAAGGTGAAGCGACCTGCATAGAGAGCTTTACCAACAATGGCCCCGGTTGCCCCCAACGACAAGAGTGCGCTTAAATCACTGAGTCCTGCTACGCCACCTGATGCTAGTAATTTTACTTCTGCGTAACGTTTCATAAGCTCACGGTACAGATCTAAATTAGGACCGCTTAGTTCGCCGTCACGACTGATATCTGTACACAACACATGCTGAACACCGAGGCCTAAGAAACGCTCAAGTAACGACCATGGACTCACCGTAGCTGTCTCGGTCCAGCCCTGGACCGCTAAAACATAATCGTCAAGGTGGCGACGCACATCGATTGCTAACGTAATCCGGTCCGCCCCAAGAGTTCGGACCATGTCCTCTACGATCAATGGTGAGCGTACGGCCAAACTCCCGATCACTACCCGCTGAACACCCGCCTCGACATATGCGGCGGCAGTATCGATGCTGCGGATACCACCGCCGACCTGCACTGCGAGCTTACTTGAGCGAACAATTTGCCGCACCAAGTCAGCTTGACTAGCAGTACCGTCTCTACTGCCATCGAGATCAACGACATGTAGATGCGTAGCACCGAACGACTGAAAAGACGCAGCCATTGCTACTGGATCTTCCCCATACACGGTCACCTGATCAAAGCGACCTTGACTGAGACGCACACAGCGACCACCTAACAAATCTATGGCTGGATAAAGATTCATAATTCTAAAAAGCTCCTTAGCAGACGGGCACCGCTGTCTTGGCTTTTTTCAGGGTGAAACTGAACGCCCCAAACATTACCCTGGGACACTACGGCGGGAACTAAACCGCCGTGATCACACCAGCCCTTCACCCAAGGACCTTCGGGCGCCCTGTAACTATGAACAAAATAGAAGCAGTCTTTATCGTTGATATTCGCAAGCAACGGTTCGTCCTCGACGCGCTTCGCAAGATGGTTCCAGCCCATGTGTGGCACTCGCACGCCTGGCCCCGCCGTCAGCCGCACGACGCGACCTGAAATAATGCCGAGGCAATCCACATCGCCTTCTTCAGAGCTAGCGAAGAGCAGCTGCATCCCTAAACAAATGCCAAGTACAGGCTGCTTCAGACCCTTGATCACTGAAATCAAATTAGCAGCCTGGAGTCGTCGCATCGACTCTGCAGCTGCTCCCACCCCTGGAAGGACCACACGATCAGCCGACGCTATCAATCTGGGATCATCTGTAAGCTGACACTGTGCGCCGAGGCGGCTGAGAGCATTGGTAACAGATCGGAGGTTAGCTCCTCCGGTATTAACGACGGCGATCACAAGACCCCCTTCGTCGACGGCACTCCGCCATCAGCAGTTTGGCGCACAGCTAGACGCAGACAACGCGCAACAGCTTTGAAAGTTCCCTCAACCATGTGATGAGCATTTTCGCCGCGCACGTCCACGTGGAGAGTGGCGCCTAACGACTCACAGAGAGAGCGAAAAAAATGTTGCACCAATTCTGTTGGGAGCCCACCGACCTCAGCCCGAGGGAAGTTAGCAGCCCACTGGAGATGCGGCCGGCCACTTAAATCCAGGGCCGCCGTCACTAAGGACTCATCCATAGGCAAAACAAAAGCGTAACGTTCAATACCGAATCGGTCACCCAAGGCTGTCCGCAAGGCCTGTCCAAGAGCAAGTGCAGTGTCTTCAACTGTATGGTGTTCATCGATATGCAAATCACCTTTGACGCTGATCTGCATCTGAATGCCACCGTGACGAGCGAGCTGAGCCAGCATGTGATCAAAGAAACCTATACCGGTGCAAATAGCGCTGTCTGCTGAGTCGCCATCAAGATTGACACTCACAGCAATATCGGTTTCGCTAGTCTTGCGGCGGACCACAGCTGAGCGCGGCTGCTTAACCAGCTCAGTTGCAAGACTTAGCCAAGCGTCGGGGCCATCGTCCAGTGAGCGCAAAGGGATGCCTAAATTAGCTGCGAACGCGGCATCGACATCACCATTGCCGATCACTGCTGAACGCTGGAGGTCGAGCGAATCTCCCCCGAGCAAGTCACGGTAAGCAGTTATATTCGGTCGCTGCTGAAAACTGGTCGCGGGGTGCAGCGATAAAAAGTTGAGCCCTTGATCCTTCAGTAAGGTGAGTACAGAGTTCACTAACGGAGGCACTGGATGAGCTGATTCGACGACTAAAGTAAAGCCGGCTGATTTTAACTGCAGCAGAGCCGGAATCACTAAGGACCTCAGGACACTACCATGATGTAAATCAGCATCTTTGATAAATATAACTCTTCTTAAGGACTGACTCATGGACTCTCCCTAGCAGACAAAGCTGCGATCAATACCGCGTTTTCTGCCTCTGTACCCACGCTGATGCGGACGCAATCAGCCAGACCAAGTTCCTTACTTCGGTCCCTCACGATGATACCGGCGTTCGCGCAGCATCTCATCACCGAAGCGGCGTTCGAAGTGCGAACTAAAATGAAGTTCGACTCACTCGGATAGACGTGCTTCACGCAGCTTAATTCTAGTAGTTCCGTCATAAGTTTTTGACGTGCCCTTGTGACTGCGGTAACTCTTTTTGCTAGAACATCCGGAGTTAGAGTCTGTAATTCAGCCATGGCTGCGGTAACTGCAGGCCGCGCAATCGGATAGGGCGCCCGCACCTTGTGCATGAGAGCAATCACCTCGGGATCAGCAACTGCTGCACCAAGCCGCACCCCAGCCAATCCCCAAGCTTTAGAAAGAGTCCGCAGCACGACTAAGTTACCCGGGCGCGCGGCTGCAGACGCCAAGCTTGGGCGATTTGTGAACTCGATGTAGGCTTCGTCGACAACCAGCAAAGCTCGCCCACCAATATCGAATGCTAATTTAAGAAGTCGCTCATGATCGTAAGCATTACCCGTCGGATTATTTGGATTACATACAAATACTAGTTTCGTGTTGGCAGTGAGGGACCGGAGTATCGCTGATTCATCAAGGTCGAAGGTTTCTGCCTTAAGTGGCGCAATTGCGACGTCCGCTCCTTGAATAGCCGCAGCAACTTTATAGTAACCATAAGTCGGAGGAGTCACGACGATGCTATCCTGACGAGCCTCGCAAAATACGCGCAAAAGAGCATCGATAGCGTCGTCGACACCGGCACCGAGAAATAAATTTTCTGCAGGAACCCCAAGCCGTTCCGTCAAAAAGTCCTGAAGCGCCGCCGGCTGGGGGTCAGGATAGCGAGCGAGCTCTGTTAGGCTGCCCTCAGCGAGTTCATTCGCGTCTAAATAGATTCGCCCCGTTGCCGAAGTAGTCTGACTGCGCGCCGACTGATAGGCCTGCATATTTACGATAGCTGGACGAGCTAAACTCAAAGCACTGAAGCTCATCAGACGGTCTCCTCTGTTACCTGTTCCTCGGCTCCGGCAGCTAGCGCGGCTAAGCGCACACGCACTGCCCTAGCATGGGCCTCTAAGCCTTCCATCACCGCGAGGGTGTCGACCACAGGGCCGATATCGCGCAATCCCCGAGGGCTGAGTTCTTGCACCGTCATGGATTTCATAAAAGATTCCATACTCAACCCACCATGCCCTCGCGCAAGACCATAAGTCGGCAAAACATGATTCGTGCCACTGGCATAATCACCCACCGCTTCCGGTGACCAAGGGCCTATAAAAACCGATCCTGCGTGCTCCACCTGAGCTATATAGTTGGCTGCGTTTGCTAGCTGGAGAATCAAGTGCTCAGGCGCATATTGGTTGGCTATCTGCAGAGCCTCATCAGTACTGGCAGCCAGAATAAATGCCGATTTAGATAGCGCTGCCAGAGCGATTTCTCGCCGAGGAAGCGATTCTAATTGCCTGTCTACCTCAGCAATAGTTGCTCGTAGTTGAGTCTCGCTCAGAGCGACCAGTACGACGTGAGAATCATTGCCATGCTCTGCTTGCGACAACAAATCCGCGGCAGCAAACACCGGATTCGCCGACTCATCCATGACCACTAATACTTCGGAAGGGCCGGCTGGTAAATCACTAGCGGCGCCAGAAGGGTCTTGCGCAACAATCGCCTTGGCTTGGGTAACATAAGCATTTCCAGGGCCAAAAATCTTGTCAACCTTTGGCACCGATTCCGTGCCGTAAGCCAGAGCCGCAATAGCCTGAGCGCCACCTACTTTATAAATATCGGTGATTCCCGAGATCCGTGCCGCCGCAAGAATCCCGGGATGAATTTTACCATTGCGAGCTGCTGGAGTGCAGATGATCCGCTCCCTGCAACCTGCCAATTGAGCCGGTATTGCTAACATCAAAACGGTCGACGGCAGCGGTGCTGTCCCCGCCGGAACATAAAGCCCCACGCGAGTGAGTGGTCGCCAAACACGCTGACACACAACCCCTGGAGATACCTCGAGCCGCGTAGGCTCTGGCATTTCTGCGGCGTGAAACCGCTTGATCTGATCGGCAGCCCTAATGAGGGCCAGCCGCTGGCTCTCTCCTAGCTCATTTAGACCGGCTTCACACTCAGCTGCACTGACGCGAAAGGACTCCGGTGCATAACCGTCAAAACGCTGCGTATAATCCCGCAGAGCTGCATCACCGCGGGCGCGAACATCTGCGACGATTGTCGCAGTCCGTTCCTTTACTTCTGACTGATCTGACATCGCAGAGCGCTGAAGTATACTGGCTTGCTCGGCTTTACTTAGGTCACGCCAAGTTGCTATACGGGCTGACCAATATCTAGAATTTTGTTTATCACTCATAGTCATTAAGCCTTAAGTCACGCACCAAGTTGCATGGTCTACTTCTGTGCGGAGCATATCACTCAATAATTTTCTCAATAGGCACGACTAAAATGGAGGTAGCCCCAGCTTGCTTGAGTCCTTCCATCGTCTCCCAAAAAATCGGTTCAGGCGCCACCGCGTGAATCGCAACGCGCTGCTTATCGCCGTAAAGTGGGATCACTGTTGGCTCCTCTAGCCCGGGTATGACGCGACGAATCGCATCAACGGCTGTTGCGGGAGCATTCATCATAATATATTTAGCCTGCTCGGCACGAACGACTCCTGAGAGGCGCGCCGTTAACCTATCGATACCGGATAGAATCTCGTCGTCTAGCGGCTTAGCCGTCCGCACCAACACTGCTTCGCTACTATAGACCACTGCTATTTCGACCAAATGGTTTGCAGACAGCGTGGCACCAGAGGACACTAGGTCACAGATAGCATCAGCCACTCCCATGGTCGGGGCCACTTCCACCGATCCGCTGATCTCCACAATGTCCGCACTGACTTTCTGTGCCAGTAAATATTGCCTGAGACTATCAGGATAGGACGTGGCGATTCTTTTACCCGCCAGCGCGCTGATGTCTTTAATTCCCGCGCTACTAGGCACAGCTATACTCAAACGGCAGCGACCGAATTCAAGCGTACGCAAAGTCACCACTTTACCTGCTTGACCCCGAGCATCCAGCCGCTCTGCAATCATGTTGCTACCGACGATACCTAGATCACAGATACCATCCGCGACGTACTGCGGAATGTCGTCATCGCGCACTAACATCACATCGAGTGGAAACGCGTGCGCGCGGCAATGCAACTGACCAGAGCGCCATTCAATTCCAATTCCAGCGCGTGCGAGCAGATCTCGGCTACGGTCGCTCAAACGGCCAGATTTTTGCATAGCCAGGCGCAGTCGCTTACTCATGAGTTACTCTCCGTGTCAGCTTCAGATTTATTGATTTTCGCCAGGACGCCGCGGTATCCGCCTTCGCCATATGCAACAGCACGAGCGACGCGAGTCACTGTTGCTGTGCTTACTCCCGTTTTTTCGTAGATTCGCCGGTACGGCATACCAGCCGCGATCATTTGGGCTACCTGCCACCGATCAGCTAAGGCCGTCAGTTCCCCCGGGGTGCACAAGTCGGCCAGAAACTTGCGACACTCCTCAGCAGACTCCATAGCAACCAAGGCCTGGCACAGATGGCGGAGCTGCTGTGACTGAGTTTTGCTGGACTGACGCATAGTTACACCCGTCTGTATCAATGTGATAACATGCTATCACACTAGCACGGATTGTTAACACGCAGATATCTCGCCTGCAACTAAAACTAGTCTAGCCACCTGCGGTTCCGGACTCCTTCTTCGCAACAGGAGAGATCCTGCACAGTCGATTATGGGCGCTGTGTTTTTTTTGCTTTAAAGTA
>CAIWTN010000178.1 GCA_903915625.1 uncultured Pseudomonadota bacterium | reverse complement strand
TCCACTCAGGGCTCATCCCCACCGTCAGCCGGCCCATCATCTGGGGAGTAGGTATCCTGAAAGTCCAAGTCCACAACAGTGGACCCATCTACGACGCGGGCTTGGCAAGCCAAACGTACACTTCCGTCAAGCGCTAGGCCCATGCGTTGAAGCAATGCTCTCTCTTCATCACGCATCGGCGTCAGCTCACCGCCAGCTACCTTAACGCCACAGGTTCCGCAGCGGCACGCAGCACAACCGTAGCGCATGCTCACTTTTTGCCGATTCGCCGCGACTAAAATCTTAGTATTCGGCGCGACGTCGACGCTTACATTCAGGGGCTGGAAAATAAGTTGCGGCATCAGCTATTCACATAGTCTTTGATGATCTGCAAGGCCTCGGCTGTTGCTTCCGTACCTGGAACTAAGGCAAAGCGGGCGTAGCCTTTAATGCTTTCGCTTAACCACGAGCTTGGGCTACAGATGACACCGAGCTCCGCCATGTTCAAACAAAAGCGCACATCTCCACTGCCGAAGGCACTTGGGATCTTCGTCCATAGGTAGAAGGTCGCCTTTGGCACTTCCTTCAACATACCTAGTTCTTGAAATACAGGTGCTGCCTGCGCAATCCTTTGCGTAAAGATGGCACGTCGTTCTAATACGTGAGCATCATCGTTCCATGCGACTACCGCGGCCTTTTGTACGAAATCTGGGGATCCGACACCGAAGTTAGCGCGCGCCCTTAACATGGCGCTGAGTATGTCGGCATCTCCGGCAATAAACCCTGCCCTATAACCAGTCATACCAGAACGTTTCGACAAGCTCATAAACGACAGCACACGGTCACTGGATAATTCCAAGGGACACATCGGGCGGTCGTCTTCTGCACCATCAGGCAGCGGCGTTAAATCGATCGCGCTATCATAAATATCAACGTAGCAGTCATCGGATAGCAAGATTGTATCAGTACGATGACACCACTCGACGACTCGCTGCCAATACTCACGACTTGCTACAGCACCAGTCGGATTATGGGGATAGTTGATCCAGATCGCAGCCGCATCCCGCTGGATGTAAGGCGGTAGATCCCATGGCTCGAGCATAAAACCATTGTCTGCTGATAGTTTCACTGGATAAGGGATGCCACCGGCAAACAAGGTCGACGCACGATAAACCGGATAACCTGGATCCGGATAAATAATGTGCTTCTTACCACCCGCACGACCTACTAAACAAAGTGCAACGTGGAAGATGGCCTCTTTGCTGCCAGCTGTGGGGATCACTTCATACTCGTTAGAACGTAGTGAAAATCTACGTTCCAAGTAGCCCTGCTGAGCACTCTTTAAAGCGTCGCTGCCCTTTACGCTCGGATACTGACTGATCTCGGGGATGGCCTCGCGGCAAGCTTCGCGAATAGGCTCCCAAGTAGGGATCTTGGGGTCACCCGTACCGAAGTCGAAGACTGGCTTGCCTTGCGCCACCAGCTCCTTACGGATGCGCGCCAGTTCCTCCATCGGATACTCAGCGAGCTCTGTGGTTATTTTATTAACTTTATTTTGTGGTCGAGCTGGTGTCTTTGCTGTGGTCATATTGGGCGTCTCCAAGCCAATTACGAGCGTCCCAGATCTCGGGGAAGAAGCGCTTGCTCAAGGTCTGAGACAGGTATTTCACGCCGCTCGAGCCACCCGTACCGCGCCGGTTGCCGATCATGCGTTCTACCATGGCCACGTGCCGCTGCCGCCAGAGCAGGAGTCCTTCGTCGAGATCAATGAGAGATTCCAGTGCTGAGTATAGATCATAGTAGGCGTCAGCTTCGCGGTAAATTTTGACGGCGGCCGCCAAGACCGCTTCAGATGCCTGATACGGGGTGCTGACATCACGCTGCAGCAATTCCGCCGGCAAGGCAAAGCCGCGCCGCGCCAGCAGCTGCAAGAAGTGGTCATAGAGGCCTGGCTCTTTTAGTGCTTGGGTTAGTATGGCCGTAGCTTTGGGGTCGTGCGCGTGAAACCTGAGATAGGCTGGCTCTTTAGCACCCAGCCGATATTCGAGCTCACGGAACTGATAGGACTGAAAGCCGCTGGCCGGGTTCAGCCGGTCACGGAAGGCATTAAAATCGATCGGCGTCATGGTCTCTAGGATTTCGACCTGACTGGTTAAGATGGTCTGAATCGTCTTGATGCGACTGGCCACGCGACTAAACATCAAAAGCTGATCGCTTGCCACGGCATGGATGGCTCGTTTAGTCTCGTGCAGAATCTGCTTAAACCACAGTTCGTAGACTTGGTGGATGATGATGAAGAGCATCTCATCGTGCTGTGCCGGAACCGTCAGCGGCTCTTGAAGTTCGAGCAATTCGCTCACCTTCAGGTAGGTGGCATAGGTGGTGGAACGCTCGGTCGGCTGAATCAACGATTCTTGGTCTTTAGACATGGCGTCTGGTCCATAAGATAGTGGTCTGCGGCCTGTTGATAGGCCGCCAACTTATCAGGACCGGTTCAACACCGCGAGCCATTCCATATTGTCTGTCTGCGGAAACATGTCAAAAGGCTCTACTTGCCGCACTTGAAAGCCGGACAGCTCACAAATCACCTTTAAATCCCGGGCAAGCGTGTTAACGTCGCAGGATACATAGAGAAAACGCGCCTGCGGCTGGTTCGCTAGCATGCGAGCGACGTGTTTACGCGTACTTTCAGCTAGACCCCGGCGGGATGGGTTCACCACAATCAGGCTCGGCGACTGTGACCAGCTGGGCAGCAGCCCCTCAGCATCTTCAACGCGAGCAGCTAAGAAGGTAGCACTGTCGGCTAGGCGATTCTTGCGGGCATTAGCTTCGGCATCTTTCACCGCTGCATCATTCTCTTCAACACCGAGGACTCGGTACCCCAAGCGCGCCAAAACTAGGGAAATTTGGCCAGTACCGCAGTAGAGGTCCCAAGCGACTGGAGCACTGCCAGTCGCGGCGCCAGCGACCGCTTCGACACGGCGGTATAGATTGATGGCCTGCCATGGGTTCACTTGAAAAAAGGATGTCGGTCCCACCTCAAAGGCGAGATCACAGAGACTCTCACGTAGTCGCTCACTGCCTGCCAGACGTATGGTCGTGCCGCCAAAGATGGCATTTCCTGGTTCATTATTCAGATTCATGTGAACTGAATTAATTTTATGGCCTCGCCGCTGTAGGCTGGAAATTAATCGGCGAAGTTCCACCTTCAGTGGTTCCGTTACCACAAAGGTGATCATCAATTCACCGGTAAGGTGGGCCGCTCTGATAGCGATGTAACGGACCTGCCCGGTATGGCGCTGCTCATCGTAAGGAGTCAGCGGGGAGCGATTCAGCTCGCTGCGTAAATCATGCAATAGATTCTGGATTGGCTGCGTATGTAGCGGACAGCTGTCCATGTCGACAATGTCATGGCTACCGCTGGCAAATAAGCCGATACCAAAACGATTGACCAGGCGCTCACCCTCGGGGCTGTAACTTTGCGCGAATCCGATGGCATTGGGGCGTGCTGGACGCACTGCCAGCTTGGCCAGACTGCGGTAAGCGAGTGGATGTGGCGAGGGAACTGGCGCCAAGACACGGCTCTTGCTGAGGAGCTGTGCCTCCTGCAGAACTGCAACACCGGCGTTGAATTTGGCCTGTAGCCCCTCAGAGTAGTCCTGGTTGACGTATTTGCAGGCACCACATTGGCTTTTCATGCCACACGATGGTTCCGGGGTACGCGGCGCAAAACGATTCGAGCCGCTGCGGTTCGCCAGTGGGGTTCGGCGATAAATATTCCGTGGCAACGGAGCTTGCCGGGATTTTCGAAATCCGTGCCGGGTCATATTTGTCTTCCTGTTGGGGTGCGTCCTAACGACTGTGCAGCGCGCTCGAATAACATATTCTTGGTGAATTTGTCACCGCTTATATAGGCAAAAACTACCTCGAAATGTAGTCTCCCTGCTCAATAGACCCAATCCGCTAAGTCCATGGGAGGCTTGGCGCTGACTTTGCTGAGCGATCGCCGATAAACCCGTAGGGCTAGATTTTTTGTGAATCTTTTCCACGTGCTCCACTCCTCAGGCAGGGTCCTCACGGTGTAGGGTGTATTTGGTGACTTCGATCCTTTTGAGAAGGTATAGCCGCTGAATAAGTGCGTTGCCGTGTGACGGATCCAGCGAAAGTCCACATGGGCGTTAGGGAGATCCGATTCCCGCTCCGGCACGTCGAAGAAAACCAACATATCTCCATATTTAAGGGGCTGGCGTAGAGGGTCGATCTCGTAAAAGTCGCGTTTGATAGCCCGCCATAACTCATCGTAATTGATCATCGCGCGGTGATATCCAGGCTCCTCTTTCACATTGATGAAGGAAGAGCTGGGTAAAATCGTGCTTTGAAACGCTAGTGCCGCGTGGAAGCAGTTGGGGCCCCGAAAAACCACATACTTCTTCAGCATTTGCCGAGGGAAAGCCGGTAGCAACGCAGTATTGACGTCGAGGGCCTCGCCGTTGCTTATCTTCGCTTTGATAGCAGTGCGTTCAGCTTTCGGGAAAAACGGCACCAGCTCGCGGAGGAACTGTTTCTGTAACTTGAGATTGCCCTTCAAGGGCGTTGAGTCCAGAATTAAATTATGCTGTGGTTTTGAGTACATAGCCGCAAACTTTGCGGGGTCGATAAGGCTGAAGCCCGCCTCGTCGAGAGTTACCAACCTCGCTGGTCCGACGGAGGTCAGCGCAGCCGAAGGCGACGACGACAACTTCCGTTTGAGATAGGCAATAAGTGGCTGCTTTTGGCCGGCTAAGGCAATTTTCTCAGCCATAGCATCAATCTGGGCATCACCGGCGGCGACATTGAGGGTCAGGGGCTCCACGGTCTCGTCGGTAGGAGCCTTAACTAGCCGCTCCTTCATCGTCTCAAGCGTCATATTAACCGTCTCAACCTGGTCCCGGATCGGTAGATCGATCGAGCTAGTCACGTCGTTGATGTCGAATGTGAACGGATAATTACTGTTGGTGAACTGGGTCACAGCTCGTCCTTCTTGCGTAGCCAATAGGGTGCTCACGCCGAAGATCAGCGTTGGTCCTTTCCCTAAATAGCGCCACAAGTTCATAGAAGCTCAACCTCTTTTCCAGGTCATGAAGCCGTACAGTTATGTCTCATCAATATTTGTTTCGGCAGCATGGGCCGAACCTTTAGCAGGCAGCAATAATTTTCCTGACAGCTGGGTTCGGGGATAAGTGACTTGCTTACTAGCGAGGAGGTATAATTAGAGTCAGCGATCCCCACCATCGTTTGGCCGCATTCATCAATGTTCACCTGTGCGCACAAACAAAAATCTGTGACTCTTTGTATTTTCAGAGGACCTACGTATGCCAACCATCCTGATTGTCGACGCCTGCAAGCCTAGCCTCGTGATGAGTTCCGAGGTTTTTAAAGACAAAATTGCCGGTGCGAACATACTAGTCGCAGTAACTGGCAAGCAGTGCTTAGAAATTTTAGCCACTCAACAGCCAGACATGTGCGTTGTAGATTTTGACTTACCTGATAGCGACGGCGTGACTTTAATTCATGCGATGCGCAAGACTTATCACGGGCCTATTTTGCTGACAGCGTATCCAGATCGTATCGTCGATGAAGCAGTTAAAAACGATCTCTTTGCCTTTAACGACGCTGGAGCATGGCTCGCCAAGCCGATTAAGTTTGAAGTCTTGAGCGAAAAAATTGATCGCTTTCTTCTGGAGAAATATCGCCTGGGTCGGCGCTTTGAGACTGCCTTGGAAACGATGATCGTCGGCAAAGGCGCAGGTCGTGGCAAACGCGCACCGAAAGTCAGCGGTCGAATTATCAACATTAGCCTCGGTGGCGCTTGCCTCGAACTCGATGGCCCGATGAAATTTAAAAGTGGCGAAGAGCTTACTATCGCTCTAAATTTGACACCCACATCGACGACAGCAAAAAAGAGTCCTAAGCCAGTCAGCGATGACGATGATTTTGGCCCAGACGCGAAGATCAAGGGAGTCGTGGCCTGGATCGACAAGAAAGCCACCAAAATCGGCTTCCGCTTTAGTCGACTATCCGACAGTCAACGCAAAAGTCTCGAAGAACTGATGAAAGACACTATTAGTGCATGAACAGTCGCTTGGTGCATCGACCAATAAGAGGGGCTTAATCGGGCTCACTATATTGAGTTTAGTGCTAGCGGTCGTCATGGCGGAATCTTATAACGGCCTAAGTGATTGGTTGTCGCCACCATGGTTTGCCGCAGCCACCATACACTCGCTGATCGCTAGTTTTGTAGCCGCATACTGGTGGCTTCACGATCGTAAGGTGTTTACTCCCGGCACATGGCAATCATACCTTCCGGCTACCTTCGTACTCGGTGCTAGCGCCGCAGTTGCCCTGCTGAGTCGTGTATTGGGCGGGGTAACTATTAATGCAGTGAGTGACAGTAACACTCATCCAACTTGGGCTGCTGTGATCTGGGTGCCGCTGGTGGAGGAGCTTGTCTTTCGCGCTGGCATCGGTGCGGTTTACCGCCGATTAAGCCAACCAATTTGGGCGGCGTGGTTTGCTGCTTTGGTATTTGCACTTGTCCACGCAAATCCGACTTGGAGTAATCTTATTCATGGTCAGGTAGGTTTGGCTCTTGGAGCATTCTTACTCGGGCTCTGTTGCGAGTATCTCATGATAAAAACAGGGCGCATCTTGCCATGTATTGCGTTCCACTCGGCTTGTAATGCAACTGTCATGATATTCGGTATATTAGACAAACGCTGGCTGGATTGGCTAGCTCCACTATATTTATAAGTGTTGGAGACTCATGTCGGATCAGAATACCAAAGTTCTCGATGAGAAGGTTGAGGAACGCATTCGGACGATGGCGAAAGTCGTGTGCATCTGCAAAGGAATCAATCTTGGTCGCGTCCTTAAGGGGATGGAAGGCTGTGAAACGGTGGCGGATGTGAATCGCAAAGTAGGCACCGGCAGTGGCGGCTGCGCCGGTGAACGCTGTGGACCACGCATCAAATTGCTGCTGAAAAAAATGCAAGAATCGAAGGCCTAAATTCTATGCTTTTAGGTCAGGTAAGGTAACGCTGCCGTGAGAGAATCCACTAGGGCCGCAGCGTGTTCGTGTTTCTCACCGTAACGACTCCGCACTTGAATCCCAATCAGGCCAGCACGTCGCGCACATTCGATGTCGTCAGGTTTGTCGCCGACTAAATAGCTGTTTTTTAGATCAATCGGATACTTTTGAGTCGCTTGTAGGATCAGACCAGGTTCTGGTTTGCGGCAGGAGCAGTGCAGTTTATATTGCGCGACCGAGCCGTCTTGATGGTGGGGGCAGTAAAAAAACTCATCAATGCCAACCCCCGCTGCCGAGATGAGCTGCTGGTTTAAAGCTTGATTGAAGCGATTAACGTCGTCGTTGCTAAAAAGTCCGCGCGCTACGCCAGATTGATTGCTAACCACGATCAGTAGAAAGCCTCTGCTCTTCAGTGTGGCGACTGCGGCTGCGACGCCAGGGATGAGACGCAGATCTTCGACCCGGTAGGCATACCCAACATCTTCGTTGAGGACGCCGTCACGATCCAGAAAAACGGCCCGTTGCAGTTTATTTTTGGACTGCTCCATTGATCGCCGCTTTTAACTGAAGTCGGTCCTTTTCGAGCACCACGTAGTTCACGAGTTGCTCTAGGATCTTTTTTTGCATCTGCAGGATTGAGACCGGATCCCCAAATGAGGCTCGCATAAAATCTAAATCCTTCAACAGCTTTTCCGCATCCCAAAAAGTCTCAATCGGCAGCAACAGCTCAAAGATAGATAACTCATCCCTCGAACCAGCATTACTAGGCCGTTTCGAGGCAAGAGCTAGCACCTGTTTGCCGCTGATCAAGTACTTGCGGATCAGAAGCTTACCCTTTCGCTTTGGCTCCAGCAGCCTTTGCTTTGGGGCTAGCCTTAGCCTTTGGTGCAGCTTCTTTTGCGGCTGCTTTTGGCTTAGCTTTTGTCACTTTTTCAGCCTTGTCAGCTTTCTCAGCCTTCGCGGTGGGTTTCTTTTCCTTTACCGCAGCCGCGCTGGCTTTTGCGGGCTTTTTTTCAGCCTTGGCATCGGCCGCATCAGCAGCCTTCTCTTCTGTAGCGGCTACTTTTGCAGTGCTTTTGCTAGCAGCTTTTTCTTTCTTCGCGGGCGCCTTGTCGGTCGCCTCCGATTCCACTTCCGTTGACTTAGCCACTTTAGCAGCAACGGCTTTTGCTGGGGCTGCAGGTGTTTCCGCAGCAGTATCAGCAGAAGTCTCATCTTGTGGTTTCAGGTCCATCTCTTTGTGAACCACTTGGTAAAGTCGTGGCCACAAAGTGTGGTCTTTACGCAGCCACGCCTCAAATAGTTTGCGCGCAGGGCGATTTACTAATGCTTCACCACGAAAGTACTGACTGAAGTCGCGTGGCTTAGCCAGGTCCTTCAGCTTGTGCACATGGTGCGGCAGTATAAGAAGCTCAGAGCCGCGAGCTCTCAGCACAATCGATTCCTGAACCGGAAGAATCTCAACAGGTAACACGCGCCCTCACCTCAACCTAATATGTGCAATTTGGGATACCCAGAACTTGAGCACTCAAGTTACAGACAATTTTATACAGACCTTAAAGACCTATGGCCACAGTATTTAAACCATTCTCTCATTCGGTGATCGTGCCGGGGACTTTTTTAAAGCGGCCCTAACTTCCTGTAAAATCACAATATATTCAGGTGCTTGCATATGGTTTGGGGGCTTATCGGCCGGTTTTGTTGCTAGCGGCACCTGAAGATTCAGCTTTTTCTCGACTTGCAGTTAGCATCGTCACCCGAGAAATTACCCTCACCCTCGATCTCAGCGACCGCCCTATGGCGGGCCCGAAATACGGGGAAGGGGTAACTCTCTTTTGCTCCGCGTGGACTGTAGCCCACCGCCTGCTTCATAAAAAAACCGCGCAGAACCGTCAGTGTCCTCTCCATATCGGGTAGGACTTCTGCTGCTATTTCAAAATTGGTGCAGTCGACGATCAGACTCCATTTAGAATGCCATTGCATCAAATTATTCATCAGCTTCGACCTGAGAGTCATGACGTGGTCTTTAGTGCCTATCACCACAGGCTCACTGAAGCTGAGTTCGATACTATGCTGCTGAAAGTGATTCTGTAGCTGAATAGTGGAGCGAAAATCTGTGGCTACTCGTTCTTTTGGAGCGCGTATACCCAGATCGATGGCGGCTTCCTCAGCAGTGGCTAGCACGGGGAAAGGCAAATACTCGTGGCCTTGCGCGTTCTTTAAGGGTGATCCGGCAATCTTGCGGAGGAAGAAGCCGTTGAAGAACTTAACCATCAGCTCAAGTGCCTTGTGTACTTCAGGCTGATCCCCGATGGTCAACTGGGAGCAGTCCACCAGCACCTTATAGGGCGAATGCCAAGAGCTCAGCTCCTTCATCCACGCCGAGCGCCAGGCCTGTACCGCTGCCGGTGAGTCCAGCAAGGTTGCTTCGGTAAAGCTCTGAGTCATGACTTTCTGTTGGTAATCGTGCTCGAATTCAATTTTCAAAATCAAGGCTCCCGCCAATGTCTCGCACTTTTAATTAAGCAGATTGGCGATCTGATTGCGCAGTTGCTCGAGTCCATTGCCAGTCACCACTTTCACCCCGTTGATGAAAACGGTGGGAGTGGAATCGATGTTAAGGCGATTTCCTAGGGCTACGTCATCTTTCACCTTGGCCACGATATCTTTGCTGCTCAAGCAGGTGTCAATTTGTTCTGACTTGAGTCCAATGGCCAAGGCCCATTGTTTAAGCTTGGCGTCGTTAATATCCTGTTGATGCTCGAAGAGCTGATCATGGTATTGCCAGAACTTGCCGTAGCTGCCGGCACAGCGCGCTAAAACTGCCGCCTTGCATGAATATTCATGCATTTTGCCAGGTATACTGCTGTTGCAGGAGTTATCTAATGGATAATTCCGGAAGACGAATAGCACGCGTTCACCGAATTCCTCATGGAGTTGGCGTAAATTGCGGGCCAATCCTCCGCAGGCAGGACACTGAAAATCAGCGAACTCAACGACAACCACTTTGGCTTGATCGCCGCCTTTGCGGAAGTCTTCACCGAGGCCGGAATAAGCTGATTTGCTGACGGGTATATCTTGCGCCTTAGGAGACATTACCGGTTGAGCCTTAGCGAGATTTTCTGCCGTTTGAGGTAGATCTAAGACCTCGGGTAAATGGGCCGGCTTAACGATATTGAAAAGTCCAATGACGGCAGCGACTGCAATCAGTGCTGAAGTGCCACCGTTACCGATAGATTTGAATGTAATGCCGGCTGGGATAAGCGAGCGCCGCCCTGCAAAGAGCAATGCCAATTGCCCTAAAGTTACAGCGTAAATCGCCATGCATACTAGGCAGTATGTACCGATTAAGGCGATGGCTATCCCACCAAGGCCGACCGATGTCAGGACGCCGATCCCAACAAGTGCGGTATATGCGTGCAGATGGTCAGCCGCCGATTTAACGCCAGCCCATGCTGCGCCCAACAGCACCAAAAGAGCTGTAAAGTAACCTAGTCCTAACACTCCAAGTGGAATGCCGGCTACTTCACTATATTTACTCAACGCCACTTCATCGCAGTTGAACTTAGCACTGATGTTACATGCAGCCGCAGTCTGACCGGTGGCGTGAACTTCAAGGTGGTGCATGGTGGAGTAAAGCGACAGCCCGATGCCGGCAAGTGCAAAGAGCATCGCTAGCAAAATCCACGTCGATCGATGCGAAGCGGATTGGGTGGAAGATTCAGTCATGGAAACCTCCTTAGGCGATTCATTTTGAGTTGACATGCGACTTTTCAAGAAGCATAACCCTTCAACCTATAGCGATCTTGGGGGTATAGCTCAGTTGGTAGAGCGTCGCAATGGCATTGCGAAGGTCAGGGGTTCGACTCCCCTTACCTCCACCATAAATCGCGCAGCTTTGTTAATGCTTCTCTCATGGAGCTTTACTGCTGCTGGCAGCTTTGCTGCCCCAATTGATGTGCCCGAAGAGTATGTGAATTGTGCGGATACGCAAAAGCGTCTGCAGGAATTCCAAGCGCGCCAAGGGGCTCCAGCTCAGGCCGTTGCAGTAGTGGCTCATGGATTTAATCTGAAGCCAGCTAAATTAGCGCCGCTTATTGAAGCCCTCAATCAGCAACATGTGCTGGTTTTACGACTGACGCTTACCGGGCATGACGGCGACTACGCGCAAATACAGAAAGTTAATCGCGCCATTTGGCTCAGGGACACGGAGTGTGCAACCCGAGCTGGCGCTAGCAAGAGCCAAGAATTGCATGTGCCGCTCTACTTTGTTGGCGTCTCACTTGGTGCCCTACTCAATGTTGACTACATCAATCAGTCAGCGGTTCCTTATTATGACAAGCGAGTGCTGTTGGTGCCGGCCATCCGTCTAAATTGGTATACCCATGCCCTGCGTGGGCTAAACGCTCTACCTTTCGATGTAGATGTTCCTAGTCGCTCACCGGTCGACTACAGAGTTCATGACCACTTGCCTATGGCTGCCTATAATGCCGTATTTGCAAGTGCCGCTGCGGTTAGCGATGTAAGCGCTGTTAATCTTGCGATCCCCACGTTGATTTTTGCCGCAGCAGACGATGAATTAGTCGACTATCAGGCGATCGCACGCTTGATAGAGGCGCATCCTCAGTCCAAGTGGACCCTGCAGCCGCTGGACAATGTCGATTCTGATTTAGTTCCCCACTACGCTCATAATGCGGTCGATCCCAAGTCTATGGGTCAGGCCCTGTGGAGTAAATTCTCCGTAGAGCTCGCGTCTTTCCTGGGCCTAGGCGGCTGATGACTCGCTCCGGAACCGTGGTTTTAACGCCTTAGGCACCTGTCAGGTTGACGTGCCTATAGGCCCGATCCTATTTATTTACTTGCCGATTTTGACCAAAATCCTGTAAAAAATTTCGCGGGGCACTCCGTGCTCACCATCGTGGCTTCAGCCTCGCTCGCACCGCTTACGTTGCTCACATTTGAAAAGGGTAAGGTACAAGCTTGGGCCGTTGGAGGCTGTGCTAGTTGTCGTTTAACCGCATCCGTTTGAGGTTACATCCATGGTCTTAAAGTCCGCCATGACTAGGGGCGCAGCAGCAGCTCTCTTTTTAGTAGCCGCAGTTTTGTACGCTTCAGGCGTGCGCGCGGAGCAAAAATCTCAAGATCAGCGGGCACTGAGCCAAGAAGTTTACTTTAGCGCCGGTGACGAGCCGCCATCCATGGACCCGACCAAACAGGCAGATACCATCAGCTCGATGTGGCTAGGTCACATTTTTGAGGGGCTGATGTCGTACGATCCTGCTGGTAATATCATACCCGGCACTGCGGAGAGCATGACTTCTAGTGAAGACAAGAAGACGTGGACCTTTAAGATCCGTAAGAGCGCTAGGTGGCAAGATGGCAAGCCCGTTAAAGCGCAGGATTTCCTATATTCTTGGCGACGACTAGTTGATCCGGCTTATGCCAGTGAGTATTCCTTCATCGCTATAGCCGCAGGCATTCTTAATGCAGAAGACATCATCTCTAAAAAGCAACCCAAAGAAAACCTAGGCGTTCGTGCCGTCGATGACCATACCCTGGAGGTCCAGTTAAGTCGTCCAGTACCTTTCTTTGATTCACTGGCGACTTTTCAAGTTTTCTATCCACTGCGTCGGGATATTGTAGAAAAGTTTGGCGATAAATTTGCCACTGACCCCGCCAGCATTATCGGCAATGGACCGTTCAAGCTGGCAGCATGGCAAAAAGAACAGTCCATGCGCATTGAACGTTCACCGACTTATTGGGACGCGGATAAAGTGAGGATTCAGGCGATCCAATCACCGGCGATGGTGAAAGACTCGCAAGCTAACTTCAATAATTTCCAGACTGGTGGGATCGATTACACGACCACGTCGTCGCCAGAAATTATCAAGCAGGCGCAAGCAGCGAAGCTGAAAATTCAGACTTTCCCCACGGGCTGCACGACGTATATTGCATTCAATGTTAGGCCTGGTCGCCCTTTTGCCAACAAGCTCCTACGTCAAGCCGTGCGCGATGGCGTCAATCGCAGCGAGTTCGTTAATAAAATCATTGGTGTACCGGGCTATAAGCCAACTCTGGGGCTGGTTCCAGATTACATGCCCGGCTCGAAAAAGGGCATGACCTATAGGCGTGAAGCACCCGTTAAAGGCAGGGACGCAGATTACCCTAGTTCGCAAAAACACCTACAAGAGTACCTAGCAGTCAGTAAACAGACTCAGGCTCCTTCTTTCACGATCTTGTCTGACGACGGCACCTTGGCTAAGAAATTTGTCGAATATTGGCAGAACAGTCTGGCCAAGCTGCTGAATACTGAGGTCAGAGTAGAAAGTGTCCCATTCAAGACGCGCCTACAAAAATCCCGCGACGGCAACTACGATGTGACCCTATCGGGGTGGTGTCCAGATTACCGCGACCCAATGACTTTCATGGATCTGTTTACTGCTGGTAACGACAACAATATGACCGGTTGGGTGAATAAAACTTATGAGGCGCTTATAGTTAAAGCAGCTAATGAATCGGACATAGCTGCTCGAATCAAGCTTTTTGCCGAAGCTGAGGCACTGCTACTGGACGAAAGTCCAATGGTTCCTCTCGACCAAACTGGCGGTGCATTTGTCGTCGCTCCGGCGCTTAAGAACATGCGCCACAACGCTTTTGGTTTCAGTCCAGACTTCCGCTATGCGGTTTGGGACAGCCAACCAAAACATTAAACCGAGATGTAATAGTCCATGCAGCATTTGTTATCTTGGGGATTTTTTCGCTACGTCGGTCAGCGCCTAATCATGGCGGTGCTGACTCTTTGGGCTTTAGCGACTTTGACTTTCGTCTTCATGCGCGCGGTGCCAGGCGATCCGTTGACTCGCACTAAGGAAATACCAGCCACTGTTCGTGCCAACCTTGAAGAAAAGTACGGCCTGAATAAACCGATTTTTGATCAGTATTTGATACAGATGCAGCGGATGTTTATTCAGGGCGATTTTGGCGAGAGTTTTCGTACGGTCGATCGTAGCGTTAACCGAATGATCGCCGAAAATTTCCCGGCATCCGCAGCTATCGGTATCTTCGCCCTAATCGTCGGGACCACCGTTGGACTGGGGCTGGGGATCGTTGCTGCGCTCTATCGTAATTCTTTGATTGACCGCATTGCTATGCTCCTTTGCGTGATTGGGATCGCGATACCTTCTGCTTTGATAGCCTATGTCGTCCAATACTTCTTGGCCGTCTTTCCGCTGACGCATTTACATGTGAATCCGCATGTTTGGTTTCGTCCGGTAGGGTGGGGGCAATTTCGCGACGTGATTCTTCCGGGCTTCACTCTTAGCTTGGGGATTATCACGCTAATGACGCGTTATATGCGCAGTCAAATGGTGGACGTGTCGTTTGCCGAATTTGTCCGCACAGCGCGCGCAAAAGGTGCCTCCACTGCCCGGGTTGTGGCCCTTCACCAGTTAAGAAACGCGATGCTACCAGTGGTGTCCTTACTCGGTCCGATCTTTGTGGGGGCTATTTCGGGATCGCTCCTGATTGAAAATATCTTTGGTGTCCCAGGACTAGGCGCTGCCTATTTTAATTCGATCAGTAACAACGATTATAACGTGCTGATGGGTCTTACCGTTTTTTACGGTGGCTTTTTCATCATCATCAACTTGATCACGGATGTGCTTTACGGACTGATTGATCCGCGCATTCGGTTTGGTTAGGTTAGGAGCTATTTATCATGGGCCAACATCACCAGACGCCCGGCTCCGCATTATGGGGCCCTGTCGCCGATGACATGTTTTCGCCGCTTAAGCGCGAAGTGGCAGCTGCGGAGAATATTTCCCGACCGGCATTGACGTACTTTCAAGATGCCTTCATGCGACTGAAGAAAAATGGCCTGGCCATGACGTCGCTTGCGGTCATCGTGTTTGTCACGCTGGCTGGCGTCGTCGGTCCCGTGTTCTTCCCCAAGTCGGAAGGTGGGGTGGCCTACGAAAATCAACAGAACTCCCACGATATTAATCAGGGCCCAACTCGCGGGGAGTCACTGCTTATAGTGGATGATTTCGCAGCGGTACCCGTTGATCTAGTCGATCCCAACTACGATCTTGCGGCTCCGCTTCGTGCGCCCGGTGACTTGCTGCCGCCACAGAATTTCCGCATTGATGGTGCCGCCACTGTGGACGGCGTTCACTTGGTTTGGGACACTGCGCCGGGAGTTTCGGGCTATGCAGTTTACCGGCTTTTGGTAACACCCAGTGACCGTATAAAACTAAGCGATCTGGCAGACGGAACCATTGAGCGCGGATTGAATATTGCCGAGCTCACCGATCCAGCGCAGCACGCTGTATTTGATGGCATGGGACTCGATCCATCTGAATCCTATCTTTATTCCGTAGTCGCCTTTGTCGACGATCTCAACACGGGGCAGCGTAGCTACGGTGCGCGCGCTGCGGTATTAGAGACTAAACTTATTAATACGATAAAATTATCTGACGCTCAAACGATCTATCCGAAGGCAGCTGTTGGTGAGACTGTGCGCGGTCGTGCACATCTATTCGGGACGGACGGGCTTGGCCGTGATGTGTTAGCGCGTATGGTGAAGGGTACCCGCGTGGATATGCTGCTCGCCCTTCTGGTGCCCACTCTCTGTATTTTTATCGGTCTGATTTTTGGCGCATTTTCAGGTCTCATGGGCGGCAAGATAGACAATATCTGCATGCGACTCGTCGAGGTCATTGATAATTTTCCGGACTTGCTAGTGTTCATCATCCTGCAAGTTGCTATCGGCAAGGGTGTACTCAGTCTCGTCGTGGCGCTGACGGCATTCAGCTGGGCTGGGTTTGCGCGCATCGTCCGCGGTGAGGTACTTCGGATGCGTGAATTAGAGTTTGTCCAGGCTAGCCGCCTGTTAGGCGCGCCGATAAAAAGACTCATCTCGCATCATATAGGCCCCAACTTATTGGGACTGATCATTATTGCTTGGTCTGCCCGTATTCCTGGAGTCATCGCATCAGAGGCGTTCTTATCGATGCTTGGCCTTGGCTTGGAACAGCCAACGCCATCTTGGGGCAATGTTGTTTTTGATGCAGCCAGGCGCTTGCAGGTCAATCCGATTCAGTTTTTCTTACCGGCCTCGGTGCTCGGCATCACGCTGTTGTGCTTCTATCTGTTGGGGGATTCGATGCGGGATGCATTTGATCCGAAATTGCGCGGCAGGACTTAAGGGGCGGCATTGGCTATGACTGTAAATCCATCGTTAGATTCAAAAGCGCCTGTCCTGCTGGAGGCTCGCTCGCTCGCCGTCAACTTTTCCGTGCACGGTGGTCAAGTGAAGGCCGTGCGTGACGTGTCGTTTCGCGTTCATGTCGGAGAAACTCTATGTATCGTCGGTGAATCTGGCTCTGGTAAGTCGGTCACTGTGCAAACTATACTCGGATTACTGCCATCACCACCGGCACACGTGGTGGGAGGCCAGATCATGTTTCGGGGGCAGGACCTACTCAAGCTGACCCGAAAACAAATGCGCAAAATTGCGGGTGGTGAAATCGCCATGATCTTTCAAGATCCGTTGGTGAGTTTGAACCCAACCATGACTATTTACGACCAGATCGCTGAGTCTTTAATTCTGCACAGCAAGATGACGACTGCTCAACGCAGAGCGCGTGTTTTAGAGTTGATGGAGCTGGTCCGCATACCAGAACCTGCGAAGCGTTTGAAACAGTTTCCGCACGAGTTGTCCGGCGGGATGCGTCAACGGGTGATGATTGCCATGGGGCTTGCCTGCAACCCCAAACTGCTCATCGCCGACGAACCAACCACTGCTCTAGATGTGACGATTCAGGCGCAAATTCTGTCACTTATTCGGGATCTTGCGCAGCGTCTGAACATGGCGACCATACTCATCACTCATGATTTTAGGCGTCGTTGCTAAAATGGCTGATCGCGTCGCGGTGATGTATGGCGGAAAGATCGTTGAAGAAGGTTTGGTGGACGATGTGTTTTACCGGCCCAAGCATCCGTATACTGTTGGACTGCAGAGAGCGATGCCTAAAGATGATGCCGGATCAGCCGAACCTTTAACACCGATCCCAGGCAGCCCTCCTGATCTCTTTACCCCACCGGTTGGTTGTGCATTCGCGCCGCGCTGTGCTGCCGCAATGCGGATTTGTGCCGAGCAAGCACCGCCGGAAATTATGCATGGGGACACGCGAGCCTCATGTTGGTTGCATCATCCAAAGCTAGCAACCCAGCGTCAATCTTTTGGTGTTCACCCGATTCACACGGATTCGGAATCTGCCGGGGAGGTAAGACCATGACTACCCCGCTCATTGAAGTTGAGGGTTTGAGTAAGCAGTTCGATTTAGGTCACGGTATTAAATTACATGCTGTTGATAAGGTCTCATTTGCTATCGAACCAGGCGAAACTCTTGGACTAGTTGGTGAGTCGGGCTGTGGCAAATCCACGCTAGGACGCCTTTTGGTGCGCATGTACGAGGCTACCGAGGGCGATTTTCGTTTTGCCGGAGAATCCATGGCCGGCAAGATGAGTACAAGTAGGCGGAAGTCCTATGCTCGTCTCGCTCAGATGATCTTTCAGGATCCTTATGCCTGCCTTAATCCGCGGATGACGGTGGGCGACATTATTGCTGAAGGCCCCGACATTCACGGACTTTGGCCGCGTCATGAACGGCAAGATCGGATCGCGGCCTGGCTAGAACGAGTCGGTTTGGTGGCAGAGCATGCCTTTCGTTTTCCCCATGAATTTTCCGGCGGCCAACGTCAACGCATCGGTCTAGCGCGCGCCTTAGCACTGGAGCCAAAGTTCGTCGTTTGTGACGAGCCGATCTCCGCATTAGATGTCTCAATACAAGCGCAAGTCGTTACTTTGCTTCAGGAATTACAAAGGGAGCTGGGCTTAACTTATCTATTTATTGCGCACGGTCTCAGCATGGTGCGCTACATTTCTTCGCGTATGGCGGTCATGTACTTAGGGCAGTTGGTAGAAATTGGTCCTTCTAACGAAGTATTTTTCCGTCCGCTTCATCCCTACACTCAGGCCCTAGTCGCTGCCAATCCGTTGCCAGACCCGGTACGTGAAAGATCTAGGCCTGAACAGTTACTTACGGGGGAACTCCCGAGTCCACTGAATCCCCCGCCAGGATGTAGGTTTTCGGCTCGTTGTCCGTTAGCGGATGAGCGCTGTCGCCGCGAAACTCCGGTTATGCGGCAAATAGAGAAAGGAAGAGAAGTCGCCTGCCACAAGGTTTAGGCAACCATCACCTAGCAGTTTTTAGGCCCTAGGCAAAAATCTACTCTTGCTTCTGGGCGCACAAACTGTGAAGCTAGTAAAAGTGGTCACAAGGCAACCGTGCCGCCGAGGGCGAGGTTAGGGATTAACCCGCAGCACTCACTGAAGGCGCCGGAATAGTGGCTAGAACACAAAGACGTCCTAAAATAGGGACGCAGAGGGAGTGACGCATTTGAGGCGAGGGCGCCGAGGACGCGGCCGTTCAGGCAAGCGCGCAGCCAATCATGTAAGTGTGCATGGAGTAAGACCGCCACAGGGTATCGGTGGTTTGACGACTGCACTTGCGGCAGACATTGAAGATCAGGTGCGGATGCGGGGTGAAGGCTATTACCGCCAACGTCGCGTCTTGCTGACGAAATCAGCCCCTGAACGACTGACAGCCGATGTCAAAGGCAAAGGCGGTGAGTACCACGTCACACTCGAGATGGCCTTAGACGACAAGCGTCAGCAGTCAACGATTAGCGCGCTTTGCGATTGCCCCTTTTATGCCGGTGGTAAAGGCTACTGTAAACACATCTGGGCAGTGCTCTGCATGGCAGACGGCACCGTCGAGTGCGATTTCAAAGCGCCCACGGATCACCCCCTCGGGTTTCATACTCGCTTTTTGCAGCCAACTGTCAGCCGCATGCGTGCGGTTGCCAGTGCTGAACCAGATGCTTCGGGCAGGATTCGCGCTTTCTCCGCCGCAAGTCATGCGGCTCCCCCAGCGCCCAAAGAGCCAGAACAACATAAAAATCGCGGACATCACGACCAACTTTCTTGGCGCGAGGCTCTTAAGATAGTCGGCCATGCTCAACGAGATTTAGTTGAGCCTCGACTACGCGGCGGCAGCAAATCGGCAGCGAGCGATGTCTATTACATCATCGATGCCGAATCGACGCGCCGCAGTGGACTTCTAACTGTTTGTATTTTTAGGCGCATTGGCCAAGGTAGTAGCGGTGCAGCGGAACCGCAAGATGCAGGCAGCGGCGGCAAGCAACCAGCACAGCTCGTTGCTGCGCCAATCGATGTGCGAGCATTAGAGAGTTTTGCTGAAGGGCCCGATCGCGACATACTAACGCATCTTTTTGGCACTGCTAGCACTACTCTGGCGAGAGCAGGCTCGTGGGATGAACCAAACGCGCCTCTTAGAACTAGAGTGCATGCCTTTGCCATCGCCGAAAGTTTGCGACCGCAGCTGATCACTCTGATGGCCCAAACGGGGCGTCTAGGTTGGATCGGCGTTGACGACGCAAAGTTAGAAAGCACCGTTACTATAGGTATCGAGGCCTTTCATGCCCTGTCGTGGGATATGCGAGACCCGTGGATATTTCGCCTAGCTGTTGCCGTGCGCAAACAAGATAGAACGTGGATTGTGCGCGGTGAATTCCGCCGCGGCCGCATCACTGTGCCGCTACTCGATATTTTGGCAGCATTTCCAGACGGACTAGTGATCTTCAAAGATCGCATCATTCATATACCGATGCCCGATCCAAGGCTGTGTGGGTGGATCAATACACTCAAACAAGTGCAGTCGATCAAAGTCCCGAAGGCCGATCAGGCTGCTTTTCTGCGTTCTTTCGTCGATCTACCAAATGCACCGCAACTTGATCTGCCGAGTGATAGTGGATGGCGCATCGTGGTGGGTGAAGCCAAGCCTAAACTCATCTTTTTGGCCACGCCGATCACTGATAAAGCCATGGTACTCCTGGCGAACTATGATTTTGAATACGAGGCGCCTCCGGCTCCATCCACGCCGCAGCAACGTCAGCAAGATTCACGTCGGGGCGGCAGACGCGGGCCACGCCAGCATCAGATTGAAGCCGCTCCAGAAGTAGCGAACACGGCGGGGCCAGTTGAGGGAGCGGAGCAAAAGCCTGCTCCAGAACCACCGCCCCCACCCCGCATTGTGTTGCGTCGGGATAGGCTACGGGAAGAGCAGCTCGTCAAGGACTTATGCGAACATGCTGGGGTACACCCTTCGGCAGGACGCGCAGTGACTGGTGCCGACGTTTTTGTCGATGCGGCTATCCTGCCAACATTAGTTGGTGACCTTGGTGCTCAGGGCTGGGCGGTGGAAGCTGAGGGTAAAAAACTACGCACCGGGCGCAGCTTCAACGTCGATGTAAAATCAGGCGTCGATTGGCTCGACCTGCGAGCTAGTTTCGACTTTGGTGGTGGCACAATCGTTGAGTTGCCAAGGCTACTTGAGGCATTGCGTCGCGGCGACAACCGGGTACAGCTCGGTGATGGAACTGTCGGACTTTTGCCCGAAGCTTGGCTAAAAAAACTAGATCCTATTTTACGAATGGGTGAAGACGGCCAGAGCGACGAGCTGCGCTACCGGACCAGTCATGCAGCCTTTTTGGATGTCTTAGTTTCTGAGGCAGCCGAGGCCAGTCTAGATCAATCGTTTACGGCATATAGACAGAAATTAGCAGCATTCTCTGGCATAGCGCCTCTGGAGCCAGATCCTGCCTTTATCGGTGAACTGCGCCCCTACCAGAAGCAAGGTCTAGGCTGGCTAGAGTTTCTTGAACAATTCGGGTTTGGTGGCTGTTTAGCTGACGACATGGGTCTAGGTAAAACAGTACAGGTGCTTGCTCATCTGCATAAACGCAGTGTCGCTTTAAAGGAGCGGGGAGAAGTGTCCCTGCCAACCTTGATCGTGGCACCGACCAGTTTAATTTATAACTGGCAAGATGAAGCCAAGCGATTCACGCCGACACTGAAAGTGTTAGCTCACGTTGGTGCATCGCGGATGCGTGACGTAAAATCACTATCCAAGTACGACCTAATCGTCACATCCTACGGCACATTGCGTAGCGATATCGAAATGCTGCAATCCTTTTCGTTTGACTACGTAGTGTTGGACGAAGCGCAAGCAATCAAAAATGAGAGCACGCAATCGGCGAAAGCTGTGCGTGCGCTCAAGGCTCAACATCGACTAGCGATGTCAGGTACACCGGTCGAGAATCGGATTGCCGAACTGGGGTCGATTTTCCGCTTTTTGAATCCCGGCATGTTAGACAGTGCTGCTGTATTCGGCGAATTGTTTAGCGGTAGCGGAAAGCTAACGGGCAGTAAGCTGGAAACGCTAGCGCGAGCATTGCGGCCATTTATCCTGCGCCGCACGAAAGAGCAGGTCCTACCGGAACTACCGGGCAAGACCGAAAGTACCGTCTATTGCGTGCTCGAACCCGACCAGCAAAAAGAGTACGACGAGCTGGCGGCACATTATCGCGACTCGCTCAAGAAGAAGATCAAGTCGGCTGGCCTCGGCAAGTCGCGCATGCATGTTTTGGAGGCGCTACTTAGACTGCGTCAGCTAGCTTGTCACCCTGGGCTCATTGATTCTGGGCGTATTGGTGAGAGCAGTGCCAAACTAGACCTGCTTGAAGATGAACTGCAAGAAGTGATGGATTCAGGGCGCAAAGCACTGGTATTTAGCCAGTTTACATCCATGTTATCCATCGTGCGTCAGCGCTTAGATGCCAAGGGAATTGTTTATGAATACCTCGATGGCTCCACGACTGACCGCAAAGAACGCGTAGAACACTTTCAGAACGATCCCAATGTACGCGTGTTTTTGATCAGTCTAAAAGCTGGCGGCGTTGGTCTCAATCTAACGGCAGCCGACTACTGCTTCATCCTCGACCCATGGTGGAACCCGGCCAGTGAGGCGCAAGCTATCGACCGTGCCCATCGGATTGGTCAGGTGAATCATGTGTTTGCCTATAGGTTGATCGCACGTGGTACTGTGGAAGAGAAAATCCTTTCACTGCAGGCTGCAAAGCGGCAACTAGTCGAGGGCATTATCGCTGAAGACGGCAATGTCATGGCCGACATTACCGCCAAGGATCTCGACTTCCTATTTAGTTGATGGTGGTCTCTGGTACAGCTGATTTGCTCATTGGTATGATCAAATCAAACTTGCCAGAGGCCGACAGATTTGGGATCTGCTCAACGAAGTCGAATGAGTAGTTAACCGTATTGGTTAGACCTTTGGATGCCAGGACTCCGTCCAACTGCCGACTTAGTTCGGCGGCGACGGTTTGGCGTTGGCGTAACGCTTGCGCTTGCACTTTGAAGTCGCGCGGTGAAGTTTGGATGATGCGGAATCGTTCCAAGCCGGGCGCAAATAGCTCGGCAAAGGTGATCGGATGAATGAACTCTTTTTGCGCTCTTCCGGCATCGAACCAGAGATACTCCTCTGTGCGGCCTGCTAAAGATGTGACAAGGGGGAACGTACTTCCACAAGGGCAGTGACTTTGATTCAAGCCTAAGCGGTCGGATGTGCGATAGCGAATAATTGGCAAAGTGTAATTATAGAGACTGGTCAGTAGCAATTCTCCGACTTCGCCCTCCGAGACTGCGCGGAGATCTTGATCTATTGATTCAAACACATGAAGATCATCAAATAGGTGCATATTACCGTGGCTACGGCATTCTACCCCCATGACGATCGATTCCGATGCGGCGTATAAGCTAGCGGGGCGGATCCCAAAAGCTTGCGTTATATCGCGACGCGCCAGTTCCGTCATTGGCTCACCGGAACAGACGATCGATTCGGGTTTTAGATTTATGCGACCGTTGAGTTGGTCTTGAGCGAGCATCTGAATCGCAGATGCATATCCGGCTAAGACATCGGGCTGAAAATTTTGCGCAACTCGTGAAATTTCTGACTTAGGGAGGTTCACGGAGCATTTTTTTAGCTCATAAGCGAATCTGGGGGTGTGATCGCAAATAGCAACTCCAGCGTATTTTCCCTCTATGGCTGCCGTGATCATCAAGCGAGTGCGCCGCGCTTTAATTCTGACGCAGTTCACCCTAGTGAACATAACTGCAGCCATCAGATTTATTTCGCGTGGACCATAGACAAAGATCCCTGGTGTGCCTGTGGTACCGGAAGTATGTACGACCGAGTAGCCTCCTGGATAGGTCCGCTCCCGATTTGCTGGATCAAGTATAAATTTCTGAATTTCTTTGATTTTCAGCGCCGGATCACAGACTGCATCGTCAAAATTTTGGAGCAGCATCTGTTTGTCAACTGGCGGAAGATCGCTCAAGCCTACCTTACCCACATGGCGTGCGAATATCCCATGACGCTCATAGTGCGACCTATAAAACCGTGAGTACTCAAAGACGTGCTTAAGTAACAGATTAAGTTTTCGGGTCTGCAATTTCTGCTTGTCAACCGGTGAAAGTCTTAGCTTTGAACGCAGCCTTAGGCTTTGAATTAATAGCAAAGGAATATTCATCGCCGCTACCCAACTGAACAAATTTAGATGAAAACGAGCCTGTGAACCGAGACTATAATTTCGATCATTTTTTATGTGGTCTGCTTACGAAGGTACGTGATGAGAGGCATTTTTCAAACGTAATTTGCTGGCCGGCCTATACCAATCGGTTTTGTAGGCATGCCGAGGCATTCTAGAGTCGTGCGATAGTTGGATTTTCACCCATATTTACATCGTATTAGGGGAATATTTTCTCGCGGATCTCCCAGAAATGCTTCTTTTGCCTCGCGATAATGAACATCGGGAGGCGGTAGTGATTCTGGCATTCGATCGCGTCTTCGACGCATCTTATGTCCGGCTTTGCCTCGGGAAGGCGCAGGTGCATCCGTAGGAAGTTATAGTCAAAGGCCCGCAAGTCGGAATTGTTGTTTAAATAGAAGAATTCCTTCAGGTGATTGCCATCACAATCGTAGTAGCGAATCTCCAGATAATCATTCCCGCGCTTGTCTACCCTCGCATTAAACTCCATAGAATCTGGCCGCATCACATGCGCATCTTTGAGAGACATGGCTTCGCGGAGTGACTTGTCCGGGTCGACCAAAACCTCCTGACAACCTGAGCATACGCGCGCTGCAATATCATTTTCCGTATCGCACTTGCGGCAACGTTTGGATCTGAAGAAATAGGAGCAGCGCTCCATCTCGGCTGTGTGAGGGTCTTCGAAGGCGCCTTTACACTTACGTCCAAAATGCTCGACGACCGTACCCTCGTCATCGACCAGGCCCCAGAACTGATTATCATAGCCACATTGCGGGCAGGCCACGGTCACTATCACAGCCTCATCCGAGGGCTTGTCCTCCTCGATCTCAGGTCGGAACAGGTCATGTCCCTGACCTGTGTAATCCAAGATGAGGCAGTCCTCTTTTCCCGGACTAAGTCTGAGGCCGCGACCGATGATCTGCTGATAAAGACTGACTGATTCGGTGGGCCGGAGCACTGCGATGAGATCGACATGCGGTGCATCAAAGCCGGTGGTTAGTACGGAGACATTAACTAGGTATTTAAGCTGGCGATCTTTAAAGCGCTGAATGATCGTGTCACGGTCCGCCGACGCAGTATCACCCACGACCATGGCCGAGCTCTCCTGAGGGAGATAGCCAAGGATTTCTTCCGCGTGTCGCACTGATCCAGTAAAAATCATGACTCCCCGGCGGTCTTCAGCCATGGCCACGATATTCTCGACAATTACAGGGGTGATGCGAGACTGGTCTTTGAGAATACCCTCGATATCGCTGAGGGCGAAAGTGCCATTCGGCCCAGACTTTTTTAGACTCGAAAAATCATAGCAAGCTACCGGCGAATCAATTTTAATCGGCTGAGTTAAGTAATTATCCTCGATCATCGATGCGAGCGAGAGCTCGTAGACACATTTTTTAAATAATCGGTCTTCTTCCGTGCGCATCATGCCAGCAACATGAAACTGATAAATCCAGCCTAAGCCCATACGGTACGGAGTTGCGGTTAAACCGAGTATACAAAGCTGCGGATTGGCATTGCGCAGCATGCGAATCACGCTCGCGTATTGCGTGTCTTCCGCGACGGAGACGCGGTGGCATTCGTCAATGATCAGCAAAGAGAAGCCGGCAAAAAAAGACTCGTTGGCCCGCGCCACGGACTGAATACTGCCGAAGATCACCTTCTCGGTCTTATCTTTGCGCTCTAGACCTGCCGAGTAGATGCCAGCCGTTAGGTCGTAGCTAACGTATTTACTATAATTTTGCTCAACCAACTCTTTGACGTGCGCCAGGACCAGCACGCGCCCTTTAGCGATCCGCGCCAATTCTGCAATGACCAAACTCTTGCCCGCACCAGTAGGCAAGACGATCACTGCGGGGTGACGCTGCTTGCGGAAATGATTGATAGCAGAATCGACTGCCTCTTTTTGATAAGGGCGTAACTGGTACATTCTTTATTCCGCGACGTCAGATGGTGGAGTCAGAGTTTATTTGGTGTCAGAGGGCAATGCCCTCTTCCCTAGCTACTGTCGGCCACACCTGTAGCAAAGTCAAAAGACTTGCCACCATGATCGGGCCAAAAAACACGCCCATGATGCCAAACATCTTGAGCCCACCAAAGATTGCAACCAAACTTACAAGCGGATGCATTTCTCCGCGTCCGCGGAGCACCCACGGCCTCACCACATTATCCAGTACGCCGGTGATGGCCCCAAACACGATCAGTATCACTAGTGCCGTATAGTTTCCTTGCGCATACAGATAAATGAGTCCGGAAATCCAGACGGGAACGCTGCCCAGTAGCGGGATCCAAGCAAAGATGAACGTCGCCGCAGCCGCAAGTGCAGCCGCCGGAACTCCCGTAACCAAGTATGCGATACCCATTAGCAATGCTTGGGCTGCTGCCGCTGCCATGCTCGCCCAAACAACCGAAATCGCAGTATTTTTGAATGAGTCCGCGAGCTTTTCTCGGATCTGAGGGGCCAGAGGAATCAGCGACCCAATCCAAGATACGAGGCGACCACCGTCCATCACAATGAAGAAGCAGGCCAGAGCCGATAATGCCATCTGCATTAAATTATCCGGAATTCCCTTAGCTAACTCCACCATAAGCTTGGTTGCGGCGCCGCCCCACTCGTTGAGTAACTGGGTGATCATCTGCTTGACGTCCTCAGGGCTTTCCACCACCAAAGATAGTGGCCACCACTGGCTAAGTCTGTCTAGCACCTGATCCATAGACGACAAATGTAGCTGTGATATGGATCCGCTAATCATGATGGCTTGTCTCACAACTAGCAGCGTAAACAGCACCAGGGGCAAAACTACGAGCAAGATTAGACCGAGGGTAGCGACGCCGGCGGCAAATTTCGGTGACATAGACCGCCGCAGCAGCCGATATGCGGGCTGGGCTAATAGGGCCATGAATGCCCCGGTCATCAGTGCCATCAAATACGGCTGAATCAGCCAAATCGTCAGACTTAGGATTAGCCCTAAGGTCACTAGAAAAGTAGTCAGTGAAGTTCGTGAGTGTCGCTCCAAAAGTCAAACCCCCAATTGTCCGCGAGTCATTCAAAGCCGAAGCCACATGATAGAGCACCATACAACTTATTTTGAAAATAAGTCTCATGAGTCCGCATCTAGACTAGTCGATAAAATGGTTTGTGACTCTTTTTGAATGCAGGTTGTCTTTGATCGACTACATATTTTGCAAATGCTCGGCGCGTCCAAGCCTTCTCGACACTTGGCCCATGGCTTGCAGTAGCTTCATTACTTCGTAGCAATGACAACTGGAAGACGACCTTAACTAATTAGGAGGTTTCTATGGTTACGGTTGGACAGATTCTAAGGGGTAAAAGTACGCAAGAAGTCTGCACGATCAGTCCTGAATCGACTGTGCTGGATGCCGTAACCATGTTTGCCAAGTATAATCTTGGTGCCCTCATCGTCACTGAATATGAGCTTTTGCGGGGAGTGATCACTGAGCGGGATTACGCGCGTAAGATCATTCTGCTTGGGCGGTCCTCGGCAACCACCAAGGTTGGTGAAATCATGTCGACGCATGTACTTTTCGTGACGCCCGAGACTACCATGGAAGAGTGTATGGCAATTATGATAAATAAATTTATACGACATCTTCCAGTGCTAGATGAACATCGCGTGGTTGGTGTCATTTCGATTGGTGATGTGGTTAAAAGTTGTCTAGAAGAGCGGGAATTTGTGATTGACGAGTTGACGCGATATATCACGGATAGCCCACTAGTCATGCAGGCTAATGTTTTTGAGTATGAATACCAATTCAAGCAGAGTGCTGTGGCAGCAGCGCCTCTCTAGAGGACGTTGATTGCTTCTTCGTAGGAAAATTTTCACTGCATTTTTGCGTCTTGGTTTGACCTCGTTCGGTGGCCCCGTAGCTCACCTGGCATATTTTCATAGGGACTTTGTTCAACGCAGAAAATGGCTCACCGAAGGTGAGTATGCGGAACTGGTCAGTTTATCTCAATTTCTGCCCGGCCCAGGCAGTAGTCAGGTTGGGGCTGCAATTGGACTGTCGCAGGGTGGTTTGGCGGGTGCCTTTGCTGCATGGTTGGGATTTACACTGCCATCAGCAGTTTTAATGCTGATATTTGGACTTGGTCTTTTGCGTTACCAGTCGGCACTTAACAGCAACTGGCTCCATGGCATCAAGATTGTCACGGTCGCAGTTGTGGCACAGGCTCTTTGGTCTATGGGGCTGAGGTTTTGCCGAGACCAAGTCTGCGCGCTCATAGCCATCACTGCGGCAGGCCTTTTGTTATTTGTTCCTCTGCTTGGTGTGCAGGTGGCTGCGATGGTCGGGGGCGCCGTGGTGGGCCTGTTGTTTTTTCAGGGAAAAACTGAGTCCGTAGTGGCTACGTCAGCAAAAAAAGCGCCTGAGTTTGGTGTCCCTTACGGACTGTGTTTATGTCTATTTTTAGTTTTACTCCTGATTCCAGTAAGCGTGATGTCGGCCCTTGGGCCAAATACGGAGTTATTTGCGCGATTCTACAAAACCGGTGCTTTGGTCTTCGGGGGCGGACATGTCGTTTTGCCCTTATTACAAACCGAATTAGTCGACAATGGACTCATACAGAACGATGCTTTTCTAGCTGCCTATGGCGCAGCTCAGGCCTTACCTGGTCCACTTTTTTCGATCGCGGCGTGTTTAGGGTCTATGGTTGTGTCGAGTGCACCGCCGTGGCTCAGTGCAGTTATTGCTTTAGTCGGTATATTCTTACCCGGCTTACTTCTCGTAGTGGGTGTGCTGCCGCTGTGGCAGCGGCTAAGGCAAGTGGCGGCTATGAATGCTGCGATCAAAGGCATTAACGCAGCGGTTGTGGGTATTTTACTCGCTGCTTTTTATCAGCCAGTTTGGACTAGTGCGATTCATGCTCCGAGCGATTTTGCTGCAGCCATCTTGATGTTTATGTTGTTGGTGTTTTGGCGACTGCCGCCATGGTTAGTAGTGATTTTAGGTGCGAGCCTAGGGATGGTTTGGAGTTAAAAAGATGCAGATCGTTCCGCCGGCAAATCAGAGTGAAAATCTCAGGCGTGAACAGCAGATCTCGGTCCCGACCCGGTTAGGGTGGGTCAGCTTTTTTAATGATTGCTCAAGCGAAGTGATTAGTCGGGCTTTACCCCTGCTGCTCACGGCAGGTTTGGGTATGACACCGACCTTTGTCGGTGCGGTTGAGGGTTGTGCTGAGGCTGTCAGTATTTTGCTCAAAGGTTTTTCTGGCTGGTTTTCTGATAGGTTGACGTCGCGAAAGCCCCTAGTCTTGTTTGGCTATACTTTATCGGTGCTCTCTCGGATGCTCATGTTAGCCGTGCACCTTCCCGGACTTTTTGCTTTAGCGAGAATCTTTGATCGCACCGGCAAGGGAATGCGGACGGCACCGCGCGATGCTATGGTGGCCGACTGTGTGGCAGGCGGGATGAGTGGCAGGGCCTTCGGTATAACGAGATTTCTAGACACACTTGGAGCTATGTCAGGAATTTTCGTTGTACTGGTCCTGGGGTTGGGCCAAGGTGCGATGACTGTGGAAATGTTCCGGCGCTTTGTTTGGGCATCCCTGCCTTTTGCTGTGATCTCTTTGCTCGTTTTAATAGTCACGGTACCGGCCATCACACGTTTAACTACAGCAAAAAAGTCATTGTCCTGGCATATCCCAAGGGAAATTCGTGGTTATCTAGTGGCTGTTGTCGTCTTTGCCCTGGGTAATTCAAGCGATGCATTCTTAGTGCTTCGCGCTAAGGAACTTGGTTTCAGTTTTCGCCAGATTCTGGCGATACTGTTCGTTTTTAATGGCCTAGCCGCAGCCCTTGCCGTCCCAGTTGGTAAGCTGACCGACAGGATCGGTAGAATGCGTGTGCTAGCCTTTGGTTGGTTGATTTATGCGGCGGCTTACTTCTGTTTTGCCTGTCTTGAAACTAAGGCATTTTTTGTCGCGGCGCTTTGTACTTATGGTGCCTTTTATGGATTTACTGAGGGCACAGAAAAGGCACTGCTCGCTGACCTTTTACCGCCAGATAAGCGTGGTGCCGGCTTTGGAGCATTACAGCTTGTAACTGGTATCAGCGTGATGCCGGCCAGTTTACTCACTGGCTGGTTGATGACAACTTATGGCTCGGCCGTGGCATTCTACGCAGCCTCAGTAACGGCACTCTGCGCCGTGCTGGCTTTGGGGGTATGGCAGCTACTGCGACAGACTGACTGACATTAGAGAACTGCTTACAGTCGTTCATGAGTTGGCATTTCTTTGTACCGAGAGAACCCTTGCTTCATAGGATAGAATTAAGTATCCCTCCATTAATGGGTGATTTTTTGTCGCTCTAAAATTGGATGCTACCTCCGTCAGGCGGCCTCAAGGAGAGATCAATATGAAATTAGCAGCATGGTTCTTGGTAGCTTCGACCTTAGGCGTATCCGGTTGCGGATACCAGGCTCAGTCAATTTCCAGTTTGACTGATGAAGCAGCGTCGATTCCTAGATTTCAAGCTGAGGGTAAATCGTACTTTTTGAGTACGGAGTGTTCACCGCATTCTCTGAGTGTAAACTTGTCATTGCTGCCAAGGACACTAGAAGTCTCAGGCATTCAAAGCTATGGCCATTCCAACTACTACACACTGGATTATGCGGGTTTGGTGATTACTGCGCGCACCACGCAGTTTCAAGGCAGTGAACCTGTCTCAACCACTCGCGTCTTAAAAAAGGCCGATGACCTAGCCGGATTCAAAGTAGAGCTGCAAGCGGTAACAGTGTTGGTGGATAAAGTGCGGAATGGCAATGTTTGCTTCCATGCCAATCCAGAGCTTGCCGAAGTGGTAGACTATCTTAAGTCTCTCTGAGACCTTTAGTTTTAAAAAAATGAGGCCCGCTAAGCGGGCCTTTTGTTTGCTCTGCTAGACTTTGCTTGCCGTCAGTGACTCAAGTTGACGCCATTTGGTCGTCAGCAGCCAGATCAGATAATCAGTATCTAGGGGTTTTAGGGCAATTGTCTGTCGCTGCTTATCTAAGTATCGCCGGAATAGATTTACTATACCTGGATCTGAGACAGTCATAATTAAATGCCCACTATATTTTTTCGCCTGCACAATCAGGTTTGAAAGATCTTTCTGTGCGTAACCATCAAAATCAAAAATGAGCGGTATGTCTCCACCGGTATTTTCGCGGAAAAACTTTGCTGGGTCTGACACCCTTGTGACTTCAAATTTTGCCTTAGTAAATTGTGCTTCGTAAAATCCAATCTGATCTGGTTGTTTGCAAATTACTGATAATAATCGAAGATTGGGGTCTTTGCGCTTGGCTGGTGCCGACGCTTTGAATTCACTATTTAGATAGTGCCTAATAATGTCAGTTACTGTGACCATTCCCACCACGTTTTCCAGCGTTGCGACGTTGCCACGCAGGACGGGGAAGTGTCGTATCTTCTTCTCGAAATGCAGTCGCACAACCGACTCATGTAAGCTGTCGATGTCGGCAAAGTAAACTTCGCGGGTTGCTATCAGCCCAACTTGCCGTTCGAATTTGTCTTCAACTTCGAGTGGAATCAGCTTTCTGATGACATCACGCTCGGTCAGTATGCCGACAATTTTTTCTTTATCGTTGTGCAAAAGTAAGCAGCTAATCTTCTTTTCGTTCATTAACTCAAGAGCGTCACTAACAGATGCTGATTCGTGCATGGCGATTACTGGTTTGGCGATGTGATAGCTAGGGTTTGTGCGTGGCAATGCTGACCTCTCCGGTCGTGAGTTCAATGGGTCCAGGCGCTGAATCAAGAGAAAGCTACAGATATGATACTGGATTGTCCGGAGAACTCCCACCAATGGTCCGCCCCAGACGTGCAGGCAACCTCCTGATATAACCTCGAAAAAAGAGTCCATGAGCCTTGCTTGCCGGGGGCATGAGTTCAAATTTTAAGCCTCTAAAAACATTGCTAAATTTTTCATTTTCTAAAGAATTCATGGACATTACCGATTCACCAGGTGGCGCAAACTAACCACCCTTAGGGACTGGTGGTTTGTGACCAAGGGTGACTTGTAGTTTTTGGGTATTTGCGGCTTCTGGATCAAGTATGGCTAACTGGGTTCGACCAACATTGCTGTGCCTCACGGCTTACGCTCTGTCCACCTGTGTTCAAGGTGGTGGCGGAGGCGTTATTGCGGGTTTAAAGTCGCAAAAAAAAGGTGTCGAAGTAAAACCTACCGATCCTGACCCAACTGGCTGGTCATTGGCGACCGCCCCGACTGCAGCTGATATTGCAGCAAGTAAAGAGTTAATGGCAATGCTGGTGCAGAGTGGCTTCGAATCAGCGTCTTCGGCTGCCGCAGCAGGCCAGCTGCCGTCAGAGCATAAAGCTGGCTTAAAGTTGGCGACCGCGACTGTCACTGAGACTCCAATGCTACCGGTACAGCAGATTAGTGCCGGTGCATTCGCTATGGATTGCTACTTGGGTAGCTCTTTGCAGACTCGTGGTGGCCCTTTGACTTGGCCAGAGAGCACTGACGCGATGTCGGTGTTTGCTAATTCGAAGAATTCGAAGACCAGTAATTTGTTCATGTACGTGGAACCTTTTCTGGTGCAGTACCCGGAGCAGGCTCCTACTGTAAGTCTGACGCTCCTAGCGCCATTTCGCTTCAAGAGTATGGTTGAGGACATTGCCAAAGACAATCGCAGTCTGACCATCGACGTGAATGATGCTATTCAGACGCAATACAGTGGTGATTTAGCGTCAGAATCGCATCGATTTTGGGTAGCGAAGAACGCCATCACTGGCCAAACCAGTGCTGCCATGAGTTGTTATCCAGAGGCAGGCGATGGTGCCAAAGGAGCGAGTGGTACCGCAAATGGAACCCATGCCCGCGTGAAGTGGTCCGATGACCAGCAAATGAGTGGTCTGACCGTACTCGAAAGATTTCAGAGTAGTGGGAGTTTAAGCCGCACTTATCTACCGCGCAAAAAGGGTGTGCTTGCAGCAAACGCGGTCACGGTGGACACAAAATTTGGCGCGTCCGGTTACCGTTTGACGATGTGGTCAGCGACGTCGTCTTCAGCTACTGCGATACCCAATACGGCGCATCTTCGACAAAAGGCGTCGACGTATCTGGTAACCAGATTAGACCAGCTGGTCGATAGCAACGATCGTTTGTTAAGCGATCTCTCGCATACAGATCAATCGCGACCGATCAATCCGGTCGTCGTTCAGTCGCACTTTGACGCAAGCCAAAATCCATTAGCGCATGTCGTTGCTACGGGGACACTGCATAAAACCGGTTTAGACACTGGGAATGGTAGCAAATGGTACTCATCACTGACTTTTGCAGGGATAACCTACGATCTTGTTTATAATACCGAGCCATGCATCCCGGTTGCCGGCTCAGCGACGCTCAAGGTATTTGAAAGTGAGAACGGCAAAGAGCTGCAGGAATTGAAGATTAAATTCTCGAGCACCGCGTTAACAGCCAGCGGCGATAAGCTTAGTCCAGAGATTGCTATCGAGGGTGACGATGATACCGATCGTCTGCAGGCCAAATGGATCAGGCTTTTAATGAACCGGCGATGTGAACTTAAATGAATTAAGAAGTACTTGTGACGCGATATCAATTAGAATGTATCGAGTTTGATTAGGTGAGCAAGATTAGTGGAGGTCCTATGTCAGTCAAATTATCCTTTCTCGGTGCAGCTGACACAGTGACTGGCTCACGAACACTGATCAACTTTCGTGGTAAGCAGATACTCGTCGATTGTGGTCTTTTTCAGGGGCCTAAAGAGTATCGCGAGAGGAATTGGGCTAAGTTTAGTCCTGATCCAGCGAATATAGACTCGATTATTCTAACGCACGCCCATCTTGACCATAGTGGATACCTGCCCCGGATATGTCACGAGGGCTTCAAGGGTCCAATCATCACGTCAGAGGGGACAGCTGATTTATGTGGCATCATTCTTCGCGACGCAGGTTGGCTGGAGGAAGAGTCGGCAAAGTTTGCGAATGAGTCTGGGTATTCTAATCACAAACCGGCATTGCCGCTCTTTACTGTCGAGGATGCGGAGCGAGCACTGACTCAATTTAGGCCGACGAAAAGGCAAGAATGGACCGATCTTGGTGACGGAGTATCGCTGCGTTTTCTTAGGGCCGGGCACATTATTGGCGCGAGCCTGGTGCAGCTCTCTTTTGAAACCGAGGTCGGTCAGAAGTTGATCACCTTTACTGGTGACCTCGGTAACGGCAGATCCTACATCTTGCGTGGTCCAGATCAGCTACACGAAACGGATGTCCTGGTACTCGAGTCTACATACGGCGATAGACTGCAACCCAGAACCAGCGCTATGGATGCGTTGGGTGAGGTGGTCAGACGTACCTATGAGCGAAAGGGTGTCTTGGTGATCCCGGCCTTTGCCGTAGGTCGAGCACAGGAGATCACTTATATCCTGCGGCTTCTGGAAGATCGCGGACAGATCCCAAAGATTCCGGTGATCCTCGATAGTCCAATGGCAGCTTCAGCTATGCGAATTTGCTTAAAGCATACAGAAGATCAAGTGCTGGACTCCGCCTTCCACACCACGGCGGAACCCTTCTTGCCGCAACTTTTTGAGGTCTCAGCCACCTCGGATGACTCTATGCTGGCATGCATGCGGTCGGGGCCTATGATTATCATTTCGGCCTCAGGTATGCTTAGCGGTGGGCGTATTTTGCACCATCTTAAGAGGCGTTTGCCGGACAGCCGAAATACGCTTCTATTTACCGGCTACCAAGCCGAGGGTAGTAAGGGACGTTATGTTCAGGAACAAGCTGCAAAAGATGGTAAGGTGCGCATCCATCATGAGGAAATACCAGTCGAGGCAGAAGTAGTAACGCTCGATCATCTGTCCTCGCATGTGGATCAGACTGATGTCCTCAGTTATATCGAGCGCATGAGGAAGCTGCCGGCAAAGATTTATATAAATCACGGTATGCCAGAGGCTCAGCGCACGTTAGCGCAAAAAATACACGCGCGCTTTGGGATCGAGGCATGCCCCGTTAGTGACAACTCTAGAGTCGAGCTGTTCTCGAGTCACAATGCTTTCCGCAGATAGTTAGTGTCTCAGGTTTGATTTAAATGCTCTCATCAGAAGTTTCCTGATTTCAATGATGGAAACGGTGACTAGGGCGCATGGACCAATCAGTAAAAAATCGACCAGGTGCAGTGGCCGCAGCGCAAACATTTGTTGAGCTACAGGGATGTAATGTAGGCTGATTTGAATCAGTCCGGTAATTAAGACGATCGCAAGCATCCAGAGATTGCTGAATATACCGGCCTCCCAGAAAGTCCGCGTGGATGATCTGGCTCCGAAAGACCTGACTAACTGACTGAAAACTATTTCACTAAATAAAATGCTACGAGCATAGTCAACATCGTGCTCTTTTAGTAGGTACCAGTAGAGCCCCAGAGAAACGGCGGCCTCTAGGAGCCCCACCGCGATAATTTGTGTCCATTCTGGACGCCCCAATAAGGGCTCGTTTTTAGACCGCGGTGGACGTGTCATTATGTTTGGTGACAATTTCTCTACGATCAATGTCAGTGCCGGTAGCGCATCCGTGACTAAATTGATCCAGAGTAGGTGCGGAGCCAGTAGGGGGAGTGGCAGTGAGAGAGTGATAGCTCCCATTACTACGGCGATTTCGGCTAGATTGCCGGTTAAAAGGTAACTGATCGATCGTCTAATATTTTCAAAAATTCCGCGTCCCTCCCGGACTGCGGCGACAATGGTGGCAAAATTGTCATCGGCAAGAATAAGGTCGGAGGCTTGGCGTGTCACTTCGGTGCCGCTTCGGCCCATAGCGATGCCGATATGAGCTTCTCTGAGAGCGGGTGCGTCATTGACGCCGTCTCCTGTCATGGCCACGATATGGCCGTCGCTTTTCCACTTGCGAACTAACTTGAGCTTGTCCTCGGGTGTTGCGCGTGCATGCACTCGGGAGTCGACTGCTTCGCCTTCCAGTAATAGTCCGAGTTCGCGAGCGATGGCGGCGGCAGTATGCGGATGATCTCCGGTGATCATCACCGGAATGATGCCGGCACGCCGTGCCTCTCGGATAGAATCTGCTGCCTCTATTCGCGGTGGATCAGCGATACCGAGGAGACCCAAAAACTGTAGATTTTTCTCACCGGGTCCATGACCAATAGCGACTGCTAGTACCCGAAGGCCACGTTCCGACATGTCGGTTGCTGCCTTTGTCGCGGCCTGAAGACTCGCGGAAGAAAGGTTCGAAAGAGAAAAAATCGTCTCTGATGCACCTTTTACGTAATTGACTGAGTCTTGCCTAAGTACCGACATGCGGCGGCGTTCGGCATCAAATGGTTCTGAAGATGTCCTTGGGTTTGCGCTTTCGATCGTCTCTTTGCTTAAGCCTCTTTCTCGTGCAGCTATCAAAATTGCGATTTCGGTAGGGTCGCCAGTGCCACCGTTACCCTGCAGATCAAGTTCTGCATCACAACAGGAAGCCGCAGCGCGTAAGATCTCATTAGAGTCTTCGCCCCAGACGTCTCTGACTCGCATTTGTCCTGTGGTCAGTGTCCCGGTTTTGTCTGTGCAGATGACGGAGACGCTGCCGAGCGTTTCCACGCTGGGGAGTTTTCTGATCAGGGCATTGCGCGCGGCTAATCGCTGCACTCCCAGGGCGAGTGCGACGGTGACAATCGCAGGCATGCCCTCTGGTACTGCAGCAACTGCGAGTGAGACAGAAAACACCAAAATATCCAGCCAGGATCGCCCCTGAGCGATACCGATGATAGCTACGACGGCGACCACTGCTAGACAAATTAAAAGTAGCGATCTCCCCACTTTTGCTAACTGGACTTGCAGCGGCGTAGGTCCTGATTCGGCAGTGGAAATTAGTTTAGCGATGCGTCCGAGCTCGGTCTTCATGCCGGTTGCTGTGGCTTTGACTAAAGCTGTGCCAGTGACTACCGCTGTTCCCATAAATACCGAACTGTCACGATCGATTGGTGATTGAGTGTCAGTTGAATTTGGTTGTGATTTTCTGGCGGGGCGACTTTCGCCAGTTAAGATGGCTTCATTCAACTGCAAGCGAGAGGCTTCAATTATTTCTGAGTCCGCGGCTACTATGTCGCCAGCCTCAAGTACCAGGATGTCGCCAGGAACCACGTCGTGAGCAGGGATGATTAATTGGCGGCCATCCCTGATGACTCTGGCTCTCGGTGCAGTGATTTCTTGTAGCGCCAAGATTGCAGTCTCAGCGCGGTACTCCTGAAAGAAACCAATCAAAGCATTTAGCGCTAAAATTGCTCCTATCGCAGCAGCTTCAACGATCTCTCCTAATGCGGCGGATAGTGCGCAAGCAAAGATGAGTATGACGACTAGAGGGCTTTTGAATTGTTCAAAGAGTAGCTGCCAGGGAGATCTTGTCTTGCTTTGTTCGATCTCGTTGCGGCCGTGCTTAGCAAGGAGATTGGCTGCCGATTCGCTGCTCAGTCCTGGGTGCGGTTTTTTGTTGGTAGGCTCCACTGCCGGTGCTCCATTTCATGGAGCGCACAAATCTTGGCCCCACGTAGGCGACCGTACCACTCAGGCGCCATTGGGAGAAAAGATAAATTTGAAGCGCGGCATAGTGACGCCGTCCACTGTAACTGTGCCTTCAAACATTGCCTTCGGACGTACCCACAACGTCCCAAGATCGTTTTCATAAAGGGCTTCGTAAACGACCAGCTCCTCAAGGCTTTCACTATGGCGTGCGATCCCGAGGACTTTGTAATTTTTGCCTTTATAGTGGGTGTAAATCCCACCAAGTATCAGTGGTTGTGCCATGCGTTAAACTCCGTTTGTGGCCGCCACATATGGGCAATTAAGCAGGTGCTGCGCAAGTAGCGCGGAGGCAACGTGGCCTGGCGCTGAGGGCGGGCCGATTGGTGCCAAATAAGAAAAACCCCAGATTTTGGAAAATCTAGGGTTCGACTATGTTTTGTTATGGTGGAGGATAGGAGATTCGAACTCCTGACCCCTAGAATGCAAATCTAGTGCTCTACCAACTGAGCTAATCCCCCGTAACAGCGACCAACTATGCCTAATCGAGATCAGGAGCGCAAGTCAGAATTTCTCATCCTGGAAATTTTTCCACACTAGCTCGATGACGAGCACATCGCTGACCGTCTCGCCAAGCTGAACCCTGCGTACGCACGTTTCCCTGCATGCGATATGATGCGCCGCACTTAAATCCATGAATTCATCCATGTATTTTCGTCCTGGGTCTGCCAACATGGCGACGCCATCTGGAGCCAAGAGGTGGGCCACTGCCGCCGCCAGAAAGCCTGGCTGCCAAGCTTCGTAGAGCAGGTCACTGCCCAGGAGTAAGTCGACCTTCTGCTTTAGCCCTAAGGTTGAGGTCTCAGTTAAGTCACGCCAATCCAGGGGCTGGTAATCAATGCCTTGCAGGCTGTTACTTTCTACGTTGCGGGCGAGGAATTGCGACACTAGTGGGTGGCGATCGGTGGCGATGACACGCCTCACGCCTTGCTTGGCCGCAACCATGCTTGGCAGGCCGAGTCCGCAGCCGAGTTCGAGCGCTATGGCAGGCGAGTTGCCAGAGTCCAGGAATTGTTGAACATGCTCGCTAAGGCCCACGGCTGAAGGCCACACGACACCAAAATGTGGGGTTAGTTCGGCGGTATTGCCCGCCGCGATTGCTCGCCTTGCGTGGGGGAGGGCTTTGAAGCTCTGCTGGAATGCATCTTCCATGTCCTCAAGGCAGTTCAGTGCAAATGTCGTGTCACCAACGCGAACCGTGCGGTTTTTGCGTGATAGGTTGGCGTCGAGGCCGTGCCATGCGGAAGAAGGCGCAACTTTCGATGCTGACTTCGACGCAGAGATCTTACGTGCAACTGATTGCGACATGCGGGTGTCCAGTGCTGCGGCGAGGATGGTTCTGCTTTTATGTTACCAAGTGCTCCAACCTCTGGACAGCTTCACGGGGGTGCAGCGCCCTGAGTCTAATCGTTTCCTGTAAGAACCTGATATAAATAATTTAAGTCAATGCTCCTGGGGCGGTCTGCAAGCGGTTGCTCTGCTGGTTAGCGCATGTTAGAAGCGAACTATGATGGAAACAGTAAATATTCCAGCGCCAGCAATGCGCGATAACAAGGCGCTGTTGTGGTTCTATTTAAGACCCCTCATGGGTGGCCTTAGTGCTGCCTTGGTGATGGCCGCAGCACTGGGTGTGGTCAGTGCGCTAGTCGCGGCATTGGTCGGTCCATGTGTGCAGGTCATTACGGCTCCGCGCGACGAACATATGCAATTTGCCGCATTATTCGGCGATTGGTTGGGGCCGGTCATCACACGTTTTTATGGCGAGTCCGGCATTAGTGCGGGAGATCTTCTTAAGCAACTTCCGTGGCTACTTGTGGCGCTGGCCTTGAGTAAGAGTCTGCTTGGCTTGGCGCAGTGGTTTCTGTGGGAGCGCGCGGGAGAAATTACCTCACTGCGTTTGCGCGATGATTTGGCGGGTAGCTACATAGGGTTGGCACCAAGGTATCGCCGCGACCAAACTGGTCGGTCCATGGAAGAACAACTGTCCAGTGGCATCACCACGGACGTTAAGCTAATGCGCGAATACCTCGTACATTTTTATGGTGGCCTGCCTCGTGAAGCCTTTCAGGTGGTGTTTTTGGCTGTCATGTTGGTGATGCTATCACCGAAGCTAACCGCGATTTTCCTTCTTGGCGTTGCGCCTGCGGCAGCGGTGGGCTCCCGGATCGGCCGCGTACTCAGGCGGCGTGCTGCGAAGGCGCTCGCAGACTATTCGCAGCTAACCGAGTGGTTGCAGCAGCGTTTGATGGGTGTCGAGACTATCAAGCACTACCGAACGGAAGGTGTCGAGATCGCCAAGATGGAGTCTCTGACCACTGGCCTTTACGAGCGATTTTTGCGTGCAGCGCGGGTAAAGGCGAGAACCTCACCTTTACTTGAGGCATTTGCCGTGGTCGCCATGGTTGTGGTCTTGATCATTGCTCTGCGGGATATAAATGCGGGTCGATCAACCGGGGCTATCGAGCTATCCTTCTTTTCTACCCTGGGGCTTTTGTCTCAGGCCGGTGCCAAGCTGGGGCGTTATTTAAATGCCAATCGTGAGGGCGCAGCAGCTGTCGACCGTTTGCGGTCTTTGCTCGGATTCTTGCAGGCCCATGCCCAAGCTGAAGTAGCCTCAGCGCCGCGGTTGTTGGCGCCGCAATCACGGATCATTTGTGAGCAGTTGACGGCGACCTACCCTGGGGCTGACAAGCCAGCTCTAAAAAATCTTTCTTTTAGCTTCGAGGCGGGACGCATTTATTGCCTAGCCGGTCCTTCGGGTGCCGGTAAATCGACTCTATTTAATATTTTGCTGGGCTTGGTGACGCCTATTGGTGGGACGCTGCGCTTTGAGTCCGCGCAGCCAGTCAGTGGTGCCGGTCTGGCCTACATGCCTCAGAAGGTGATTTTGCTGCCAGATTCTATTGCGGCAAATGTTGCTTACCCTGAGGCTGCAGATATAGTGCGCGTCGAGGCTGCGCTGGCGCGCGTCGGCCTGACGGAACTGGTTGCTGGTTTGCCGGGCGGGGTCCAGACGCGCGTGGGTGAGGGTGGCGTCGGCGTCTCGGGTGGGCAAGCTCAGCGCCTGTTGCTCGCTAGGCTTTGGTATCAGCATCAGCCCTTCGTGTTGATTGACGAGGGAACGTCTGCGCTCGATCCAGAGATCGAAAGAATCATCTACGGTCTGCTGCGGCAGCTGGCGGATGATGGTGCGGTCGTGGTCACCATTGCGCATCGGCTTGCCGCCGCGGAGATTGCGGATGTGTTGCTGCTCCTGAATCACGGGGAGTTGGTGACATCAGGTGCGCCGCGTGACGTGATCGAGTCCGAGGCCTTTCGGAGTATTCTGGGCTAGGCGCAAAGTTTGGTCGGGTGGCAACTTAGAATCTAGCTAAAGTTAGTCCGCCCTCAATCGACTTAAGCCTGTGGGTTACGCGATCGATGGTTGGGCGTAGTACCAGTCCGCGGGCGGGGAGCAGTCCCTCGGATGCCAGAGTCCCGTTGTAGGTATCAGGGCCGTCGCTGGCCAATAAAGGGGACAAGATCACGTAGGAGCCAAGAGCCGAGCCGCCGATAAAGCCCAGGGATGCTCCTACGGCCACAAAGCGTAGATTTTCCGCTGGGTTGCTTGTGAATGCTAAGAATGCCGTACCTAGGGCGGCGCCAAATGCCGTGCAGTAACCAGCCGTGACGAAGAGGTCTTGAAACCGCTCTTCTGTGCCCATCTGACTACTACTCATGGACGCTGCCTGGGCTGGAGCCGTGTTTAGCGCGGCACCAATCAGAGACAGGGTGAGCAGAGCGGAGCGGAGGGCCGTCCGGGTTGACTTCATCAGAAGCGGCATAAGTCTTCCTTCGTCTAATAATTGATTATAACTATTTTAATCTTAGGTATGGTATTGCAGCAATGGTCAATTCCTCGCTGTTGACAATGCGATGCTTTTGAACTATCAGGTTCCTCATAACCAATTGGTGACGACCCGAAAAAAGGCCACCATTGCTGCGGCCGCCAGAGTTTGTGTCAAATTCTTAGATCTGGCACTCAAGGCGGTAGTCCTACGACCTGGTTAAGGCACTAATCTCAACACACTAAATCTTACCCACCGACCCAATTAGCGAGAAGAGCTATGTCCGACGCGACGACGACCAAGGCGAAAAGAGCAGCCAAGCCTGCCGCCCCCCAAGCAAACTTAGTGTCGCAGCAGAATTTTGTGGAACCGCCGTTGCCGGAAACAAACGACGACGTGCCGACCATCAATCTGACGGAACTAAAAGAAGAGCGCATCGCTGACCTGAACAAGATGGCGAAGGACCTCGGTATCGAGGGCGCGCCCAACATGCGTAAGCAAGAGCTCATCTTTGCGCTGTTGCAGGGTCAGGCGGAACGCGGTGGCGTCATCTACGGCGAAGGCGTTTTAGAGACCTTGCCCGATGGTTTTGGTTTCTTGCGTGCTCCTGACTATAACTACCTGCCGGGTCCAGATGATATTTACGTCTCCCCGTCACAGATTCGTCGCTTCAATCTGCGTACTGGTGACACGGTCTCCGGTCAGATTCGGCCGCCGAAAGACAGCGAGCGTTATTTCGCTCTGCTGAAAGTTGAGAACGTCAATGGATCGGCGCCAGATCCTGATTTCGAAAAGATCATTTTCGACAATTTGACGCCGCTTTATCCGATGGAAAAATTCAAGATGGAGTGGAATCCTAAGAATCTCTCCACTCGCATTTTGGATCTGCTGTGCCCGATCGGTAAAGGCCAAAGGTCGCTGATTGTGGCGCCTCCTCGCACCGGTAAGACTGTGCTGTTGCAAGATATCGCTTCAGCACTGGCGAAGAATCATCCGGACGTCGTCCTGATCGTTCTGCTGATCGACGAGCGTCCTGAAGAAGTGACCGACATGGAGCGCTCAGTGCGCGGTGAGGTCATCAGTTCGACATTTGACGAGCCGGCTCAGCGTCACGTTCAGGTGGCTGAGATGGTCATCGAAAAAGCAAAACGCTTGGTCGAGCATAAGAAGGACGTGGTCATTCTACTTGATTCGATCACTCGCTTGGCTCGTGCGTACAACAGCGTAGTGCCGCCGTCGGGTAAGATTCTTTCCGGTGGTGTAGACTCAAATGCTTTGCACAAGCCTAAGCGCTTCTTTGGTGCAGCCCGTAATATCGAAGAGGGTGGATCGCTGACAATCATCGCCACCGCCTTGATTGACACCGGATCGCGCATGGACGAGGTCATCTTTGAAGAATTCAAAGGTACCGGCAACATGGAGATCCATCTCGACCGTAAGTTATCGGAAAAACGGACCTTCCCAGCGATGGACCTGAACAAATCAGGGACCCGTAAAGAAGATCTGCTCTTGCCAAAAGACGTTCTAAACCGTATGTGGATCCTGCGGAAATTGCTGCAGCCACTAAACCCGGTTGATGCGATGGAGTTCCTCTTGGACAAGATTGATAAGTCCAAGACCAACGCGGAATTCATCGAGTCGATGAACGGCTAACAGTGTCTGTAGATTTCGTAGTTAATAATCGTAAAGATCACAGTAGGTTGATCTTAGAGATGTCGTGAAGAGAAAGGTAAGTTTGTCATGAGAGAAGGCATCCATCCTGAGTACAGTGAAGCACAAGTGTCGTGTGCCTGCGGCCACACCTTCACTACCAAGTCGACCCGTAGCGAGATTCGCCTCGAGATTTGCAGCTCGTGCCATCCGTTCTTCACGGGCAAAGTGAAGCTGATTGACACCGCTGGCCGGATCGAGAAGTTCCAGAAAAAATACGGTAAGAAGTGAAGCTAGGCGGCGGCTTTGCCGCCGGCCACTGCGACTATGTTCGATAATCTCGACGGCGTAGAGCGCCGATTTAACGGGTTAGAAGACGCGCTCGCATCGGGCACGCTCAAGGGCGCCGAGATGACTCGGCTGACCAAGGAGCGGGCCTCGCTGGAAGAGCTGGTGACCGTATTTCGCCATTTTAAGAAACTTAAACTGGAGAGAGACGAAGCCAAGGCTTTGATAGCTGCAGAACGCGATTCTGACATGTTGGCGATGGCCAAGGAAGAGTTGGCCGCCCTCGAAGCCGAGATTGAAGCGACAGAAAAGCGCCTTATCATACTGACCCTGCCTAAAGATCCCAATGATGACAAAAATGTCATTTTAGAGATCCGGGCTGGTACCGGTGGTGATGAGGCTTCGCTGTTTGCTGCTGACTTATACCGCATGTACACGCGCTACGCGGATCGTCAGCGTTGGCGCACGGAAGTGCTGAGCTCGACGGTGTCATCGGCCGGTGGGTTCAAAGAAATTATCTGTCTCATTGAGGGCCAGGCGGTCTTCAGTCGACTGAAGTTTGAGATGGGCGTGCACCGTGTGCAGCGAGTCCCTGCGACTGAGAATCAAGGCCGTATCCATACCAGTGCATGCACGGTGGCTATTTTGCCTGAAGCCGATGATGTTGAGGTCGACCTAAATCCCTCTGATGTCGAGATGACCGTCTGTAGGTCTTCGGGTGCTGGTGGTCAGCACGTCAACACGACCGACTCGGCCGTCCGGTTGGTGCACAAACCGTCCGGGCTGGTGGTTGAGTGTCAGGATGAACGCTCCCAGCATAAAAACCGCGATAAGGCGATGAAGATCCTGAAGGCTAGGTTGCTGGAAAAGGCTATCAACGATCAGCAACAAGAAATTAGTGCCAACCGTCGTAGCCAAGTCGGCTCGGGCGATCGCAGCGAGCGCATCCGGACTTATAATTTTCCGCAAGGTCGTTTGACTGATCATCGCATTAATTTGACGCTCTACAGACTCGACTCCATTATGGAGGGCGAAATCGGTGAGGTGCTTGAAGCGCTTGGCACGCATCATCAAACCGAGCTGTTGCAGCAGGAGATCGCGGTTAATAAATGAGTTCCGAGGGTGCTAGCGATAGCCTGTGGACTATTGGCCGCGTATTGACTTGGTCGACTACGTATTTGCGTGATCGTGGGCAGACTGATTCACCGCGACTTGACGCGGAAGTGCTGCTTGCGCACAGCTTAAAGATGACGCGTATTCAGTTATATACTGAGTTTGATAAGCCGCTGAATGCAGTTGAGCGCGAGCCTTTCAAGGCCAGCTTGAAGCGTCGCAGTCAGGGTGAGCCGGTCGCGTACATAACGGGAACCAAGGAATTCATGGGGTTTTCGTTCGCGGTCGGTCCCGAGGTGCTGATCCCACGTCCCGACACGGAGGTGTTGGTGGAGTCCGCTTTGAATGCGGTAAAGCGCCTGGAAAAGCCCCGGATCTTAGATGTCGGAACCGGCAGCGGTTGCATCGCGCTATCTCTGGCCTTGAAGTGTCCAGCTGCCGAGGTAGTTGCTTGGGACATTGACGATGCTGCTTTAAACCTAGCTCGCGCTAACGCAACAGCGCTGGGCGCAATCGTCAGTTTCGCCTGTTGTGATGCCCTCGCTGAAGATAGCTGGACTGCGCTTCATCCCGCTGCTCAAACTTCTCACTATGATCTGATCGTCTCGAATCCTCCCTACATCAGTCCCGACGAGAGGCCATCTTTGTCGACTTCGGTGATTAATTTTGAGCCTTCGAAAGCGCTGTTTGCTGCTCCCGATGGGCTACTCTTTTATCGGGCTCTGGCTCGCTTGGCGCCGAAGCTGCTCAAGCCGAACGGTCTGCTCATGGTTGAGATTGGAAGTAGTCAGGCCGAAGCTGTCGCAAATATTTTGACTGCAGCTGGTTGGTCGAACTGTGTTTGCAGCAAAGATTGGGAACGTCGAGATCGAGTGATTCAAGCGGAGTGGTGCCATGAATAATCAACGCCTCGATTGGGTGATCCTGCGTCGTTTACTTTGGTTTGGACTCGCCGCGTCCGGGATCCTTTTAATAGCTGGGACGGTTTACGGCGCGTTCTTGGTTCCCATCTTGGTGAGTAGTTTTATCACCTATCTGCTTTTGCCCTTGGTGGACCGTTTGGAGAGATTGCGGGTACCGCGTGGTTTGGCGGCCTTCGCCATTATTGTCGGATCTACTGCGATTGTGGTCTTTGGCGTCGTTCGCTTGGCACCGGTTTTGTATCAACAAATGCTGTTGCTCGGCCACCTGCTGCCAACGGCAGCCAAAGAAGTGCAGAATCATTGGCTGCCACTTGTTGCCGATTATGCCTCCGATCTTGGTTTGCTGAACGCTTCGGAGTTTAGTGAAACTTTTGGTCTGAGTAATTTAGTTAGCCATATTACGCAGCATTTGCAGGCTAACTTGGCTGGGATTTGGAAGACAGGTACCTCGGTCGCCGGTGGTCTACTCTATCTGATTCTGATCCCGATGCTTAATTTCTTCATGCTAAAAGACTACCCATTGCTCGCTAGGGTGCTCGGCTCGGAAGTGCCGCGCGACCTGGTTGGTCCAGTGCATAGACTGTTATCGACGATGAATCGCACGTTCCGTAGCGTGCTCAAAGGTCAGGTCATTGTCGCGGGAATACTTGGCATTCTTTACATCATAGGCTTCAGCATCGTAGGGCTTCAGTCGGCGCTGCTGATTGGCTTTGTCGCTGGCGTGTGCCGAGTGATTCCGTATCTCGATGTTATCGTCGGCGGTACTTTGAGTGCCATTGTACTATTGTCGAACTTTACTGGCTGGGGACAGGCTCTGGGAGTGATCCTAGTGATTGCTGTCGTTCAGGCGGTCGACGGCGCTTTTGTCACGCCGCGCGTGCTGGGTGAACGGGTGGGAATTCATCCGGTCGTCTTGATTCTTTCGGTTTTAGCCTTTGGCGATTGGTTTGGTTTCTGGGGTGTCCTCATGGCTATTCCGGTGGCTGCTATGGCTAAAGTTTTGATCGTAGCAATTGATCCTTACTACCGCGCATCGCGGGCTTATTTGGGCCGAGGCAATAGCTAGTGAGTACAGCATCAAAGGGTCCTGGCCGATTAACTATGGCTGCCACTCATGTAGGTGATGTTGCAGATATTCCGGCGCGTAGTTTGGATGCGTTGCGCCATGCTGACCTTCTTATTTTTGAAGAAGACAGGCCTGCGCGCAGCTTTCTCAAGGCTGCCGGTGTTCACCGCGACTACCTGCGTTATTCCGAGCATGACCAGAAATATACACTCTCCGAGTGTGAGGCTGCGCTGAAGAAGGGGCAGTGGGTTGCTTATATGAGTGACCAAGGCACCCCTGGGCTCGCGGATCCTGGTCGTGATTTGGTTGCTATGGCATACCGCCTGGGAGCCACGGTACAGGTGATTCCGGGGCCGAGCTCCATGACGGCGGCGATCGCTGCGTGTCCATTTGATTGCTGGGCGTTTCATTATCTAGGGTTCTTGCCGCAGGAGCCTGGGCGACGCCTGGTGGCGCTGCGGGCAGCGGCCTCGCTGACGCGACCGCTGGTCATCATGGATACTCCATACCGACTCAAGCACTTGTTGGGAAGTTGTCAGCAGGCATTTGGCGCTAGCCGGCGTGGTTTTCTCGCTATCGACATCACTGGTCCTGCCGAGGCTTTTTGGGTTGGTGATCTAGGTGATTTAACGCGCCGTGCTGAGGGGCTTGGATCTAAACTTAATTTTGTTTTAATTGTTGATGGAGCTTGACTTAATCAGCATTTTAATGACTAGATTCAAAGGAATAGACGCACCTTTTTGCCTATGATAGCTATGTGGCTCACTCACAAAGGCGCTACGGACTAATCCAACGGACTAATCCTGATGACTGACAAGCGGCTTCCGGAACTAGCGAAATCACTTAAGCGCGAATTGCTGCCCAATCACGTTGCTATTATAATGGACGGGAATGGACGCTGGGCTAAGACGCGCGGTCGTCCGCGGGTTTATGGCCATCGCTGCGGTGCCGATAGTGTGCGCGCTGTGGTCGAAGGTGCCGACCAGCTAGGTATCAAAGTGTTGTCTTTGTATGCCTTTAGTGAGGAAAATTGGGGCCGCCCCTCGCATGAGGTGCTGGCTATCATGACTTTGTTGAATACCTACCTGCTTAAAGAGCGGGAAGAGTTGAAGGCGAATAACGTCCAGCTGCGAGTCATGGGCCGTCTGGAGCGACTGCCAGAACGCACGCGTAAGCTGGTGCGTGAGACGCAAGAGTTTCTGCAAGACTGCAATGGCCTCGTTCTTAACATCGCTCTTAGCTACGGCGGTCGCAACGAGATCGTTGACGCCTGTCGGAGTGTCGCGCGTCGCGTACAGAGCGGCGAGATTGCGCTGCAAGATATCAACGCGGATATTTTTGCTGGTGCCTTGTACAACTGTGATCTACCCCCGCCAGATTTATTGATTCGCACAAGTGGTGAGCAGCGCCTGTCGAATTTCATGCTTTGGCAAATGGCATATACTGAGTTTTATTTTACCGATGTTCACTGGCCGGATTTCCGCAAAGAGCATCTAGTGCAGGCGCTTTATGATTATGCGCGCAGGCAGCGCCGCTTTGGCGTTCTTGCTGACGAGAGCGAGGCACTAGTCGGCCGTGAAGTAGTTGGTGAGGATGGAACGTTGATGTTTGAGCGTCACGACTAATGATGTCACCTTCTCTTCGTACGCAGCAGTGGAGTAATTTGCGCAAGCGGGTTCTGGCGGCGGCTGTGCTGTTGCCGTTCACATTGCTGAGTTTTATTTTCGGCCCGGCCTGGTTTGTAGTCACCGTCCTGATGTTTGCCTGCACTCTGTCGGTGAGCGAGATGGCCATGATGGTGCTGCCGGCCCTCGAGCGTAAGCTAGCCGCAAATCCAGCTCCCCAGGTCGATCCCATGACTGGGCGCAGGCTGCCGCATGTCTACGTGTTTCCGGCAATCACGGTACTACTGGGCTGGGGTGTGTTGCTTGCCTCCACCATTGGCGCTCCCGAAGTTGCCGTGGGTTGGGTGGTGATGACAGCCATGATGTCACTACTTCTGGGTATTTTTTCGTCTAAAGATATCGACGTGTCAGCGGGGCGTGCTTTTGGGATTCTTATCTCATTGTGCTACGGGGCACTGCCTTGGGTGGTGTTTTGGTTCCTGTACCGGGCCGCGCCAAACGCTCGCTATCCACTTTTGGTCATGACGGTGACGTGGTGTGGTGACACAGGTGCCTATTTTGGTGGCCGTTTTTACGGTGGCAAGATTTTCGGCGACCGGAAATTAGCCCCAGTTATCTCACCTAAGAAAACCTGGGAAGGTGCGATCGCTGGGGTTTTTGCCAGTGTTATCGGGGCCTTAATTCTAAATCTCCTGTTTTTTAATGAACTTGGCAACACCGGCTTCATGATCCGTCTGGCATGTGTAGGCGGTGTGGCGGCACAGCTTGGTGATTTGGTGGAATCGACCTTTAAGCGCTTCTCGGGGGTCAAAGACTCTGGGGTCTTAATACCCGGTCACGGTGGATTCTTGGACCGCGTAGACGGCATTCTCTTTGCGGCGCCTGTCATTTGGGCTATTCTCTATTACTTTAGATGAGTTCCGATCGCTCTGCCCGCATTAGATGGCCAGAGCATGACAGGAAGGGCTGTGAGCCAATTTTTTTCGCATCCGATTCCGGCGGTCGTGATCCTTCTCGGCCTGTTGGTGTTTATTCATGAATTAGGCCATTACCTGGTGGGGCGTTGGTGCGGGATCGCCGTCGAGACCTTCTCGATTGGTTTTGGTCCCCGGATCTTGGGCTTTCGCCGAGGTGGGACCGATTATCAAATCAGTTGGATTCCACTGGGGGGCTTCGTCAAGTTTGCCGGAGCTCACCCGAGTGAAGATATCCCTGCCGGACTTAAGGGCATCGGCTTTTTGCAGGCTTCATTGCCAAAACGAGCTGCGACCATAGTTGCGGGACCGGCGGCCAACTTCTTATTAGCAGTAGTCGTCTATGCGATTTTGGTAACGAGTGGCATCCCGCATCCTCCGGCACTTATTGGCGAGGTCATTGAGGGAAGTGCTGCGGCGAGGGCTGGTCTCCAGTATGGGGACCGCATCGTTCAGATTGCCGACCGTAAGGTTGAGACCTGGCGTGACATCGAGGAGACGATCTCGGCATCACCAGGTAAGCCGCTAGCAGTTACTGTCGTACGGGCAGATAACCAGAGCCTTAAACTTGAGCTGACTCCTGAAGCGGTAAACACGGTGGATATGCTTGGTCGCGCTGCGACGGTTGGCCGTGCCGGTGTCGCTCTGGGACGGCAGTCGGCGATTGTCAGTGTGCTGTCTTCGTCTTCTCCGTCTGCTGCAGCGGGCCTTAAGACCGGCGATAAAGTGACGGAAGTCATCTTTGCGGGACAGTCTCATAGCGTTAAATTTTATCCAGACCTTGTCGCTTTACTACGCGAAGCGGCAAAGTCAGGTGGCGCCGCTATTGCTGCTAATACGGCTAATGCAGTTGATTCTGTTGAGCTCAAAGTGTCTACGGCACCGTTGCCAGACCTTAACGAAGGACGCCCTGACTCGAAGGCGACCGCCGGTCAAACGGCGGAACAGCCAATGAGTGATGTGCGGACCTTGACTCTGAGTCTTTTGGCTGTCCGTGGTGCTAGCGGCAGTGACCGCGAATTTATGCACCTGCTGGGACTCAGCAGTAGTGAGCTTACCGTTGCTCGACTGGTGGACGCTGGGGAAGACACCGTCCCGCTCAAAACTGGCGATGTGCTTGTGTCATGGAACGGATCACCCGTGCGTGACGTGTATGCTTTGCGGGAGAAGCTAATCGCCAACAGCGATTCTACGGCTATCTTCACTATCTTGCGTGGTGATCAAAGGCTGGACGTCAAGGTTGCATTAAAGGGCATCGAAGTACAAAAACCAGAGGGCCCCGCTACGCTATACACCTTGCCGCTACTGTTCTGGGGACAGTTGTTAGACCCGGAGCCTGTTATCGAAAAATACAGTAATCCCCTGATGGCTGTGGCATTTGGTGTGCGGCAAACTGCTTCGCAGACGCGTGAGCTCTTTACGAATGTCGCTAGTTTGGTTACAGGTGACATTCCACTCAAGGCTCTTGGTGGACCGATGCTTATTGCTAAAGTGGCCGGGGATTCAGCACGCCGTGGTTGGCAAACCTTTCTCGGCTCTATGGCCCTGATTAGCATCAATCTAGGACTGATTAATTTGTTCCCCATTCCGGTGCTAGACGGCGGCCAGTTGGTGCTTATAGGGGTTGAGGGAGTCCGTCGGCGTCCGTTGCGCGAGACGGCCATCGAAAACTTCCAGAAAATCGGCTTTGCGCTGGTGATGGCATTGGTTGTGCTGGCGACCTACAACGATTTGAGCCGGTTTTGGCGGTCGATGTTAGAAAGCGTGGTTGGATTATTCAAGTGAACAGCGAGCCGACATTTAGCATCATGCCGATCGTTCCCATTCTGTTTGTGGACGCAAGTCTAGCAGGGGTTCAGATTGCATTAATTGATGCAGCGCCTGGGGAGAAGAGCGGCCGAAGTAGGCTGCTTTGGCACGGTGCCCATAGCGAGAATATGGGTGCGCTATCGGCGATTAGTAGGTTGACCCAGGAGGCACTCGCTGCCACCTCGTTAACAATGGATAGTCTGGTTGGGCTAGCGGTAGCGTCAGGTCCAGGTTCTTTTACCGGCATCAAAATTGGTATGGCTTTTGTTTTCGGGCTGCAGGCTGCGTCTGCACGGGCGCTGCCGATTTATCCCGTGTCCACTCTGGAGGCCTTGGCCTTGGCACTGGCCAATCAGAGTGATGTGGCTGTATTTCTTCCGGCCACGCGTACCCACGGATTTGCGGCTGTGGCGCCGGCGCCCAATAGTTCATTAGTGCCAATGAGGTCCATGCTTGTAGATTGTGAGCAGTTAGCACCACAGTTGTTGGCGCAGTTGCCTCCTTCTTGCCAAATTATAATTGTTGGCGATTGGCCATTGCTGACCGCTGCCGCTGCAAGCGCAGGACATAAGGCCGTCAGTCTTACGGCTGCCGCTGCAAGCAGAATGGCCTTGGATATCTTGGCTGATCAGGTCGCGGCGGCATGGCCAGACGGCTTCAAAGTTGAGCTGCCAGAGCCACGTTATTTGCGTTTATCGACTGCAGAGGAACGTCTGCAAGCAAGTGTTCCACAACCAAACCGCAAGGAGTCGCCAGCGTGAAACGTCCAAAACTCGGCGGAGCTGTTTATATTTTGCCGAACCTCCTCACGGCTGGGAATCTCTTCTGGGGATTCTTCGCGATCAACAAGGCGCTGACTGGCGAGTGGGCTATGTCGGGGGCCGCGATCTTACTAGCGGCAGTCTTTGATGTTTTGGATGGTCGCGTAGCGCGGTTGACGAAGGGTACTAGTGAATTCGGAGTGCAGTTTGATTCACTCTGCGATTTAGTGTCATTTGGTTGTGCGCCGGCGATTATGATGCACCAGTATGGACTGAGCAACTTCGGTCGCGTTGGCTGGCTGATTTGCTTCCTGTTTATGGCGTGCGGTGCTCTGCGGCTGGCGCGCTTTAACGTACAGAGCTCGATTGGTAAAGCCTCTGGTGACTTTACCGGTCTGCCGATTCCGATGGCAGCATTTGTCATTGCGACGTTTATGCTGGTCACTAATGAATTACACAACGATCCGCACTCATGGTTAGGTCAGCTTTATAATCAGTATATTCAAGAGGCGGCCTTCAAATCCTTATTCTTGCTGATTGTGTCGCCGTTACTGTCACTAGCTATGGTTAGCAATATCGTGTACCGCAGTCACAAGGTACTCAAGATTCGTGGCATCAAGCCCTTTAAGATTCTTGCTGTGTCCCTATTTGTGATCACTCTGCTTGCGTATCAGCCGGAAGCACTTGGCTTTTTGTTTGCTGCCTTCTACGCCTTGAGCGGTCCTGTAGAATGGGCACTCGGGTGGAAGAAATTAACTGAAGATGACGAGATATTCACGCCTCTAGAAGATCACTCAATTATTGAATCTGAGAGTGATGATTCGGATGACACAGAAGGAGCTAAGTACTAGTGAACGTTGCAATTGTAGGCGCTACTGGGGCCGTTGGTCGCGAGATGGTGCGTGACCTGGAAGAATCCAAACTGACCGACGTTAAATTACGGCTGTTTGCGTCGCCAAGGTCCAAAGGCGCAAAAATTAGTTTTAGAGACCACATGCATGAAGTCGAGGCCTATAGCACCGAAGCATTGAAGGGCATCCCCTACGTGCTGATGAGTGCGGGTGGTTCGTTTTCAAAAGAAGTCAGTCGCGCTTTGGTGGCCCAGGGATCAACGGTCATCGACAATAGCAGCGCATGGCGGATGGATCCTGAGACGGCTCTGGTCGTGCCTGAGGTCAACGGCGACCTTCTTGTGAAGAACAGTAAGCCACAGATTATTGCTAATCCAAATTGTTCGACGATTCAGATGGTCGTAGCACTCAAGCCCTTAGCTGACCGCTTCGGTTTAGACTTGGTGCAGGTGGCTACCTATCAATCAGTGTCAGGCACTGGTCAAAAAGGGATCGCGGAGTTAGCCGGCCAACTTGAAGCCAAGATGAAGTTTCAGGATGTCGAGCCTAAGGCCTATGCCCAGCCAATCGCCTTTAACTTGCTCCCTGGTATCGATGTCTTTGACACCGATGGTCACTGCTATGAAGAGATCAAAATGGTGCAGGAGACCCGCAAGATTATGGGTCTACCAAATTTGGATGTTTTTGCCGCGACCGTTCGGGTCCCAACCTTCCATTGCCACGGCGAGATGGTCACCGTTAAGCTGAAGAAGTCGATCACCCGTGCAGAAGCACTGGATGCGTTCCGTACTGCTAAGGGCATAGTGTTGAATGAAAAAGACGACCATGCATCACAACCGACTCCGCGCACGGTGACCGGTGATGGACGCGTGTTTGTTAGCCGCGTGCGCCTGCAGTATGGTCATAACTCATCGCCATGGCTGCAATTTTGGAATGTGGCTGATAACCTCAAAAAGGGAGCAGCCACCAACGCTGTTCAAATTTTGGAGACGCTCGCTGGGGTCAAGCATTGACCCTCGCGCCGCGATGATGTGATGGCTAAAGTTATCAAGGCTAAGGTCGGACTTAATTAGTCAGGGGTGACATTATGCGGGATTTTGCTAAGGCGGTAAAAGCCGTGTCCGGATGCGTCGCGGCGGCATTTACGGTAGGTGCTGTCGCCATGACTCTCGCCATCTCACCTTTGGCTTTGGCGCAGGACGATAGTGGCAGTGCTGCTCAAGCGGCACCGCTAGATGAGGCCGGTCCTCCGGCGCCGCTACCAGTTGCGACCACGCCGGTAGTCGATGATAAGCCAAAAGCGGAGACTAAAGTAGAGCCGACAGTTGAGCAAAAAAAGGAACAAAACGAAGAGCCCAAACGTATATTTCGCCGCGGAGAATCCCGCGACGACACCGTGTTTGGCAGCTACCGCATCCGCCTTATGTGGGCTAGGCCAACGTTTAGAGACAACCTAAAGTATTACGATGCTCTCTACGGCCGGGCGAAAGATTACCCAGAAATCGCCATGGATTGGTTTGCCTGGGATTGGTACGCGACGATGGGTTTAGGCCTGCGTGTAGGCTACTACTCGGACGATGGCAATGCAGCCCAGCTCACGAGTGGGCAGGCAACGGATCTGGGTACTTTGAAGTCGTCTGACATTCAGCGTGATGCGAATGGTCCCACGACGATGCTACTGATCCCGTTGCAAGTGCTCTTTACTGCCGAAATCACGCCCTTCCCGAAAAAATGGCTCGTGCTCGATGGCTGGATCGGATGGGAGCACCTTTACTACCAAGAGACACGCAATCAAAAGCAAGGCTCCACTTCCACTAGCACTGGCAGCACCACTACGAAGACCGCTGCTATGAGACCCATGGTGCCCCATTTCAGTGCTGTGACTGTCTCGACGGACAAGACTCTGACGAACACGGGCTGGCGCAATGCGACTGTCGTTGGTGGCGCAGCTAATATCCGGCTAAATGCATTTGATGAGATGTCAGCTGCTTCTATCCGTAATATCGGCATAGGCGGCATCTATCTGTCGCCGTATCTCGAGTGGATTAAGACTTTAGATCAGCCCGCGGGTAGTAGTTTTTCATTTGGTCGGACCGTCATGGGTTTGGCATTTACGTTTGAGACGATCCGTTGAATCAGCCGGTATTATCGACGCTCCCTAAATACCGACTGGACCTGCAGTATATAGGTACGCCCTTTCTCGGGTGGCAAAGCCAGCCTCAGGGCGGTAGCGTTCAGGATCATCTGGAGAAGGCGCTGGCAACGATGTTGCGGCATCCAGTGCGAGTCACGGGCGCCTCCCGTACCGATACTGGGGTCCATGCGGAGCAACAAGTGGCGACCTTCCGGACCGAGGTCCCCTACGCAGAACGCGCCTGGATCAAAAGCCTGAATGGTCTGCTACCCAAAGAGATCGGTATTGCCGGGGTCCGGCCTGTGGCGCATGACTTCCATCCGGTGTTGGCAGCGCGGGGTAAAGCTTATCGCTACCGGGTTTGGTGCGGTGTTGCGCGCAATCCCTGGGCCGTCGCACATAGTTGGCAAGTAGTCGCGGCGCTCGATGTCGAGGCGATGCAGCGCGCTGCCAAAGAATTTATCGGCACTCACGATTATACGTCTTTTTGCGCGCTCGACTCGTCGGCGAAGACCCGTGAGCGTACGGTGCTCGCTGTGGACATCATTAGTCAGGGCCCACTGCTGGAATTTTGGGTCATTGGTCACGGCTTTCTCAAGCAGATGGTGAGAAGCATGGTCGGTACCTTGGTTGATATTGGCCTCGGTAAGTTTGCGGCCGATGATCTCAGGGGGATCCTTGCTGCTCGCGACCGGCGAGTTGCGGGGAGAACGGCGCCCGCACAGGGGTTGGCTTTGGTTCAGATCTTTTATGAGGAAATTGCCGACAGTGTGGACTTAAGAGCCCAACTAGTCAGCGGACTCGGCACCAAGTTGCAGCCTTAACAAGTAAGATAAGCCCTGGGGTCGTGCTTAAATTCTTTGCGCCGCCACGGTGCTTTGCGGTTTAATCAAGAACATCAAATTGGATCAGCGACTTGAGTGAAGGAGCCCTATGGGTCTCAAGACAGTGGCATGGCTCGTAGCGTTCCTTGGGCTTACGTCATGCAGAAGCACTGGCAGCCATAGCGCTAGCCCGAGTCCAGGCAATCAGGCGAAGGATGCCGGCACTCTCAATTTGACGGAACCAAACGACCCAAACAAAGTACCGTTAGCGCTATGGTCACCGTCTCAGCGCCGTGCCACTGCCAGTTATTATTTTATGGCGGCTGAATTTGCCCTGCTTAAGGAGCGTGACGCCAAAAAAGCTCTGCAGCTTTATGAGTCAGCCTACAGCCTTGATCCGACGCCCTTTCTTGGCGGCAAAGTGTTGGCTGCGCGTGCTGCCGCCGGTGACCGTGCCGATGCTCTGATCGATGCCCGTAAAATGGTGTTACTGTACCCACGGGAAGCGCAGCTTCGCTACCTATACGGCAATATGCTGGCTCTTGAAGGGCAAGCAAGCGACGCTATCATTCAGCTAGAGAAATGTATTGAGCTCGACCCCCAAAATGAGGCGGCTTTTCTCGAGCTTGCTGATCTGTATCAGAATACTAAGCAAACTCATAAAGCCATCGTCGTTGCTAAAGAATTGACTCGCCACGTCCCTTCCTCAGTAGCGGGGTGGTCACAACTCAGCCGACTGTATTTGATCAATTCTCAGCATAAAGAGGCCTTGGTTCCGGCCAGGCGCGCTTGGGAGATGCAAAGTGCAAATCCTCAACTCACGCAAATTTATGCGATCACGCTGCAGCTGAATGGTAAGTTGAAGCAGGCTGTGCGTATTTATGAACAGCTCTATCACCTAGATCCGACCGATGAAGAACTGACCGGACGGATGGTGGATTTGTACCGCGAGCTTGGCAATCTCGACAGTGCTATCGAACTCCTCGACGAGATGATCAAGCAAGGCGGCGAGGCTAAGCCCGCCGTCCAAATGCAGAAGGCGATTCTGCTTTGGGAACTCAAACGCAATGATGAAGCGGCGCGCCTGCTAGATCAGCTGGTGAAGAGTTATCCGGATTCCGATCGCGTGCGCTACCTTGCGGCCTTTGGCCAAGAAAGAATGGAACAATTCACTAAGGCGCTGGAGTTGTACCAGGGTATAGCGGCCAATTCGCCGCTGCGTAAAGATGCTGATTTCCGCATTCTTATGATTATCGCCAAAGATAAGAAGCGGGCTAAAGAGGCCTACGAACTAGCCAAAAAACTGCTCGACGACCCGCAAGCCACTTGGGAAGCCTACGGAGTGATTGCTGGTGTATTTGGTGATACGGAACACTACGACGACGCTTGGCGCGCGGCAGATGCGGGCTATAAGAAGTATCCTGATAAACCACGTTTGTTGTTCATGAAAGGTGTTTATGAGGAAAAGGCTGACAAGCGTGACGCCTGTATTGCGACAATGCGGCAGGTCATAAAAGTCGACCCGGAAAATAGCAGCGCCCATAACTTCCTAGGCTATCTTTTTGCCGAAAAGGGCGAACACTTAGATGAGGCGGAACAGCTGATCACCACTGCCCTAAAGCTCAAACCCAACGATGGCTTTTACTTGGACTCATTGGGCTGGCTTTACTACCAAAAGGGTGATTACAAAAAAGCTCACTTGACTCTCGAGCAAGCTGTCAAAATGGAGCCAAACGAAGGCGTGATTTTTGAGCACTTAGGTGATGTTAAAAAGGCGATGGGCGATAAGGCCGGTGCTCACTCGATGTATCAAAAAGCGTTGCGCAGTAGCATCGAGGACTCGGATAAGCAGCGGATCGAAAAGAAGGTAACGGCAACTCAATGATCACGTATCCCAAGCTTGGCACCTGTTGGCTTTGGTTGGTTGTGCTGACTAGCATGGCTGCAGGCTGTCAAACGATGGCTCCATTGCCACCGCCTGCCGTACCAATAGTGGTTAAGCCCTGGTTTAGTCTTTGTAATCCAGGTGACGGGGCGGCAACCGTGCAGATTTATGCCCACAGCGCATTTCAAGGCAGTGCCGAGGTCAATTGGGTGGCTCGAGACGCGGACCTGTGGGAGCTGGAAGTTACCGACCCTATTGGTGCCACGATTGTGACGGCTAAGCATCAAGGCTCTTCCATTCGGCTACGAGGGCCATTGGCTAACCGGATTCCATCCGTGACCATTGCCGCAGACAAGTGGTTGGTGGTGGACGGTGACCCAATTCCGATTAAGGCAGATGAGGTGCCTTGCCTACTACAGTCGATCTACCCGCAGTCCTGGCTGCAGAGGCTAGCAAATCGCAGTGACGATGGCAGTACGGTCATTCTTGGTATGGTCGATGGCGGGAGAACTATGACTCTAAGGCTGCCACCGGTAGGCAGTGGCCTAGCGTCCTGTGCGCAGATCGATTGGCGCCATCACTTATTCTTTCATGAGCAGCTGACCTGGTGTTTGCCGCGCGTGCCTGGTGCTGCCGGATCTCTGACTGGAGCCGGCGACTATAGCATCAAGTGGATCAAACTCGATTAGCGTTAGAGTCGCTTGAGGGGGACTTGCCCGCACCCCTAGAAGCGGCTAGATTAATTAAATCTAACGGTGACTTAACCTGGATCAACTATGACAGACTCATTGCTGCGGGTCGAACACCTAGTCACCAGCTTCCAAACGGACCGCGGTCTGATTCGGGCTGTGGACGATATCAGCTTTTCCATCAACAAGGGACAGACTGTTGGGTTAGTTGGAGAGTCTGGCTGCGGCAAAAGTGTGACGTCGCTGTCGATCTTGCGTTTAATTCAATCACCTCCGGGACGGATTGAGCCGAGTAGCAAGATCATCTTTGGCGGCGAGGACATCGTTAAGTTGAGTGAGCCGCAGATGCGCGGACTCCGCGGTAATCGCATCAGTATGATCTTTCAAGAACCAATGACCAGTTTAAATCCGGTGTTCACCATCGGTGATCAGATTGGCGAGGTATTTCGGATTCACCGCGGTGCGAGCAAGAAAGAGGCGCGTGAGCGTTCGATTGAGATGCTGCGCCTCGTGCGGATGGCGGCGCCCGAACAGCGGGTCGATGAGTATCCTCACCAACTTTCGGGCGGCATGCGTCAGCGAATCATGATCGCGATGGCATTAGCATGCCGGCCGGAATTACTGATTGCCGACGAGCCAACGACAGCGCTGGACGTAACGATTCAAGCCCAGATTCTTGATCTGATGGCGAATCTGCAGCGCGAACTGAACATGGCTATCTTGTTGATCACGCATGATCTTGGCGTGGTGGCGGAAGTTTGTGACTACGTCATCGTGATGTACGCGGGAAAAATTGCTGAGCAGGGTAGTGTGGAAGCAATCTTTCGCGCTCCCACTCACCCCTATACGGTTGGCCTCTTGAATAGTATTCCGCGTCTGGGCCACAAGACAGAATACTTGCCTACCATTGAGGGCACGGTGCCTAGTTTGGCGAATCTGCCGAAGGGGTGCCGCTTTCAGGACCGTTGTAAACATGTGCATGCCAAGTGCCGCGAGCAGGAGCCGCCACTAAGGTCGGTGGCGCCTGGTCATGAGGCAGCATGCTGGCTTTCACCCTGATATGATCTTGATGTAATCCAGAGCGTTTATCTCGACGAATTTGGCGACCACCGGAAGAGGGACGCAGTCCATGCAAGCACCGCTGCTCGAGGTCAGACAACTAAAGAAGCACTTTCCAATTAAGGGCGGTTTGCTGGGTAAAACAGTAGCTCGGGTGCATGCGGTCGACGATGTTAGCTTTAGCTTACAGCACGGCGAGACGCTGGGCTTAGTCGGTGAGTCTGGTTGCGGCAAATCAACGCTGGGACGCTCGATTCTGCGGCTTTATGAGCCCACAGCGGGTCAGATCACTTTTGACGGGGTTGACCTACTCAGTCTGAATCCTAAGGCCATGCGGCATAAACGCCGCGATATGCAGATCATCTTTCAGGATCCTTTTTCGTCGCTGAATCCACGCATGACTATAGGCCAAGTCTTAGCCGAGCCCTTCATTATCCATAAGCTTGGCACGCGCAGCGAGATTGAAAACAATGTCCGTAAACTGCTTGAAACGGTAGGTTTGCCTGCTGATGCCGAAAGCCGCTTTCCGCATGAATTCTCCGGCGGCCAAAGGCAACGGGTCGGGATTGCACGCGCGATTGCACTCAATCCAAAGTTGATCGTAGCTGACGAACCGGTGAGTGCGCTGGATGTATCCATCCAATCACAGATTTTGAATCTGTTGGTCGACCTGCGCAAAAAATTTAAATTATCGTACTTATTTGTGGCCCACGACCTAGCGGTGATCGAGCACATTAGCGACAAAGTTGCCGTGATGTACCTAGGCAAAATCGTGGAATACTCGACTAGCGAGGCGCTTTATGCCAGGCCGTCTCATCCCTATACAAAGGCACTGATCGCAGCGATTCCAGTGCCTGACTTAAGTGCCAAAAAAGAGCGCCAAGTCCTCACCGGCGATGTGCCTAGTCCGATTAATCCACCGTCTGGTTGTTACTTTCATCCACGTTGTCCCCATGCTACCGACCGCTGCAAGACGGAAGCGCCGCAGCTTCGCGACATCGGAGCACCGGGCAAGTCACATTTGGTGTCATGCCACTATGCCGACTAAATTAACTAAACAGTTTAATGTTTGTCTAACGGGTGGTGGTACGGCAGGTCATGTGACGCCGCATTTCGCACTCCTGCCGGGTATGCGTCAACGCGGTTGGCAAATGTTTTATGTGGGGTCAGCCGGGCTTGAGCGGCAGCTGGTAGAAGCGCAGGGGGTTGAGTTTCACACCATCGCGACTGGCAAGCTGCGGCGCTATGCATCGTGGAAAAATTTAGTCGATTTATTCAAGGTCGGGTTTGGTTGCCTGCAGGCATTGCTGCTGCTGATGCGCAAAAGGCCTGACGTGCTGTTTAGCAAAGGTGGCTTTGTCGCTGTGCCAGTGGCCTGGGCCGCCTGGGTACTGCGGATTCCGGTCGTGTCGCATGAGTCAGATGTAACGCCTGGTCTGGCCAATCGCTTGATTAAACCGGTAGCGCGTAAGTTGCTTTATACCTTTCCAGAGACAGCGAATTATCTGCGCGACAAATCGGAGCAGGTTGGTACGCCGATTAGGCAGCAGTTATTTCAAGGGGATCGTGCGGTTGGGCAGAAGCTTTGTGGGTTTGCCGACGAGTCCCTACCAACAATTTTAGTCATGGGTGGCAGTCAAGGTGCGCAGCGCATTAATGCTGCTCTGCTTGAGATTTTACCGTGGTTAATGGAGCGGGCGCGGGTGATTCACCTCACAGGTGCTGGCAAAGGAATTGGCTTCCAGCATCCGCGCTATAAAAGTTTTGAATTTCTCAGCGAAGAGATGAAAGACATTTATGCTCTGAGTGACCTTGTAATTAGTCGCGCGGGTGCGAATTCGCTCTTTGAAGTTTTGGCCCTACGCAAGCCGATGCTGCTTATCCCACTTGAGCAGGGCAGCCGCGGCGATCAGGTGATCAATGCCGAGTCATTTAAGCGGCAGGGGTGGGCGCTGGTGTTGCGGGAGAAAGATCTAACGCCAGACTCTTTTAAATCTCAGATTGGCGAGTTGATGATACAGAGTGATGCGATAAAAAAGGCTCAGAGTGCCCACAATGCCGTCGGCGCTGCTGAACGCATATTGGCAGCATTAAGCGAAGCAGCTGGCCTCCCTGTAGTGCAACAGTCATGAGCTCTGATTTAGCGCAGAGCTTGAAGGGCTTGCGAGTATTAGATGCCTCGCGCGTGCTGGCTGGGCCTTATGCGGGGCAGATTCTTGCTGACCTGGGTGCCGAGGTGGTTAAGATCGAGCAACCCGGCAGTGGTGATGACACCCGAGCTTGGGGTCCTCCGTATCTTGATGACCTTAGTGCTTATTTTATGTCGTGCAATCGCGGCAAGCGCTCGCTCACCCTCGACCTTAAGCAGGCGGCTGGGCGTGAGCTGTGGCTTAAGCTTGTTGAGCGCAGTGATATTGTCTTGGAGAATTTTCGTGCCGATTCAGTTCATGATCTCGGCATGGACGCCGCAACTATGCATCAGCGTAATTCGCGGCTGATTATTTGTTCGCTGTCTGGATTCGGGCGCTCCGGTCCTGATGCGGACAGACCAGGCTACGATTTTGTCGTGCAGGGCATGAGTGGAATGATGGCGGCGACTGGACCTAAAGAGGGACCGCCGAGTAAATTTGGTGTCGCCATCGCTGATATCACGACTGGTCTTTATGCTGCAGTCGCAGTGCTTGCAGCACTGCGCGGTCGGGCAGAATCCGGACATGGTTATGCCATCGACTTAGCGTTGATTGATTGTGCTGTGGCGAGCATGGCGAATGTAGGTCAGAGTTTTTTGACCACCGGCAAAGTACCTGCGCGCCAAGGTAATGCCCACGCGCAAATTGTTCCTTACGAGGCCTTTGCCACTTCCAACGGGTGGCTAGTGCTTGCGGTCGGGAATGACGCGCAGTGGCGCCGTTTCTGTAAAGTTGCGGGGCATGATGATATTGCGTTGGACGCACGCTTTGCCACCAACGAGAGCCGTGTGCGCCATCGTGAGGTGTTGATTCCGCAGGTCGGGAGTTGGTTAAAGCAGCGCTCCACAGAGCAATGGATTCACGATCTGACTGCGGCAAAAGTTCCGTGCGGTCCGATCTGGGATTTGGCGACTCTGATGCACAGTGATCTAGCTGCGAATCGAAGATTTAAAATCAAAGCTAAAAGGCCTGATGGCAGTGACGTGGATTTGCTGCGGTCGCCGCTGGTGGCAGACCCTGGGGAGTTGCTAGCTCCTCCGGCGTTGGGTGCTGATAACGCACAAATTCTCGGCGATTGGTTGGGGCTTGATGCTCAGGCAGTGGCAAGGCTGGCGGCGGATGGGGTGATTTGAATCCAGGTCATGCCGAAGAGGGCGTTTTTTAGCATTATAAATATCCAAATTTATTGTATTATTTGGCCGCGTAAGCGCCCAGCTGGAGCCTGGAAGATAAATCTGTTATGTTTAGCCGGCACTTTTAGACCGCTTCAGACTAAGCCCATCTTCAATGACTTTCATGAGAGGTCCCCCTATGCTGCAGCGCGCCCTGGCTGCCCTCACTTCCCTGGTTTTAACTTTCGCGCTCACCGCATCTCAAGCCCACGCGGTACCGCAAGAAGCCCTTGATGGTTATCAGCAAGCTGTGGCGACGAAGATGGACGAGTTGGTGCGGCAGACCTTGGATCATTACTTCAAGGAAGTCGGACAACAACCGCCAGAGCACATTGATGTTAGCAGTCTGGCTAATTTTGATTTGAGCAAGCCTGAGCCTACCATTACCAAAGTAAATCTAGCGGTAACTCTAACCTCAGATCTACCTCCTGAGGTAGTGCGTCAAGCGCGTCAAGAATTGGTACGTGCACTTAAGTCGATTGGATATCGCACCGACCCACTAGAAGCCGGCGAAATGCCGCTGGTGAATTTTACGATCGACTCACAGCCCATAGATCATTCCAAAGAGCACAACAGCCTGCGCGAGTATGTTGTCTTTGCCGCATTAGTTGGCGGAGCACTGTTATTTAGCGTGCTCGCGATCAATATGCTGATTTGGGGGCTTTTCCCGCGGCGCGGTGGCAAGAAGCGTCGCCCACGTTCATCACGTCGTCCTGGTGATAATGCCGGTAATGCGGCGCATCATACAAAAAGCACCGCAAATACTTCGCCTGTGAACTACTGGGAACAAAGTCCGCAAGTAGATTTGCCCCCTTTTCCCGGCGACACTCCTGCTTGGTCGTCGCCGACTAATGGTCTACCACCGCTGCGGCCGGATCAGGGCCGGGGTGATTCTTAAGACGTCACATATGTCTAATTCCTTGCATACAAAAGATTCAGATCACTCAGGTCACTCCGATCATTCAAATCAGCGGCGTCCGCACATCGTTGTGATCGGTGGTGGTGCTGCTGGTTATTTCGCTGCGATTCGTGCTGCCGAGTTAGCGCCGCACGGGCGAGTGACCTTGCTCGAAGCGACGCGCAAAGTCCTGATGAAAGTGCATCTGTCCGGTGGCGGGCGTTGTAACGTCACTCATCACTGCTTTGATCCGGTAAAGCTGATCGACAATTATCCTAGAGGTAGTCGCGAGCTGCGCTCTGCGTTCATGCGCTTTCAGCCGCGCGATACGGTGTCTTGGTTCGAAGGACGCGGCGTGGCCCTCAAGGTCGAGGCTGACGGCCGTATGTTTCCGGTGACGGATAGTTCGGCGACGATTGCTAAGTGCCTAGAATCAAGTGCGGCATCGGCTGGTGTTGACGTGTGTTTGGGTGCCTCAGTCACTAAAATAATGCGCGACGGTGAACACTTTCACCTGACTCTTAAAGACGGCCGCGAGATCAGTGCCGAACGATTGATGATCGCCACAGGCAGTGCGCCCGCGGGACTAGAATTGGCGGCACAACTCGGTCACCGCCTAGAGCCTCACGTCCCTTCGCTATTTACTTTCAATATCAAAGATCCGCGCCTTGCGGAGTTATCGGGTGTCGCATTTAGTGATGTGCACCTGTCGTTGCAATGCCCCGAGTCTAAGCGTCTTGAGCGTCAAGGGCCGATGTTAATCACACATTGGGGGCTTAGCGGTCCAGCGGTTTTAAAGCTCTCAGCCTTTGGTGCTGTGGCTCTGCATGCGAGTCAGTATCAGGCAACCTTAGTGATCAATTATTTGCCGCAGCACTCGTCGGCTGAGTTGCAGGGGATGCTGCGTGCTTTTAAAGCGGAGCATCCGCGTCGCACGATTGCTAAACACAGTCCATTTTCGCAGCTGCCGCGCCGCTTCTGGGAGAGTCTAGTTCAGTATTTAGGCCTAGATAATGAGCGCACTTACGCCGATGTGACTAAAGATGAAATGGAGCGGTTGCTGAATGAACTCCACCGCGGCCAATATCAAATTACCGGTAAGGGCGTGTTCAAAGAAGAGTTCGTCTCTGCTGGCGGCATACATCTGAAAGAAGTCGATTTTCGCACGATGGAGAGTCGTGTGGTTCCGGGCTTATATTTCGCGGGTGAAGTGCTGGCGGTCGATGGGATCACTGGCGGGTTTAACTTCCAGGCGGCTTGGACCACCGCCTGGATTGCTGGGCAGGCGATGGTTGCATCGCTGCCCGTCTAACCTAACTTATTTAAGGCCGAGAGCGGCGAGCACAGCTTCGTGCGCTGTGATGATAAACGGCACGAATACTAGGCTCAAGATCGCCATCAGCTTCATCAAGATGTTCAGCGATGGGCCCGAGGTGTCTTTGAACGGGTCGCCTACAGTGTCGCCAACGACTGCAGCTTTGTGAGCTTGCGAGCCCTTGCCGCCGTGAGCGCCAGTCTCAATGTATTTTTTCGCGTTGTCCCAAGCGCCACCTGAGTTGGACGCCGAGAGTGCCATCACCAAGCCGCAGATCAGCGAACCAGCGAGCAGGCCAGCAAGAGCTTGCACACCGAAGAGCACACCGACAACTAGCGGCGAAGCTAGCACTAGGATGCCCGGTGGAATCATGCGCTGCAGAGCTGCTGTGGTCGAAATTGCGACGCAAGTGCGGTAGTCAGGCTTAGCTTTGCCTTCCAGTAGACCAGGAATCGTGCGGAACTGACGACGCACTTCTTCAATCATCGCGTTAGCAGCTTGGCCTACAGCCAGCATCGTTTGCGAGGTGAAGATAAACGGCAACACGCCACCAACCAACAGGCCGGCAAACACGGTCGGCGAGAGTAGGTTGACGCTATCGATTTTAGCACGGGTCAAGAACGCTGCGAATAGAGCGAGTGCTGTAAGTACAGCGGAGCCGATGGCAAAGCCTTTGCCGATAGCGGCCGTGGTGTTACCAGCGGCATCTAGGGTGTCGGTGCGTTTGCGGATTTCTTTGCCGAGCTCTGCCATTTCAGCGATACCGCCGGCGTTGTCAGAGACTGGGCCGTAGGCGTCGATGGTTAGGCCGATAGCGATGGTCGAGATCATACCGATCGCAGCAACGGCGATACCGTACATGCCAGCGTAGGTCCAGGAGACGTATGCGGTGGCAGCGATAGCAAGAACTGGAACAAGAGCCGATTTGTAGCCAACGCTCAAGCCGTAGATGATGTTAGTTGCAGCGCCAGTTTCAGATGCCGTAGCGATCGAGCGTACTGGTGCGTAGGAATGCGAGGTGTAGTACTCGGTTACGTAACCGATCAAAAGACCTGACCAAAGACCGGACAAGATCGAAACGAGAACGCCCGTTTTCGAAACCACGGTCGTGCCGACTGTGAAGCTCTCGACCATGACTTTATCCGTCACGAGCCAGATAGCGATCGACATCAAAACGGTGGAGATAAGTAGCTGACGCTTGAGCACTGGCTCAACAGCAGTGCTGTCTTTGCCGAGGCGAGCGAACATAGCGGTGAAAAGGCAAACTGGAATACCAACCGCAGAAATTACGATTGGGTAAAGCAGTGCATCGACATTGGTTGCGATCGCTTCGGCAGTTGCACCGATCACTAAGGCGGCGCAGGTAGCTTCAGCCAAAGAGCCGAAAAGGTCAGCGCCCATACCGGCGATGTCACCGACGTTGTCACCGACGTTGTCGGCGATAACGGCTGGGTTACGTGGGTCATCTTCAGGAATACCTTGCTCAACTTTGCCGACCAAGTCAGCGCCGACGTCTGCAGCTTTTGTGTAGATACCACCGCCGACGCGACCAAACAGAGCCACGGTGGATCCACCGAGACCGAAGCCAGCAACCATATCCATAACCAACTCAGGTTTGCCGAGTAGGTTGGTGTAAACCAAGACGATTGAGATCAGAGCCAAAAGGCCGAGACCGACTAGACCAAAGCCCATCACAGCGCCAGCATCAAATGCTACGCGGAAGGCTGCGCCGATGCTAACCTGTGCACGCGACGTCGCGCGCACGTTACCCATCGTAGCGATCTTCATGCCTAAGAATGCACAGACACTGGAGGTGATCGCTCCGGCGAGGAACGAAGCCGCGCTGTAGGCACCTTCATTGAAGGGCAGCGTGCCAGTGTTTAATGCGAAGAAGATTAAGACTGCAAATGCCAGTGCGAACCCACCGACAAATAGATACTCGCGGGACAGAAACGCCATCGCGCCCTCGGCGATTGCACCAGAAATTTCTTTCAAGCGCTCAACCTGTGCCGGCGTGCTAGCTTCAATCGGCACACGAATCACGCGCCACGCGTAAAACGCAGCGGCCAATAAGGCCAAAATTCCACAACCATAAATCAATGCAACCACTACAAATCCTCCAGAAAGAAATGGTCTAGCCGCGGCCTGAAGCACACGCCTGTGGACCAGTAAAAGCGCGGGTGCGGCAACTTAGCATCGAACTGGGGGCAGGGCATTATTAAAAAATGGTGAGGGATGTTGGGGGTATGGGGGCTGAGGGGGGGGCGGTTGGCCCTAGACTTCTTTTAGTCGCCTAATTGTACGAGGGAGTCGGAGGCTGAGGCAGCGTCGTAAGGAACTTACAATATGATTCGATGAGCCCACAGATCTGTTAAAAACTCTCCATAAGGGATGATTTCAATACCATCCACGGTGCGGCGGGCGCTTTCCCCTGAAACGACTATTTTGCGCTCCAGGGTATGTTCCTCTGCCAGAGCTTTTAAGCCTTTCAAGTCCTGATTGGCTACACGTGCACTTGCTTTGACTTCAATTGCGATGGAATCATTTATCACGAAGTCGACTTCGAATTGTGACTGACTTCGCCAGTAGTAGAGTGCGACATCTTTTTGCGTATAATCGCGATAGGCTAACAACTCGAGGTAGATTAGATGCTCGAGAGCCTTGCCAAAAGCTGGTGTTGCCTGCTGTATATCTCCTGCGCGAGCTAGACTTCGTGCTACGCCGGTGTCAAAAAAATAGAACTTTTCAGTAGCAACAGCTTTGCGCTTGGTAGTCTTTTGGTACGGCGCAAGGATATGAGCAATAAGTGTATCTTGGAAGATTTGAAAATAGTCACGCACCGTCCTTGGTGGTACACCGGCATCGTTTCCAACCTTTGTGTAGTTGATTTGTTCGGTGTTCAAGTGTGACGAAAAGTTAAGGACTCGCGCAAAACTCTCAATAGAGCGCGTCAATGCTTCTGCCTGAATTTCCTCCCGCAAGTAAATACCGACGTAGTTGTTCAGATCTCGTTTAGCATCCGGTGAGTCAATAATTCCGGGTAATGCTCCCACATTGCAGCGGTCGAGGACTCGGGATTCACCGCCGCCGAGCTCAGGGCTAACCAGCGGGTGAAAATTTATAAAGTGAGCGCGGCCGCCGAGTAAGTTGGCGGCGCCCCTTTTTAGTTTGCGCGCGCTACTTCCAGTTAAGATGAAGCGAAGATCCTTGTTCCGATCGATCAAAAGTTGAATTTCATCGAGAAGTGACGGCAACTTTTGAATTTCATCGATCACGATAAGCTTATCGGACGGCAGCAGACTCTGCCGCAGAGTTTCTGGAAAGCTACTCAATTCGCGAAACGTATCTGCTTCAAGTAGATCCACGTACCGCGCTTCGGGAAACCGCTGGCGCAAGTAAGTGCTCTTGCCGGTTTGCCTTGGGCCGAGCAGAAAAACGCTCTTTCTATCTAGAATATCGGTAAGTTGGAGCTTTCGATTGTACATTAGGGACTCCATCACGGAATTCGATGTAATTTCGTGGCGTGGTCCCATAGTGCGTGAGATTAAGTTATTTGTCAATGATTTCGGGTGCTTTTTAATAAGTGGTCGGGTGGGGTGGCCGCTTTCAGGACATGAGCTGATAGTCGGAGCCGAATTAACGTGGCAGATGTAAATGCTACCGCAGTGCCGCCACCAGCGGAGGATCAAACTATCGCTGCCGCGCGGCAGCGACAAAACACCACAGATAGTTATGTACCCGCTGCTGCGCGGCATCAAGTTAGGTTGCGAGACCAGGGGCCATGTACCCACCTGTATCCGGATGGATCTCGCTGTCAGGAAAAAATGATGCTGGAAATAGATCTTAGAAGACCAACGAATAGTAGCGTTTTAGCTGCAGTGGCTGACCCTGAGGCTTGCGGTGATTTAGGGAGTGTAGAAATGCCGATAGTATTTAATTCTTATTTGCCCGTTACCGCCAGGGCCAGCTTGTGGAGCATTGCCACTGGTCTTGGAGCTAGAACCAGCCCCCCCTCCTGGTGTACCGCCCGCACCGCCTAGATAGCCCGCAGTACCGGTACCTGCACCACCACCACCACCACCGCCGTTTTCCGAACTACCTCCAACCGCTCCATTCGCACCTGTGGAACCATTGGAAGTACCTCCGAGTCCTCCAGCGCCAGCACCCTGTGATGATCCCCCTGGGGTGCCTGCAGTGCCAGTCGAGCTAGTCGCGTCGTCTCCGCTACCATTTGGTGAAGCGGCGCCTCCGCCACCAGCGCCGCCGACTGAAGGGGAGCCTCCTCCGGCTCCTCCACCATATTTAGTATCGCCTACTGAAGAGCTCGCTAATCCTCCGGCGCCACCGTTGGTACTGCCGCTAGAGCCTCCGGATCCGCCCGTGGCAAGCACTGTTGACATATCGCTAAACCAGGTATCGCCGCCATTACCGCCAGCTCCATTGGTGTTAGATTTTCCTCCGTCGCCTACACTGTAGCTGATTGGAGTACCAGGAACAGTCGGGATACTGGATTTCGATGCATAGGCTCCGCCACCACCTCCTCCTTTAGAAGCGTTAGAAGGTAATCCCGCAGCACCACCACCAGCGCCCCAGCATTCTATGGATTCAAGTTTGATCACCCCAATCGGCACCGTCCAGGTGCCGGCACCGGGAGTGCTCAGCACTACGGTGATTAACTGCAGTCGTGGTTTAAGAAAGGCACCTGGTGCAAATTGTGCCGACGCTGTTACTGGGATGAGCGCAATAGTGATGCATACCAGCGCCGAACTGACCAACAAAAAATATAATACCCTAGGCCGATTACAGCTGAGGATAGCATGCCTGAGTGAAAAAAGTCTTTTGCGTGCTCTTCTCATGTAAAACGCCTCAGCACTAAATTCCGGGAATCCAAGAGATGTATACGTCAGTGCCTATGACCATAAATGAATAAATCGTATGTTTATTAGGAATAGTAGCCTGATGATCTGGAGGTAAGTGCACAGTTAGGGTGGCACCTACAGTATTAGTGTCTGAGAAACTGCAAGTTGTACTATTTGGATTCTTGATAGCTAGCGTGTAGCTGCCGCCATCGCTCATCTTGTTAAGAGTAAAGGCCTGACAATTCTGAGTAGT
>CAIWTN010000177.1 GCA_903915625.1 uncultured Pseudomonadota bacterium | reverse complement strand
GGGAGTCAAAGCAACGGTTGCCCGCCTCCATGTGAAAGATCGGAATCTTTCTGCGCTTGGCTGCAATGACTGCTAGGCTGCTGTTAGTGTCCCCCAACAACAACAACGCTTCGGGTTGGTGCGCCTCCATGGCCTTGTCCGCAGCGATGATGACCTGACCGATGGTCTCTGCTGCCGTAGCCCCAGCCGCCTCCAAGAAAACATCAGGTTTACGAATACCAAGATCACTGAAAAACACACCGTTCAGCTCGTAATCGTAGTTTTGGCCGGTGTGTACCAGCACATGGTCACAGTGTTGGTCTAATTTTGGGATTACGCGGGACAGGCGGATGATCTCTGGCCGCGTTCCCACAATTGTCATCACCTTGAGTTTACGCATGGACTGCCTCCCGAATGATTTCCAACTTCATCAAAACTTCTTTGACCTGCTGAACATTCAGGCGGCGGGTGTTGTGCGAGGTGTAGTCGTCAATCTCTGAAATTCCGACCTCACCCTTAACAAAATACTTGTCGTAATTGAGGTCGCGTGAATCGGCCGGAATCCGGTAATAGTCGCCAAGGTCTTCTGCACGCGCCATTTCTTCGCGGGACACCAGTGACTCGTAAAGCTTTTCGCCATGGCGGGTTCCAATGATCTTGATGTCAATGGCAGCACGCAACAGATCTTTCATTGCTTGGGCCAAATCGCCGACAGTTGAGGCTGGGGCTTTCTGGACAAAAATGTCGCCGGGGCGGGCATTTTCAAAAGCATATAAAACCAAATCCACCGACTCTTCCAGCGACATCAGAAAACGGGTCATGTTGGGGTCAGTGATCGTCAGTGGTTTACCAGCCTGCAACTGACCAAGAAACAGCGGAATGACCGATCCACGCGAGGCCATCACGTTTCCATAGCGGGTTGCCGACAACACTGTCTTGCCCGGGTTGCACAGCCGAGACTTGGCCACCATCACCTTCTCCATCATGGCCTTGGAGATGCCCATGGCGTTGATCGGATACACCGCTTTGTCCGTACTAAGCACCACACACCGCTTTACCTCATTAGCTATAGCCGCACGCATCACATTTTCAGCACCTTGCACATTGGTGCGCAAGGCCTCCATCGGGTAAAATTCACATGAGGGCACCTGCTTCAAGGCTGCTGCGTGAAACACATAGTCGACCCCACGCAAGGCATCGTGAATGCTGTCGTACTCGCGCACATCGCCAATGTAAAACTTGACCTTGTCACTGTTAAGCGCAATGCGCATGTCTTCTTGCTTTTTTTCATCGCGACTAAAAATGCGAATCTCACCGAGATCGGAGCTAAGAAAGCGTTGCAAGACGGCATTGCCGAACGAACCGGTCCCCCCCGTGATTAGCAGTACTTTATCAATAAACATTCTTGTGTATCGCATCCTATTAGTTAAAATTTCTTGTCTTATTGCCGCGTTTGTCCAATAAATCTCGTTTCTTCCAAAGGGCGCTGTGAGGTTCTGAAACAACCACCTGCTCATTGGGTCGCGCAGCCTTGGTGTAGTAGTAAAGGATGATCGACTTCCGTGTTTTCCCTGGAGGAAAAGCTAACGGAGCAGGTAAGCCGTGGAAACTGGCATCATGCGAATCGAAAACGACAAGTCGATTAAAAAGCGGCGCCACCTCCTTGAGACAAACATCTCCATGTGTGTCATAAAGACCAAACTCCCCACCCCACCCAGCTTGCCAATCAGGGTTAAGGTAGAGAATTGCGTTTATTCGTCGATTCAAACCAGTAGCATCGTGATAGTTGCCATCAACATGCACATCTAGCAGGCCACCAGTGGTCGTCACATTAAGCCCCCCGCCTGTAAAATAAGGATCGGGGATAATTTTTGGAATACCAATCCGGTCCCCCAATGCCTTTAAAAACAGCGCCGAGTTGAGAATTCGAACGGCATCAACGATGCCCTCCGGAACATCAAACTCTGACCGCCACGTCGTCCGAAATTTCACCTCAATATCCGCGTCATTTGCATGCTCCCAACTTGGGTCGTCCAACGCCGGAAAGTACTCAAGACAGGCATTCGCCAACTTTGAGTCGAAAAATTCGTCAATGACTATATGACGGAAAGGCTCATTAAAATATTGCGTCCCCTCTACAGTCTGCGTGATCTTTTGAGCACAATTTTCAGCCATGCATTTCAATTCATCTTGCTTAAACATCGACATAGTTCGCTTCTTAAAAATTGGATTATTGAAACTCATGCATGAGTTGGATAAGCTCGCTCCACTCTTTCGGATGATAGCCAGTAGCTTGGCAAAATAGAGTCGAATCCAAGCTACGGTCAATGACGAACTGGTCGTCCGGATGAATTTCCACTGATTTGCCGTAGACATTTGCAACGAGCCGCAAAAGCTCATACTTATTAATTGCTTTTGCAGAGACATGGTAGAGCCCATGTAGTTCAGGCCTAGGTATCACGTAATCTCGAATAACGAGCGCCAATTCCACTGTAGGTAGGCCAGAAAATATCGCTCGCCGAAACCCCCTCACCCCTTCTCGCTGACTTAGAAACCAGCCCACCAAGCTTTGAGAACCAGATAATTCGTGTCCAATGATAGAGGTGCGTAGAGTAATAGCATGGGGGTAATCCACCTCCCCTATGTATTTGCTGAGCCCGTAAAGGTCTGTGACATCTGGTACATCGGCCTCCGTATACATGCCCTTGACGCCAGAAAATACACAATCTGTGCTTATATGCACCAATCGCGCACCAGCCACTTCGCAAAGCCGGGCTAGTCGATGTGGCAACAGCGCATTGACGGGGAGTACAACCAGTGGGTCGACTGCCGCTGCTAGCTGTTTGACCATTCCAATACAGTTGATAACAACGTCTGGCCTTGATTTCTTGAACAAACCTGTCAGGCTGTCAAGATTTTCCACATCTACGCCACAAACTATACGGTTATGTAAATCTTTGGC
>CAIWTN010000176.1 GCA_903915625.1 uncultured Pseudomonadota bacterium | reverse complement strand
GGTGCGGTTCCGTTGGACCTCTTGGAAAAACGCATCAAGACGTGGGTTGCGGCGCAGAGCCAAGTTCAGCGGGGAGCTTAGATCGTGCTGCCTCCGTTCCGCCTTAAGTTTGTGGGCGGCGAAGAGGCAGATGCTACCGAAATGACAGCCATTAAACGTAACGCCTTTATGGCGCTGCTAGTCGGTCCGGATCCGTGACCCTGAACTCACAGTTTTCATTGACCCTTGCTACTACTCTGTGAGACATGGCTCATCGGATAAGTCCGAAAAGATCACAAATGATAATCTAAATTATGTTTGGCCGAGGATCGGGAGACTCCTGTGAATTCGAATTTGCTTTTTGCGTGCTTTTTACTAGCGTTGAGCCCTTCGGTTGCCAAGGCTAACCAACCGGACCGCGTTGGCGTGCTATTCGGCTCCTTCGGAGACATCGATCAGCCTGAGACAGAGCTACAAGGCTTTTTGCGGAATACGCTTACTGATCCAGATGTTCTCCCCTTACATCCTTGGCTTAGCGCCAGTATTGCTGACTTGGGTTGGTATATCGAGCGACGTGGCCTCCTTGAAGAATACGCTGCAATCGGTGGCAGGTCAGGAATGCGGCAACGCTCGGCCGTCCAGGCCGAAGCTGTGGCAGAGGCTCTCCGTGCCGAAGGCTATGACGCAAAAAGCTACGTTGGTTTCACGATGACCCAGCCTTTTGTCAAAGATGCCCTGGCCAGGGCTCAGGCGGATCAGGTCAAACGGCTTGTCGTTGGTTATCAGGGCGCTCAGTATTCCAAAGTTACGGCACAAATTGTGTTCAGGCATGTCAGGGAGTACCTAGCAGCTCATCCAGAGTGGCAAGTAGATGTCGTGGGTATCAGAAGCTTTTCTGATGACCGGCGCTTCCTGGACCTTCTGACGAAGCGCATAGACTCTGGCCTTAGCAATAGTTTCCCAAATATCGACACCAAAAAGCTTTGCGTGTTTCTGCCCATGCATGGGCTCGTCAATCGCCTAGTCAAAGAAGGTGATCCCTATGTGCCGCAGGTGCTCAGAAATGTCGAAGCTCTGAAAGAATATTATGGTGCAGACCGCGTCCATTTCGGCTTCCAGAATCACGATGAAATACCATTCCTTGGCTGGACTCGCCCGAACACTGATGACGCATTAACCCAGGTAGTTCAATCTGGTTGCAGCGGTGTTCTGATCAATGGGCTCGTTTCCTTTACTGTGGATAGCTTGGAAACATTATACGATCATCAGATCGACGAACCAAATCGCATTGCCGATGAGGCGAAACGGTTGGGCAAACCGGCGCCAAAAGTGGTAGTCCAGTCGATGTTTAATGCCGATGCCGATTTTGTGGCATTGATGGGCGAGCTAATTATTGAGGCGTTGGGTGGTCGGGGGGACCTAGAGAATTTGCGTCAGTAAGATCTGGCTTCCAACAAAGAACCATGAGGGAAGCGGAGATTACGGCAAGAGTAGATAGAGATACCAAGGCCCCAAAATGCTCTGCCTCGGAAAACACCAGGCTAGCGGCAAATAGCGTCAACGTAGCCAGGGAATTCAATGCGGACGCCGTTCCATTTACGCGTCCCCTATGTGAACTCTGAATATACATCTGGCGCATTTGGGCTTCAGCTAGGCTGTAACCGTACAAGCCGATTCTAGATAACAGAACAAAACCGAGAAAAGCGGCATGTCCTATCCAGGCATTTAGATGAAAACAAATGAACGCGAAGAAAATCGTGACGGCCTGAAACGTTAGGAATATTTTTGAACTTTTAATCAGCCCCGACTTTTTAAGTATCGCTGGAAAGAGCAAGGTCGCGATCAATCCGAAAATAGCTCCGAGGCCTCGAAAGACGCCAAGGACGATCTCAGGTAGGCTCCAGGCGTTTTTTAGAAATGCTGTAAGCAGCACGCCGTGCGGGCTAAGCACGGAAAGCCAAAGCAACGAATAGGCAGCCATCGCGAGGAAAATCTTTTGCCTGCGGAACTCAGGCCACCCAGCTATGAGCCGTCGCCAAATCCCAACTTTATTAGCTTCAACAAATTTGATTTTTTCGGATCGCAGTGACGGGCTGAGGGCAAAAGCGTCTTTCAATAATTTGTATTCCGGAATGTATGAAATAAAATTCCACAGCCAAATGATCGCTAAACCGATTGAACTATAGCTCAAAGGCACCAAGCTCAGAATAAGCCCTGCCACGACAGGGGACGCAATTTCAGTCAGGAGGTCAACTTGACGGAATTTGCTATTGAACGCACCGATGCGATCGGCAGGAATGAGGGTAGGGACAATGTCGTTTGCGACAGTAATGTCCATGATAGTCTCTCCTACCCACGTCGTTACGCCGGTAAGCACCAGGATCACCAACGGCAAGACTACCCTCAGATCCCAGCGGTCGAACTCTCCGGCGTGAATTCCGTCCAGCACGGCCATAACTACTAAGGTGATTGTGACGCAAATCATCTGAAGTGCGATGCCGATGCTAATCAGCTTGAAGCGAGCTGTCTTGTCGATCAATCGCCCGATGCGGGGGGTAATTAAGACCCCCGCCAGCAAAACGGAAAAAAAATAGATAAGTGCTGGCAAAGAGTCTCTAGCAAATATTTTGATCAGGACGATGGGGACTAAAAACCCCCACGCTTGATCGCCAGACCGAGTTAAAAGTCGGCTCAGAAGGAGCTTTCTCTCTACTGATTTCAGCCATTCCATCTGAGCCTGCTATGCTTGTCAAATTTGAGGAGCCAGTTTCTCTTGCTACCATTGTAATCGTCCGAGGCGACTTTCAGATAGTCCACCGACAGCTGCCCATTGGTGGCTCCTATCTTTTGACGTCAACAGCCGGATCGGCTTTACCCTCGGCTCTACATCGGACTAGAGCATCCTCCAGATCGCTCTCGTTATCCCGACGTCCTCGCTCGCGCATACGGGCAATCTCGCGGTTCTCTTCGTTAGCGGAGATTTCTTCGAGTTTCTTTTTGGCTTTTTTGAGTGCGGGCATGGTGGCAATGACCTCATCCAAACCGGGGTGGTTTGGATTGTACAAAAACTTGCACCAGTTGAGCAAAGGGAAGTCTTCCGGTGGTCGCACGTCCTGTCCTAATTTACCAATTAGCTTAGGGATCTCGACAAAATGCATGGTGACATAGGGTGGAATCCCGGTGATATTCGCCCGTTCTTTCATACTGAATATGTAGTGAGCGTGTTTAGGAAGGTTAGCGCCAGTGCCTGACCCCACTTAGGTCACTTATACGCAATCCCGGCGCTGCACGGGCCGTGGATGTGAATCTTTTCAAATCGTGTAAAGCCGATGTCCTTGCACCACCCGCTAAAGTCGGCAAATGAGTAGTCAAATGCATCGCCGAATTCGATCAACATATTGAGGGACATGAGGAGCCCAAACGCGTTTTCCCGGCGCTCATCGTCAATCAAGTTCTCGATGACGACCAGGGCACCACCGGGCTCAAGGGCCTCGTATGCGGCGCGGAGAATCTGACGCTTCTGGTCTAGATTCCAGTCGTGCAGTATCAGGCCCAGAGTGATGAGGTCGGCTCGGGGCAGTTTATCTGTGAGGAAACTTCCACCAACTACCTGAATACGGTCTTCTAGGCCCCAAGCTTGCACATGTTCCCGCGTCACCGTCGCGACGGCTGGCAGATCAAAAGCGGTCGCTTTCAGATGTTGATGTTTGGTCACCGCCAGTTTGCTGAGAATACCCGTGGATGCACCGAGATCTAGATGATGCTTGAAGTTAGCGAAAGGAAACTTATCCGTGAACACATCGAAGTTGTGGCGCGATAAACCAGACATCGCTGCACAGAACTGGCCCAACTTCGCTTCATCCGCAAAGATTTCGTCAAAGAGCGGCTTACCTTTGTGTTTCACTTCACTCTGAGGCTGACCGGTCTTCAAAGCCTCAGCTAAATCTCCCCAGAATCGGTAGAGCCGACTACCAGACATGGTGAAGATGCCGCCCACGTACGTTTCACTACTCTGATCCAAGAACTCGGATGCCTCGGCTGTGTTGCTGTAAACAGCGGTTGGACCAGTTCCATTCTTGTTTAGTAACTTCAAAGCGACCAGGGCATCGAGGAAGTCAAATATGCCGCGGGCATGAAGCCCAAGGATCGTACCGAGATCTGGGCCTGTCTTAGGCCCTTTACCTAGCTCAGTGAAGACCCCGAGCTGGGTCGCGGTCAGTAGCGTCTGAGAGGAGAAAAAACCGAATCCCATCGATAAGATACGGTCGGGAACTAGGGTATCAGTCATGGGCGCAGCCTCTTTTTAATCAATTCTATTGATTTCGGAGTCTCGATCCTGTAGAGATATTATGAATATTATAATAATTATTGTCAAATTAATTAAAATCCATAGAATGAAGCCATCATGATCAAAGCACTCGTTATCTTTAGTCTAAGCATCTGTCTGGCTCCTCTGAGTCGGGCGCAGGCTGCGACTAACTACGACTTTTGTACGTTGCCTGGGGGCACTTCCGCCGATGCAGCAGAAGATGTAGATGCTCGCTCACTC